>NZ_JARVTA010000011.1:0-160957 GCF_030208915.1 Arthrobacter sp. efr-133-TYG-104
CCATCTCCTTCGCCTTCAACGCCACCCAACGCACCGCCACCACCAAATAACACCCAGCCGGATACTCCAACGGCCCCGACATGCCTAAGCAGATGGCGTATCGGGGCCGTTGGCCTTTAACAGCGTGACGGGCTGGCTAGGAAAAACGCCCCGGCCGGAAAGTAGAGAGCATCGGGTGTTTGGTTCCGGTGAGGATCTCGCCGGACAGCAACTCTCCGGCAATGAGGCCCAACGTCGCCCCCGAGTGCGTGAAAGCGACGAAGCAGCCCGGCACCTGGCCGAGTTCACCGAAGACAGGCTCCCCATCCCCGGGGATCGGCTTGTAGCCGATCTTCCAGGACGCCGGTTTGAGTTCAGGGTTTCCCGCGATCAGCTTGGACGACTCATCAGCCAGCTCCTGAACAACATCATCCGGGATACTGAACGAGCCATCCGGGTGCTCGGTGATGCTGTCTTCATACCAGTCGTGATCCAGCGCGAACGTGTTTCCAGGGTTGGGACGGACTGCGGCGCGCGGAGTGTTCATGACTGCGGTGACCTGGTGCTCCACCGGCTTGGTGACCACCAGCATTGACACCGGGGAACCGTTCGGGATGTCCACTCCGAGCGGCTTCACGACGGCGGGCGTCGCTGCGCCGCAGGCTACGAGCACGGCATCTGCCGGGTAGGTCTCGCCGGAGGATGTTTCGACGCCGGTGGCCCGGCCGCCGTCGACCGTTACCGAAACCTTGCCCGCATTGAGGATGAGGCGGCCACCCAAGGCGTGGAATTCATCCATGAGGAAGTTCACCAAGTCCGGCAGGCTGACCCAGCCCTCGCCGGGGTTGAAAATGGCGATTTCCGGCACGGCACTGGCGTCGATTCCCGGAGTAACCGCGGCAATGTCTTCAGGTGCCAGCAACTTCGAATCGTATCCAATGGATTGCTCATAGGCGTGGCGGGCTTGTGTGACCTCGCCCTGCCCTTCTGCATTCCACATCAAACCTCCCCCGAATTGGAGCCACTCACGGCTTGGGTCTGCGGCGAATAGAGTACGGTACCGGTCGACGCCGGCTACGCGCAGCTGGTGGTACGGGGTGGACCGTTCTCCCGCGGAGTTGAGCCAGGACAGTGACCGTCCGGTTGCTTCGCTGGCCAGCCCTTGCTCTGTCAGGAGAGTGACGGAGGCGCCTTCGCGGAGCAGGTGGACAGCGGTGGATACGCCCAGGATGCCGCCTCCGATGACGGCGACGTTCTTGGTAACTGTGGAGGACATGCGTGTTCTCTCTTTCAGGTTCTGATGCTGCTTACGCGAAAGCGTGGATGTTTTCGATGATCTTGAGGGCCTCGAGCGCTTCGGCCGGCTGCACAGGAAGCGGCCCGTTTCCCCTGAGGGAAGCCGCGAGCTCCGTGTAGAACCTGGGGTAGTCGCCCTTCTCTGCTGGAACGGCTGCGCTGGAGCCGTCCACGCCCAGCAGCCCCCATGAGTCCGGGCCCTCCACGCCGTAGGAGGGGTCCGTCGGCGAAAGCCCCGCTGCCAGTTCCGGTTCCTGGCTATCGAGTCCCCACTTGGTGTATCCGGCTTTGGCGCCGAGTACGTGGAAACGCGGGCCCACCTGTGCGGCCATGCCGTTCATCCAGAGCCGGGAGCGGACTCCGGACTCATGGCGGAGCGATACGAAAGCGTCCGTATCGGCGGCGTCCGGGTACGGCCCGTGGTTGGCCGTTTCGCCGTAACTTTCCGCTACCGGCCCGAACAGCTCGATGGCTTGATCAATCAAATGGGCGCCCAGGTCGTGAAGTATTCCGCCCCCTTCGGCCAGTGTGGACGAATCGCGCCAATTGCCGAAGCCTCCGGGCCGCCACCATTCAAAACGGGATTCGAAGGTCCGGACCTCGCCTAGGGCGTCTTCACGCAGCAGCTTCCGAAGTGTCAGAAAATCAGCGTCCCACCGACGGTTTTGGAAGACCGTCAGCTGCACTCCGGCGTCGGATGCTTGGGATACCAGCTCTTCACCATGGGTGACCGTAGTGACGAAAGGTTTGTCAACCACTACATTGAGCCCGTGGGCAATGGCGGTGGCACCGAGCTCCAGATGCGTCACAGGCGGCGTGGCGAGCACCACGAGATCGAGCTCACCTGCCAGTGCGAACATGTCCTCGGCGGTAGGAACGATCCTCGCCTGGGGGTACAGCCGGCTCGCAGCCGCGGCGCGTTCGGGGTCTGCCGTCACAATGACGTCCAGTGAATATTCCGGATCCGCTTGGATAAGCGGCGTGTGGAAGACCCTGCCGGCCACCCCAAACCCGACGACGGCGGTCCGGATGGGCGCCGCTGCTACTGCGCCCATCAGAGGACTTCCGAAAGGAAGCGCTGGAGGCGTTCGCTGCGGGGGTTGTCGAAGAGCTGGGTCGGCGTGCCGATCTCCACCACTTCGCCTTCGTCCATGAACACGACTTGATCGGCAACTTTGCGGGCGAAGCCCATCTCGTGGGTTACCACCAGCATCGTCATCCCCCGGCGACCAAGGCCGGCCATGAGATTAAGGACGCCTTTAACGAGTTCGGGATCCAGTGCGCTGGTGGCTTCGTCGAAGAGCATGACCTCGGGTTCCATGGCCAGCGCCCGGGCGATCGCGACGCGTTGTTGCTGGCCGCCTGAGAGGTCGCGCGGACGGTGGTCGGCTCGTTCGGCGAGGCCGACTTCGGTCAGCCGTCGCTGCGCGCGCTGCCTGGCTTCTGCCTTGGACATTCCCTTGACGCTCCACAGGGCAAGCGCCACGTTATCCAGTGCCGTGTGGTCCGGAAAGAGGTTGAAGTGCTGGAAGACCATGCCAATGCGGGCACGCAGGATATCCGGCTTGACCTTGAGTGCGCTCTCACCGGCGAGGAGAACGTCTCCGCTCTTGGGCTCGTGCAATCGGTTCACTCCGCGCAGCAGCGTGGACTTGCCGGAACCGGAGGGCCCGATGATGCAGGTGGTGGTGCCTGGCGCTACGTTCAGGCTGACGTTCCGGAGTACTTCCACATCCCCGTAAGCCATAGTCAGGTTCTGCAACTCCAAGCTGGAGCCATGGAACTTTTCGATGTCCGGAGCGGATTGGCGTGGGTTGGCGTTGGTGCTGCTGGTGAGGTTCACGTGTTGCTCCCGGTGATGAGCGGCGAGGCCGCATCGAGTTCCTTGACTTCCTTCAGTCCGCTGGTGGGGGCGGAAGGGCGACGGCGGCCGGTGCGGAACTTGTTGTCGAAGTAGTTGACCAAGTGGGTCAGCGGCACGGTGATGACCAAGTAGAAGATGCCGGCCATGACCAGCGGGGACAGGTTGCCTGAAAGCACGGCGGCATCCTGGCCTACCCGGAACAGCTCGCGTTCACTGACCAGGAGGCCAAGGAAGTAAACCAACGAGGAGTCCTTCACGATCGCGATGAACTGGTTGACCAACGCCGGGAGCACGCGCCGCACTCCTTGCGGGACCACCACGAGGGCCATGGACTTGGAGTAGCTCATGCCCAAGGCACGGCATGCTTCACCTTGGCCCTTGTCCACGCTGAGGATGCCGGCCCGAAAAATCTCGCCGATGTACGCACTGGCGATCAAACTCAGCGCGATGATTCCGAGCGGGTAGGGAGAGGGCCCGAAGACCGACTGGCTCAACCGGGCAAACCCTTGGCCGATCAGCAGGATGGTGAGGATGGCCGGGAGCCCGCGGAACAGATCCGTGTAGATTCGCGCAGGTAGCCGGAGCCAGGCGGACCGCGAGATTCCCATGACGGCCACAATCATGCCCATCACCACACCGATGATGGTTGCCGAAAGGGAGATGATCAGGGTGTTGAGCAGGCCAACTCCGAGGAGTTGGGGCAGAACTTCGACCATTGCGTTGAAGTCGAAGAATGTGCGGCTGATGGTATCGAGCCAATCCATTGAGTGCTCTCAGACGTTGGTTGTCGGGCCCAGCGGTTACTTGCTGGCGGTCGGTGAGGGGCTGGAGGTTTGCTCAGCCTTGGGCAGGTACTGCTCGGGCATGGGCGAACCCGGGAACCACTTCTGGTAAAGCTTCTTCCAGGTGCCGTCTTCCATGGCCGCAGCCAGCCCCTTGTTCAAGGCGTCCTTGAACGCGGGCTTGTTCTTTGCGATCGCAAATCCGGCCGGGGCATCAAAGGAAGGAATGTCCGCAGCGCTGACGAGCCCAAACTGGTCCTTGTAGGCCTTGGCTGCCTCGTAGTCCAGGAAGTGTGCGTCCACGGCACCGCTATTGACGGCCGATATTGCCGTGTTGTTATCGGGGAACCTGACCAACTGGGCGGAGGGGAAGTTCTTTACCGCGTAGGCCTCTTGGAGGGTTCCTTGCACCACTCCCAATCGCTTTCCGTTGAGTCCGCCGACATCCTTGATGCCCGATGTCTTGGTGGTGATGACTGTCAGGTATCCGGCCAAGTAGCCATTGGAGAAGTCCACGGTCTGCTTGCGCTTGTCCGTGATGCCGATGGCGGCCACGCCGACGTCGAACTGTCCGTTGGACACGGCAGCAAGCAGGCCGGAGAAGTCCTGTCCGGTAAAGACGACTTTGTCCACGCCGGCGCGGTGGGCCACGTCCTTGAACAGTTCGACGTCGAAGCCGGTGAAGTTACCCGAACTGTCGGTGAAGGTGTAGGGCTTGGAGTCGCCCAAGCTGGCGACGCGGATGGTCCCGGGCTCGATCAGCCCGTAGGGGTTATTGGCCGAGGTGGAGCTGGCCGTTGAGGATCCTGCACACCCTGAGAGCGCGAGGAGGGCTGCCACTGCGGCAGCAACAAGGGCTGCCGGGCGGAAGTTCAATGTGATCACAGCGTTGTCCAATCGTGGGAGGGAGCGCGGTGCTGTCAGGAGCCGCTGAAATATATTGCTCGATGTGGAGTCTTGCTGAGTCCGGTCTCAGTCCCTAGGATTGAGACCGGACTCACATCGATTGATTGAAATGTAGCGGACATCACAAACCTGCGTCAACACCCCACCCGAAAGGTGAACATGAACACTGACGGATCCCGACGGCGGGACGTAACGGTCGCCGACGTCGCCAAGGCCGCAAAAGTTTCAAAGGCGCAGGCGGCTCGGGCGCTCGGCAATTACGGGGCCGTCAGCGATGATGTCCGCGAACGGGTCCTCGCCGCTGCCGAAGAACTCGACTACCGGCCCAATGAGCTCGCTCGCAGCATGAACACGGGAAGATCGAACACCATCGGCGTGGTGGTGGGCGATATCGAAAACCCCCACTTTGGCCTCGCCACCAGGGGAATAACGGATACCGCGAAGGCGAGCGGCTACAACGTCATTCTTATCAACACGGACGAAGAACAGGCCGCGGAGGTAGACGCGGTCCGGGTACTCCTAGATAAGCGGGTAGACGGACTCATTGTCGCACCGGCGTCCTCGGTGGAGACAGCCCACCTGAAACAGGTGAGCGATTCCGGCCGTCCGCTCGTATTGCTGGACCGCGCCGCCGAAGGCCTCGATGTTGAGACATTTGCCGTGGACATGTCCACCATCTCTTACGAGTCGGCCAAATACCTGATCGAGGAAGGGCATCGGCGGATCGCCTTTGTCTCGACCATCCGCGCAGAAGGTCCATACGAGGCCGGAATGACGCTCGACTCCTCCCAGATCTCGGACCGCCTGGACGGGATCCGCCGCGCCTTCGAGGAAGCGGGGCTTACTCACCCTGCGGATCTGGTGCGGCTCAATGCCGGCGGTTCGGCGTCAGTCAAGGAGATCACCTCGGAACTCCTGCGGGGTCCGGAGGCGGCTACAGCCATCATCGCCTCTGACGGCTTGATTGCCCTTGGTGTGGTGGAAGGCATCCAGGAGGCCGGCCTTTCCATCCCCAAGGACGTGTCATTCCTCATGTATGACGATTTCGCCTGGACCCGGCTCACCACTCCACCACTGACCGTCATTTCCCAGCCTGCCTACGACATGGGAGCCGCGGCGGCCGCGGCATTGATCCGACGCATCGAGGGCCGGAAGGCCAGCGCACCGAGCCCGGAGCTGGTGGCGCGCTTGGTCAAGCGGGGTTCGGTGGGAGTCGCGAAATCCGTGGACGTGATGAGTCAGTCCTGAACACGAGGGCAACGGAGGAATCACACCTCCACATCGCCCGTTTCCGGTTCATCCGCAGAGCGAACCTCGCTCTTAATGATTCCCAGCTGCTCGAGCTGGGCGGACATGCCGGCGCCGTCGGGAGCATAGATCCAGGGAACTCCCGGGGTGGGCTGTCCCCCCGATTTTGACCGCCCGCCGGCGAGCACGGCTTCGCTGGCGGAGAGCTGGCGGATGGCGATGGCCCGCACATTTTCCGGATGGCGCTGGGCGAACTCGGAATAGATGGCCTCATCATGTTGGCCATCGTCACCCACCAGCAGCCACTTGATGTTGGGAAACTCCGTGGCGAGGCGCTCCAAGGAAGACCTTTTGTGCTCTTGTCCGCTGCGGAACCAGCGATCGGGCGTTGGACCCCAATCGGTGAGGAGCTTGGGGCCCGCAGGGTAGAGATTGCGGGACAGGAACCGGGAGAGCGTGGGGGCCACGTTCCAAGCTCCGGTGGACAGGTACAGCACCGGGGCCGAGGGAGCGGTGCGGACGATCCGTTCGTAGAGGACGGCCATGCCAGGGGTTGCGGTCCTAGCGTGTTCGTTGAGGACAAACGTGTTCCACGCCGCCAGGAAGGGGCGGGGCAACGCGGTCACCATGACGGTGTCGTCAATGTCGGAAACCACGCCGAAGTCGGCGTCGTCGGCCACAATCTCCACGGGCGCCTCCACCATGGTGGACCCGCCGGATTGAAGGCTGATGGTGTGCCAACCGGCGTCGAGGGTTACCGGAATAATTGCATCAACGACGCCGCCGCGATCGGCTACGACCTCATGGACCGCACCTGCAATGCCCACCCGCACAGCCGCGTGCGCCACCGGGGCACTCGTAAAGTTGCGCCAACCCCGCATGCTCTCTTGGAGCGGTTTGGCGTGTCCGGCGGCGTCCCTTGGGTCGCTGCGGACGACGCGTGCCAACACCCGGACCCAGGTGGTGCTGCCATAACCGGTATAAGGGATGACGGTCTCCACCCGGCCCCGACGGATGGCCAAGCGCGTCTGCAGACCCAGCCACGCGTCGTCGAGCCGCATCGCGATATGGCGAGCCTGCGCGCGGGGAGGGACCGCACAGCTGCTGTCAACGGCGGCGGACTCTGGACGCGGGCTCACGGAACGGGGAGGCATGCGTCCAGTCTGGCATGGCTGGGGCTCAAGGGGCAGCCGCAGCTTCCTTGCCCAAAGCCGCGTCGATGAGAACCACGGCTGCCTGCCTGGCCTGTCCGGCGGCATCCGGGGTTCCTGCGATGGCCGCCGTGGTTTGCGCTCCTTCGGCGAGGATGGAAAGCTGCGGGGCCAAGTACGCGGGGCCGCCTGCATCCCCCACTAAATGCGCCACGTAATGCTGAAACGATTCCTTGTGCTCGCGGGCATATTCGGCCACTTCCGGGCTGATGGCACCAAGCTCGGCGAAACTATTGATGAACCCGCAGCCACGGAATGAATCGTCGCAGAACCATCCCGCGAGGTAATCGAAGATGGCCAGTAACCTGACGCGCGGATCCGCTGCAAACCGCACCCGGGCATCCAGTCCCTCTGTCCAGGACTGATGTCGCCGCTCAAGGACGGCCATGACGATACTGCTTTTCGATGGAAATTCCTGGTACAGCTTCTTGAGCGAAACCCCCGCCGCCGTGCGCAACTCGTCCATCCCCACGGACTGGATGCCCTTGGCGTTGTAGAGCTCGTCCGCCGTCGCGACAATGCGCGCGCGGACCTCGGAAATATCCATGCACCCATACTACTTGAACTGAGAACGATCGTTCTATAAGATATGAATCGGAGTGAGAACGGTCGTTCTCCATCTCGAGAAAAGGGAACAGAATCATGGGCTTCATCAAAGTCGGAACTGAAAACACCACGGACATCGAGCTCTACTACGAGGACCACGGCGCAGGTCAGCCAGTAGTGCTGATCCATGGCTATCCCCTGGACGGCGCTTCCTGGGAGAAGCAAACCGCAGCCCTCTTGAACGCGGGCTACCGCGTCATCACCTACGATCGCCGCGGCTTCGGAAAATCCAGTAAGCCCACCACCGGCTACGAGTACGACACGTTCGCAGCGGACCTCAACACCGTCATGGAAACACTGGACCTTCAGAACGCCGTATTGGTTGGCTTCTCCATGGGCACTGGCGAGGTTGGGCGCTACATCGGTACGTACGGCGAGGCCCGCGTTGCCAAGGCAGTGTTCCTGGCATCTTTGGAGCCGTTCCTTTTGCAGACCGAGGAAAACCCCGCAGGCGTCCCATCCTCAGTGTTTGATGGCATCCGTAGCGCTGCCATCGAGGACCGGTACGCCTGGTTCACCAACTTCTACAAAGACTTCTACAACACCGACAACTTCCTCGGAAACCGCCTCAGCGAGGAAGCCCTCCGCAACTCCTGGAACGTCGCTGCCGGCTCGTCCTGGTACGCATCGTTCGCAGTGGTTGACACCTGGTTGACCGATTTCCGCGCAGACATCGAGAAGGTCACCGTCCCGGCATTGATCGTCCACGGAACGGGCGACCGAATCCTGCCCATCGACTCCACCGGCCGCGAGTTCACCAAGCGCCTTCCCTCCGCCGAGTACGTCGAGATCGACGACGCACCGCACGGAATGCTGTGGACGCACGGGGCAGAAATCAACGAGATCCTGTTGAAGTTCCTGGCCAACTAACGCTTGCCGGTCGCCCGGCTAACAATAACGACGGCGGCAGCTCGCCCGGGTAACTCAA
Source organism: Arthrobacter sp. efr-133-TYG-104 (assembly GCF_030208915.1). NCBI lineage: Bacteria > Bacillati > Actinomycetota > Actinomycetes > Micrococcales > Micrococcaceae > Arthrobacter > Arthrobacter sp. efr-133-TYG-104. The sequence goes on from NZ_JARVTA010000011.1 coordinate 8,821, forward strand.
AACCCAAGCCGGCCTGCCGCCGTCGATGCTTTCCTACTGGGGCGGTTACGTGGCGCGCGCCCGGCGCCAAGACGTGCGAACCTGCTCACGGATTGTCGCTTGGCTACGGCGCCCCACCATGACTACTGCGGCGACGCCGGTCATCAGTACCACAGCGCCCCCGGCGGCAACGGCCCAGCGAGCTCCAAACTCGGTGCCGATCCACCCCATCAGCGGAGCACCCATGGCGGTCCCGCCTTGCAGGATAGCGAGATAGAGGGCCAGGACACGTCCGCGGAATCGTGGCTCGACGGACAATTGGATGGTGGTGTTGCAACTGTTCAGGAAAGTGATCGAAGCGAGCCCAACAGGGATCAGCACAACGGCGTAGACCCAGAATACCGGCGAGATGCTGGAGAACAGGGTAAAGATGCCCAGAGTCAAAGCGCCACCGAGCATGAACCGCAGGCGGGGACCGGAGCGTCGGGCAGCAAGCAGGGCACCGGCAAGCGTCCCCACAGCCATAATGGAGCCGAGAAGGCCAAACTGTTCAGGTCCCACACCGAAGACGGCGGTGGACATCAGCGAGTTCGTGACTGTGAAGTTCATGCCAAAGGCGCCAAGAATCCCCACCATGAAAAGGATGAGTACTAAGTCCGGGCGTTGCCGGACGTACTGTAGGCCCTCCACCACCTGATGCTTGCCGCGAACCACCGGAGCCGTCGGCTGAAGCTGGGCAGTCTTGACCCGTGCGAGGGAAATAATGACGGCGACGAAGCTGGCAGCGTTGAGCAAGAACACCGGGCCCGTACCGATCCACGCGATGAGCACACCTGCAATGGCCGGGCCCGTGAGCCGGGCGCTGTTGAAGGAGGCTGAGTTCAGGGCCACGGCGTTGGAGATATTGTCTGGCCCAACCAGTTCAGAGACGAATGCCTGCCGGGCCGGGCCATCCACCGCCGCCGCAATTCCCAGCGCCAGCGCCGCAGCATAAACCTGCCACAACTGGGCGGCACCCGTGACCACCAACAGTCCTACGATCAGTCCACAGACGCCCATGGCGGTCTGCGTCCAGAACAAAATCCTGCGCTTGCGGTAGCGGTCGGCGAGGACACCGGCATACGGGCCTAAAAGCAGCATGGGAAGGAACTGCAGGGACGTGGTGACCCCGACGGCGGTTCCGGAGTGGTTGGTGAGGACCGTCAGGACCAACCAGTCCTGGGCGACGCGCTGCATCCAGGTACCGACGTTCGAGACCAAGGCACCACCAGCCCACACCCGGTAGTTGGGATTCTCAAGCGCACGGAACATGGCGCTCATTGGGCGCTCATTTCCTGCATGATGCGCGCGGCGCGGCTCAGCGTTATACGGTCCTCTTCACTCAGTCCCCCGACGCGCCGGGCCAACCACGCAGTCCGCTGGCTGCGGGCTTCGACGAGGACTTCCTCCCCTGCGGGCGTAATACTGATCCAGACCTGCCGGCCATCCCCGGGATGGGCTTGCCGTTCAATGAACCCTTGATCGCCGAGGGCATTGACGATCCTGGTCATCGAGGGTGCCTGCACGTGCTCGCGCTCGGCCAGCTCCCGCAAGGTCTGCGGGCCGGAACTGAGATGGGCCAGAACGGTGTACTGCCCCGGAGTAATGACGTCCCCGGTTGCTTCGATGCGAAGTCGCCGCGATGTCCGCATCACGGCAGTTCGAAGCTCAATGGCAAGGGCGTCGGCCGGAATCGCGTTTGGTTTTTGGTCTGTCGTGTCGCTCGCTTGACTGGGTGCAGTCACTGGAAGGCGCCTCCCGGGCTTTGCATAATAGTTAGCACTGCTAATTAGCTCTGCTAAGTATCCTACTCCTGTTCCTCGCCAGTGCCCAGTGCCCGGTGGGCGCCCGCGGTGGAGACTAGCCTTCCGCCGCGCCGGCACCAGCCTGCGCAGGTGTCTTGGTCGCCGCCGACTCGCTCTGGGCGCCCGGCATGGCGATGACCGCGATAACGGTCAGCACGGCGCACACGAGCACAGCCAGGAACACGGCCGACGACGCCGAGACGGTTGTGTGCGCGTCCGAAGCACCGGGATGTCCTGCATAGATGGCGTTGGCCACGGCGCCGAAAACGGCCACGCCAATGGAACTGCCGATGGATCGCGCGAACAGGTTAGTACCGGTCACCACCCCGCGTTCGTTCCACTCGACGCTTGATTGGGCCGCGATGAGGCTCGGCGTGGCCACCAGCCCAAGTCCAAGTCCGACGACGAAGCACGCGGCCGCCACCAGCAGCACGTTGGGCGTTGGAGCGGTCAGCGCAAGGATGGCCGCACCAATGACCGTGATGGATACGCCGATCAGTGCGGTTTTGCGGAATCCGATGCGGAGATAGAACCTGCCCGCCTGGGAAGCGCTGATAGGCCAGCCGAGCGTCAAGGCCGCCAGTGCCAGCCCGGCGAGGATCGGCGAGGTGGACAGCGCCCCTTCAAGGAAGGTGGGAACATACGAGGTGAGGCCGAGCATGACGGCACCTACACCGAACGAGATCATCGCCGTCGTCGCCAGCAACCTGCGGGAGAGGACCCATGGCGGGAGGACCGGCTCCGCGGCCCTCCTCTCCACGAGGACGAATGCGGCGAACAGCAACGCTCCTACGGCAAAGACAGCGATGCTGATGGAGGAATTCCAAGCCCAAGCCTGGCCGCCCTCAAGCGCTCCAAGGATGAGAAGGCTCAGCGAAACCGTGAGCAGCGCGGCTCCGAGGTAATCGACGCGGTGCTTGGTGCGCTCGATGCTCTCGTGGAAGGTCCGCAGAAGCATCCAACCCGCCAGCAGGCACAGTGGAATATTGATGAAGAAAATCCAGCGCCATATCCCCAACGAGGAGAAGACGCCGCCGAGCGTGGGCCCCACGACGGAAGAAACCGCCCACACACTGGCAAGGTAGCCTTGCACCTTGGCTCGCTCGGCAAGCGTGTAGATATCGCCCGCGATAGTGATCGCAACAGGCTGCACCGCACCCGCACCCAGGCCCTGCAAAACCCGGAAAGCGATCAGCGCCGGCATGCTCCAGGCCATTCCACAAAGAATGGAACCGAGCAGGAAAAGGCCGATTCCGCTAAGGATGATCGGTTTGCGGCCCACGACGTCGGAAAGCTTGGCGTACACGGGCACCGAGACCGCCTGGGCCAAGAGGTACGCCGAGAAAAGCCAAGGGAAAGAAGTGAAGCCGCCAATGTCCGTCACAATCGACGGCACCGCGGTGGCAACAATGGTGGAATCGATCGCCACCAGGCCTGTGGAAAGCATCAAAGCTATAAGTATGGGTCCGCGACGGGAGCGGAACCCGACGCCCTCAGTAGTCTCTGTCATCATGTGTCTCGTTTCGGTCGTCATCACAGCAAGCGGGCGCACTTCCGCCCCGGCTCCACATGGCGTAACCGCGCCCACCGCGAATTTAGTCCCGGCCTGCAGGGGCAATGCTTTAACGACGACGGCGGGTCACTTGCGGTTCCGTAAGGAAGCCAAGTGACCCGCCGTCGTCGACAGTGTCTATTCGTTGACCGTCTATTTGAAGCGCAGTTCGGTGGAACCTAGTCGTTGATCAGGTCGTGGACAACGATCGTCTGGTCGCGGTCAGGGCCGACTCCGATGGCCGAGAAGCGCGTGCCGGAGAGCTTTTCGAGCGCCAGCACGTAGTTGCGGGCATTTTCGGGGAGGTCATCGAGGGTTCGTGCGCCGGTGATGTCCTCGGTCCAGCCGTCGAAGTACTCGTAGATGGGCACCGCGTGGTGGAACTCGGTCTGTGTCATGGGCATTTCGTCGTGGCGGACGCCGTCGACGTCGTACGCAACGCAGACCGGGATCTGTTCGATGCCGGTCAGGACATCGAGCTTGGTGACGAAGTAGTCCGTGAAACCGTTGACGCGGGAAGCATGGCGGGCCAGGACGGCGTCGTACCAACCGCAGCGGCGAGGACGGCCGGTGTTGACGCCGAACTCACCACCGGTTTTCTGCAGGTACACGCCCATCTCGTCGAACAACTCGGTGGGGAACGGACCGGCGCCGACGCGCGTTGTGTACGCCTTGATGATGCCGATTGACCGGGAAATGCGGGTGGGCCCAATGCCCGAGCCAACGGACGCGCCGCCGGCGGTGGGGTTGGAGGACGTGACAAACGGGTAGGTGCCGTGGTCAACGTCAAGGAACGTGGCCTGGCCGCCTTCCATGAGCACAACCTTGCCCTCATCCAGGGCGTTGTTGAGGACGAGCGTGCTGTCGATAACCAGCGGGCGCAGGCGCTCGGCGAAGGACAGGAAGTATTCCACAATCTCGTCCACCACAACGCTGCGCCGGTTATAAACCTTGACCAGGAGCTCGTTCTTCTGGCGCAGCGAGCCTTCCACTTTCTGGCGGAGGATCGACTCGTCGAAAACGTCCTGCACCCGGACGCCCAAACGGGCCACCTTGTCCATGTACGCCGGGCCGATTCCGCGGCCAGTGGTTCCAATGGCACGGCTGCCGAGGAAGCGTTCAGTAACCTTGTCCAGGACTTGGTGGTACGGAGCCACCAAGTGGGCGTTGGCCGAGACGCGCAACCGGGAAGTGTCCGCGCCACGGGCAATCAAGCCGTCGATCTCCTGGAAGAGTGCCTCGAGGTTGACCACGCAGCCGTTGCCAATAATGGGGATTGCGTTGGGGCTCAGGATGCCCGCGGGAAGGAGCTTCAGCTCATACTTCTCACCGCCAACAACCACGGTGTGCCCGGCGTTGTTACCGCCGTTGGGCTTGACCACGTAGTCAACGCGGCCACCGAGCAGATCAGTTGCTTTGCCTTTGCCTTCGTCGCCCCATTGGGCTCCGACGATCACGATAGCGGGCATGGGATCCTCCCCCATTCTTTCGGGCGAGACCCAACCGGATGGCCAGGACTCGACGCCGTACATGAGAATGCCCCGACGCTTACCTGGGCTGCCTGCCGCAAGGCGCGGCAGGCGCAAGAGTTTCGGGGCTCTTACCACCCAAGTTTAGCCGATGGGCCCTGAATACCTTTCGTCAAGCACCGCGTCAAGGCCAATTTCTGGACCGTTGGGCGAAGTTTGTTACGGAATGTTGGTACAGGAGCCGCCGCTTTCTTTCCCAACACCAGGGAATTGGCGCCGAACATTTTGCCCATGGCGACGCCGGCGTCGGCTAAATCCGAACCGAGGTCCACAGCGCGGCGATTGCGGCAGCAGGTGACTCTTCTCTCTATGCCCGGCATATTGGCGGAAGCCGAGGACCGCCGTCGAGGTCTGCGGCACTTTTTGATCGCAACACGCCGCGTCGCATTTGGGGGCGCGCCGGACTAGGATCCATTGACGCCCATAGTCCGGTAAGGTTAGTTAGCCCCCCACAGCATCCTTTGAGGTTCGGCCGCGGCATGCCCGCGGCACCTTGGAACGGTGCGCTGTAACACCTAGGAGACCAAACCACTGATGCAAGATCTGGCGACTGAATCACCCGAAGAACTCCTCTGGAACCGCCGTTACGAACCCCACATCGCCGAGGTCAACGCGCTGTGCGATTCCATCAAGGAACAGAAGCCAGGCAGCGAGGTCCTTTACATCGACCCCGCCCACAGCATTGATGACTGCCGCATCGTGAGCCTTTTCTCCAACCAGCGCACCAACACCGGCGAGGGCTTCATCACCCCCGGTGACGAGGAAGCAAACACCCGCATGCTCGGCATGCAGTGGCAGCTGGGGCTCCGTCCCAAGCTGATGATGCCGTGGAACGCTTACCCGTGGATCGAACCCAACGAGGAACCCGGCAAGCTCACCCCTGCCAACATCACCGAAGGCCTCAAGCCTTTGCTTCGCCTGCTCCAGCTCCTCCCGCGTACCTCTGCCCTGGTGGCACACGGCAATGAAGCACACCGCCTTGCCGATCAGCTCATGAAGGCTGCCCCGGCCAGCATTGCCCGCCGCGGCTTCAAGACCTTCAAGGTCCGTTCGCTCGGTGGCCGCTCCTTCGCAGGCACCCCGGCCCGCCAGCAGGAATACCTCGACGCCATCCACGGCGCTTACGCCGAAGCCATGGCCCGTACGGGAATTCCCCGCAAGGCAGCTTAGCTCCCTCCCGTTGTGGGGCCCGCTCTGCACGCTCAACCCGCTCGGTTGCCTGCAGATCGGGCCCCGCAAAGCAAACGACGACGGCGGCCCTCGCCTTTCGGTGGGGGCCGCCGTCGTCGTTTGTTAGGCTTTAGCTGGCTTCGATCGCTGCCTTGGCTTTCGGATCGGAGTCGTTGAGGAACTTCTCGATCCGCTCCGGCTCCTCAGCCTCGCCAATGGCAGACGCCGCCCGGCCCAGCGCGTAGAGCGCCCGCAGGAAACCCTGGTTGGGCTCGTGCTCCCACGGGATGGGCCCGACGCCGCGCCAACCGTTGCGGCGGAGGGAATCCAGGCCGCGGTGGTAACCGACGCGGGCGTAAGCGTAGGACTCGATGGTCCGGCCTTCGGCCCAGGCTTCCTCAGCCAGGATGGCCCAGAGAAGCGACGACGTGGGGTTCTGCGCCACGAGGTCCAGCGCTTCCTTGCCGAGGGCCAGGTGCTGGTAGATCTCGGTTTCGGCGGGCAAGAGTGTGGGCTCTGGCCCCATGAGGTTCTTGCGGAACTCGTCGGACATTAGAAGGTCTTGCCTACTGAGCCGAGCTGCTGTGCGGCTTCGACGATGCGCGCGGCCATGCCGGCTTCTGCGGAAGCGCCCCAAACGCGGGGGTCGTAGGTTTTCTTGTTGCCCATTTCGCCGTCGATCTTCAGGACGCCGTCGTAATTGGAGAACATGTGACCGGCCACCGGGCGCGTGAACGCGTACTGCGTGTCAGTGTCGATGTTCATCTTGATCACACCATAGGAAACAGCGTCAGCGATTTCCTGCTCAGAGGAGCCCGAACCGCCGTGGAACACGAGGTCGAACGGGTTTTCCTTGCCGATCTTCGCACCGACCTCGGACTGGATCTGCTTGAGCAGCTCCGGGCGGAGCTTCACGCCGCCCGGCTTGTACACACCGTGCACATTGCCGAACGTCAGGGCGGTGAGGTAGCGGCCGTTTTCGCCCGCACCGAGAGCCTCGATCGTGGCCAGGGCGTCTTCGGTGGTGGTGTAAAGCTTCTCGTTGATTTCGTTCTCAACACCGTCTTCCTCGCCACCGACCGTGCCGATTTCGACTTCGAGGATGATCTTCGCGGCAGCTGCGCGCTCAAGCAGCTCACGGCCGATGCGCAGGTTCTCCGAAAGGGTCTCGTGCGAACCGTCCCACATGTGCGAGTTGAAGATCGGGTCCTTACCGGCCTTCACCGCTTCCTCCGACGCAGCGAGCAGGGGAAGAACGAAGTCCGCCAGCCTGTCCTGCGGGCAGTGGTCCGTGTGCAGGGCGATGTTGACGTTGTAGTTCTTGGCAACTTCGCGGGCAAACGCGGCGAAGCCGAGGGAACCGGCCACCATGTCCTTGACCGAAGCGCCGGACCAGTAGGCTGCGCCACCGGTGGAAACCTGGATGATGCCATCGGATTCGGCCTCGGCGAAACCGCGGATCGCAGCGTTCAGAGTCTGCGACGACGTCACGTTGACCGCGGGGAAAGCAAATCCGCCAGCCTTCGCACGGTCGATCATCTCGGAGTAAATCTCTGGGGTTGCAATGGGCATGGTGACTCCTATGCTGATTCGTCTGTGGGCGGGTAACCCTGGAGTAGACCGCTTACGGCTAGCACCATCCTAGCGATATCCGTCAGGACGCCGTGTTTCCGGTCACGTGGGCTCTTAACACTTCCGCCGGGTTGCCACTTCGCGGGGAGGCTAGACGTGTTGTTCGAAGACGTGCCGCCGCACCCACGCATGCATCGCGATCGCAGCGGCCGAGGCAGCATTCATGGAGCGCGTGGAACCGAACTGCTCAATGGACAGGGTCGCGACGGCGGCCTCGTGCACCTCCGGGGTAAGGCCCGGTCCTTCCTGGCCGAACACCAGAACGCACCTCTTGGGAAGGTCGAAAGTCTCCAAGGGCACAGAGTCGGGGAAGATGTCGATGCCAATCACCGCGAGCCCCTCGGCCTGCGCCCACTGGACAAAATCCTCCACCGTGGGGTGGTGCCGAACGTGCTGGTAACGATCGGTGACCATGGCGCCGCGACGGTTCCACCGCCGTCGACCGATGATGTGTACTTCCTTGGCAAGAAACGCGTTGGCGGTCCGGACCACGGTGCCGATGTTGAGGTCGTGTTGCCAGTTTTCGATGGCGATGTGGAATTCGTGGCGCTTGGAATCGAGATCGGCAACAATCGCATCGTGCTTCCAGTAGCGGTATTGATCCACCACGTTCCGTCGATCGCCGTCGCGAAGGAGGTCCGGGTCCCAATGTTCACCGACAGGCCACTCACCTTCCCAAGGCCCGACGCCGACCTCCGCCTTGGCCTCTGCCTCGCCTTCTGCCGGGGGTACTTCCGGTGAGCCGGCAGGAATTGGCAGGTCTTTGGTGGGGGGAAGGTCAGTCACCCCTCAACTTTAGCCGCGCCAAGCGGGCCGGCCGGTGCCTGCACCCTTGGAATCCCATGCAGGCCCGGGATGTGGCGCCGACCGAATAATGAAAGACTGGGACGCAGTGCATGACCAACCCCACCCGGAGGCAAACATGGCAGAAGAAACCAGGCCCCACCCGTCCACATCGATCTACCGGAACGGCCATGACATCGAATGCTGGCTCACGGATATGGACGGCGTCCTTGTCCACGAGAACCAGGCCATTCCCGGCGCGTCCGAGCTCATCCAGCGCTGGGTGGACACCTCCAAGCGCTTCCTTGTGCTGACCAACAACTCGATCTTCACCCCGCGCGACCTCGCCGCCAGGCTCCGTGCCTCGGGCTTGGAAGTTCCCGAAGAGAACATCTGGACATCCGCGCTTGCCACAGCCCAGTTCCTCAAGGACCAGGTCCAGTCCTCCGACTCCGGGAACCGCGCGTACACGATCGGTGAAGCCGGCCTCACCACGGCCCTGCACGAGGCCGGGTTCATCCTCACGGACACCGACCCCGATTTTGTGGTGCTGGGCGAAACCCGGACCTACTCTTTCGAGGCGATCACCATGGCCGTCCGTCACATCCTGGCCGGTGCCCGCTTCATTGCCACCAATCCGGACGCCACCGGCCCTTCCAAAGACGGTCCCATGCCCGCAACGGGCGCCATTGCCGCCATGATCACCAAGGCCACCGGCCGCGAACCGTACATCGTGGGCAAGCCGAATCCCATGATGTTCCGTTCCGCCATGAACCAGATCGATGCGCACTCCGAGACCACGGCCATGATCGGGGACCGCATGGACACGGACATCGTGGCCGGAATGGAAGCCGGGCTCCACACGGTCCTGGTGCTCAGCGGCATCACCCAGCGCGAAGAAATAGTGTCCTTCCCGTTCAGGCCCAACCAGATCCTGAACTCCGTGGCGGACCTCAAGAGCCAGATCTAAGAGGACAACAACCATGGCTGTGTTGAACCTCCGGCCCCTCCCTGGCGGCCGGATCCTCAGGGGCAGCCAACCCTTCAATTTGGACGCCACGGCTACGGCGGAATTTCTTGCCCAGCATGGCATCCAAACAATCGTGGACCTGCGAAGCGACCTTGAAGCTGGCTTGGTCCCGTGGCTGCTTCCTGAGGGGCCGGCCGCCGTCGAGCTTTTCCATAACCCGTTGGACCCGAACGCGATAGCCGGTTCGCTGCAAGCGGTGGAAACGGCCGAGGATCTGGGCGAGCTGTACCTGGGTTGGATCCGGTTGCGTCCGGAGTGGGTAGCCGATGCCCTCCGTCCGGCCGCCAACGGTATGCGGACGCTGGTTCATTGCTCTTTGGGCAAGGACCGGACCGGGGTTGTGTCGGCCGTGGCGCTGCTCGCAGGTGGTGCGAGTCCGGACAGCATCGTGGCCGACTACTCAGCCACGACTGCCAACCTGCCGGGCCTGCTTCACGTCATGGCCGAAACGTGGCACCTCCACGTCCCGAACTCCCGGCAGGAGTATTTCAGCCCCGACCTCATGATCCTGCAAAGCCCCGAGGCTGCCATGCGGCATTTCCTCACCGGGTTTGCGCAGGAGTTCGGTGATGCCCGGGCCTTCCTGCGCGAGGCTGGCCTCACCGCCGTCGAAATTCAGGCCTTGGCGTCTGGAACCGGCGGGCCTGGGGCTGACCCGAAAAGGTGACAGCGCGCCTGCGCTTGGCGTCTACCATGGGTCCAGAGGTACGCCTATTGGGGGGAGTGTGTCATGGGGCCGCTGCAATCGGTCGACAAGCGTGTGGACAAGCGTCTGGAACCACGGTTCGCACCGTTGCGGAAGCTTGAACTAACCATTCTGGCGGTGTTGGTCCTGGCCTTGGCCCTGGCTGCCACTCCCTGGCCGTCGGCCTTGCTGATCCGCAGGGTTTTTGAACGGGGAGCCCAAGCGACCATCGATGAAATGACGCCCTACGTTCCCGACACTCCCCTGCAAACCCAACCGGGCGTGGTGTATCGGCCGGGGTCCACATTCGATGTCTTCAGCCCGCAGGGTACGTCCTCGCCGCTTCCCACGGTTGTGTGGATTCATGGAGGTGCGTGGATCTCCGGGGCGCAGCGCGACGTCAATCCTTATCTCCGGATACTGGCCGCCCAGGGATACACAACCATTGGCATGAGCTACCCGATCGCGCCCGAGTCCACCTATCCGGCCGCTGTGCGGAACATCAACGAAGCGTTGGCATACATCAAGACGCACGCCGCTGAGCTGAACGTGGACACCAGCCGCATGGTGCTCGCCGGGGATTCCGCCGGAGCCCAACTGGCCAGCCAGATGACCACGCTCACGGTGAACCCGGAGTACGCCGACCTCATGGGGATCAGCCCTGCCCTTCAAAAGTCGGAGCTTGCTGCCACCATCCTGCATTGCGGTGTCTACGATCTGCGGGCCATGACCCGCCTCAGGGGCATCGTGGCCTGGGGTTTCAAGACTTCCCTGTGGGCCTACACCGGAACCAAGCACTGGTCCGGCGCCCATGCAGGGGTCACAATGTCCACCATTGACTTTGTGACCCCCGATTTCCCGCCCACGTTCATCAGCGGCGGGAACGGCGACGGACTCACCCGGCTGCAGTCTGTGCCGTACAGCAACCGGCTAAAGGATGCCGGTGTTCCGGTGACCGAACTTTTTTGGCCCACAACGTACCAGCCGGAACTGCCACACGAGTACCAGTTCCACCTCAATTTCAGTGAGGCACGCGAGGCGCGGGACAAGACGTTCGAGTTCCTGTCCACGTACACCACTAGCCGGCCCTAGAACCGGCCGGAGCCGGGAGCCGGGCCCTTACCTTACGCTACTGGGCGTTACCGGTTCCCTCTCGATGGAAGCACGCTGCGGAGGTGCCGTGGATGTGGCTGCATGCCCGGCGAGCACACCCGTCTGGTGCCGGAGCTTCAGCCGGTACATCAGGACGCCGGTGAGGGCGACGGCAGCGACAAAGAGAACCCCGCCCCACTGCAGGTACCACTCGAACGGCGGCACGGAATTGTAGATTTCCGGGCGTGGCCAGATGAGGTTCAGTGTCATGGCGGCGCCCCACAGGACCGCGAGGATGTTCACCGGCAGTCCCCACTTGCCCAAACTGAAGCCCGGTTCGGTGCCGTCATAGGGCAGCGGCCACTTTTTGGCCAGGCGTCTGCGAAGCATAGGCACGGTCACCAGCAGGTAGGAGAGGTAAATCAGGACGATGCTGATGCTGGAGAGGATGGTGAAAATGGCGGGCTGGGAGACGTTCACGATCAGCGGGATGACGGCGATGATTCCGATCACGACGGCGGCGACCGTTGGGGTCTTCCGGACGGGGTGCACCTTGCCCAAGTGACGGCTGAACGGAAGGTTGTTGTCCCGGGCCATTGCAAACATCATGCGGATGGCGGCGGCGTGGACTGCCAGCGTACAGACCACGACGGCCACCACGATGCACAGCAGGAATGCTTTGCCGAAGGGGCCACCCAGCACGGAGAGCACCAGGTACTGCAGGCCGCCGTCGGCAGAACCTATCTTGGGATCGTTCAGGTTCGGGGCCGAGAGGAGTCCCGTGAGCAGGATCAGTCCGCCCAGCACAAAGGATGCTGTGACCGCCCGCAGGATGGCCTTGGGTGCCGTGCGCTTCGGGTCCTTTGTCTCTTCCCCGAGGGAGCTGGCGGTGTCAAAGCCGTACATCACGTAGCCCGATGCCATGGCACCGATGATGAACACCCCGAAGAAGCCCAAGGGGTGGCCCGCCCCAAAACCCTTGGTCTCAAAGAGAACGCCGGGTCCGCGGACGATATGCCATGCGAGCGCGAGGGTAAGCAGCACAGCGGCGACAAGTTCAACGAAGACGCCTACGCTGTTGATCTTTGTCATGAGCTTCACGCCGAAAGCGTTGATGAGGGTGGAGATGCCGATCATGATGCTCGCCAGCAACACCCCGTTGAGGGCAAAGTCCTCGGGACCGGTGCCGTCGCCGATGATCTGGAACCCGGACCAGATCTGGGGCAGGGTGAGCTGGAGGGCCAATGCCACGGAGCCCAGGGCCACAATTGAGGAAATCAACAACAGCCACCCGGCAAGCCAGGCGAAAGTGCCCGAGGATAGCCTTTTGGCCCAGTTGTAGACCGAGCCTGCCACGGGGTAACGCCCCGCCAGTTCAGCGAAGCACAAGGCCACCATCAGCTGCCCGACGAAGACAATGGGCCATGACCAGGCGTACGCCGGGCCGGCCATGGCGAATCCGAAATAGAACAGTTGAAAAACGCCCGTAAGGATGGAGATGTAGCTGACTCCGGCGGCGAAGCTGGCGAACTTGCCGATGCTTCGGTCCAGGGTCTGGGCATAACCGAATTGGTCCATGCCGCTTGAATCAGCACTCTTGCTGGGTTCTGTCAATGGAACTCCTAAGTCAGGAAAGCACGATGGCGGTCATCTGCGGCCGCTTTGGACGCAGATGACCAAGCGACCGGGCGTCGCACCTTTGCGGCCGCCCGGTCGCTTCTCCATTGCTGGTGCTTAGTTGGTTGTGCCCGCCCCTGTTTCGTTGGCAGCCGGAGCCGCGCCGAACCAGCCGCTGGGCGCCGGCTGGATGTTCTGCCAGATGTGCTTTGCTTCGCGGTACTCGTTGAGGCCCGCGCGGCCGAGTTCACGGCCGATCCCGGACTTCCCGAACCCGCCCCACTCAGCCTGGGGTACGTATGGGTGGTAGTCGTTGATCCACACGGTCCCGTGCCGGAGGGCGCCGGCCACGCGCTGCGCTTTCGAGGCGTCCGATGTCCAAACGGCGCCGGCCAAGCCGTACTCCGTATCGTTTGCGATTTCGATGGCCTGGTCCTCGGTCCGGAACGTCTCGATGGTCAGCACCGGGCCGAATGACTCCTCGCGCAGTACGCTCATGCCGGAGCGGCAATTGCCGAGTACGGTGGGCGGGTAGAAGAAACCGTCGGCCAGCGGTCCCTCGACAGGGATGTAGCCGCCACAGAGGAGCTCCGCGCCCTCCGCAATCCCGGCCTGCACGTAGGCGTGGACCTGATCCCGGTGCTTTGCCGAAATGAGGGGCCCGGTCTCGGCGTCGGGATCGAACGGGCCGCCCATCCGGATCTTTTTGGCCCGTTCCACGACCTCGGCCACAAAGCGATCTGCAATCGACTCCTCGACGACCAGCCGCGCCCCTGCCGAGCAGACCTGCCCGGAGTGCAGGAAAACGGCAGTCAGGGCGTTGTCAACGGCGGCGTCCCAGTCCGCGTCCGCGAAGACGACGTTCGGGTTCTTCCCGCCGAGTTCGAAAGCGACGCTCTTCACTGTCTCCGCGGCCGCGGCCATGATGGTCTGGCCTGTGGCCAGGCTTCCGGTCAGGGAGACGAGGTCGACGCGCGGATCGGAGCTGAGTGGGCCGCCCACCCTCGAGCCGGGTCCCGTGACCAGATTAGCGACGCCGGCAGGGACGCCTGCCTCTTCGAGGGTTTCCATGAGCAGGATCGAAGTGGAGGGCGTGAGCTCGCTGGGCTTGAGGACGAACGAGTTTCCGGCAACGAGTGCTGGCGCCACCTTCCATGCAGCCTGCAGGAGCGGGTAGTTCCAAGGTGCGATGAGGGCACAGACACCGAGCGGCTCATAGACCACGCGGCTGATGGCGTTGGGCCGGCCCGTGTCGATCACCCGGCCGGCGTCGAGGCCGGCGATTTTTCCGTAGTAGCGGAAACACGCAGCAATGTCGTCCATGTCGTACTCGGCCTCGACGAGGCGTTTGCCGGTGTCGAGCGCCTCCGCCCGGGCGTAGGCCGCCTTGTCCCGCTCAAGCAGGTCCGCCACGCGAAGCAGCACCATACCGCGCTCGATATCTGTGAGCCTGCGCCACTCACCACTATCGAACGCTGCCCGTGCACTGGCGATTGCCCGCTTGGCATCCTCGGCCGTGGACGATGCGACAACCGCCACTTCCTGGCCGTCTGCCGGGCACCGAACGGAAGTGGTGCCGCCGTCGGATGCCTGCTGCCAGGCGCCGTCGATGTAGAGGCCTTTGACGGGATCTGCCGATTTCCCGGCAGAATGGACTTGCTCAGCCGTGGCAGTCATTGTCTCTCCTCGTTGTTTGTAGTGTTTCCATTCATCATTCCTTGCCCCTGGCCACAGAGGCGGGATCGCCGTTCCGCTCAAGCGGGCTGATGCCGTGCCGGTAGAACTCCGCATGCTGCGGCGCCAAAGGTGCCTTGCCGGCGATCAAGTCGGCAGCCTTTTCCGCGAGCATCATGACGGGCGCGTAGATGTTGCCGTTCGTAACGTAGGGCATGGCGGAGGCGTCCACAACGCGGAGGCCCGTGGTGCCGTGCACGGTCATGTCAAGCGGGTTCACTACCGCCATGGGATCCGAATCGGGGCCCATCTTGGCTGTGCAGGACGGGTGGAGTGCTGTTTCGGCGTCGCGGGCAACCCAGTCGAGGATCTCTGCGTCCGTCTGCACCGCCCGGCCCGGAGACAGCTCCCCGCCGTTGTAGGGGGCCATGGCGGATTGGCCCAGGATGTCGCGGGCCACGCGAACGGCTTCAACCCATTCGCGGCGGTCCTGGTCCGTGGAGAGATAGTTGAACACCATGGACGGGTGCACTGTGGGATCGGTGGACTTGATCTTGAGGCTGCCGCGGGCGTCGGAGTACATGGGGCCGATGTGCACCTGGTAGCCGTGCTTGGCGTCGGCCTTCTGGCCGTCGTAGCGCACTGCGACCGGGAGAAAATGGAACATCAGGTTCGGGTACGCAACATCCTCGTTGGAGCGGACGAAGCCGCCGCCCTCGAAGTGGTTGGTAGCTGCTGGTCCCTTCCGGCCCAGCAGCCACTGGAGCCCGATCAGGGGGTAACGCCACAGGTCAAGGTTGGGCTGCATGGAGACCGGCTGGGTGCAGGCGTGCTGGATGTAGACCTCAAGGTGGTCTTGGAGGTTCTCACCGACGCCGGGCAGATTGACCACGGAGTTGATGCCCAGGGAGTTCAAGTGGGCAGCGTCTCCAACGCCGGAGAGCTGGAGGAGCTGTGGTGTGTTGATGGCGCCGCCTGCGAGGATCACTTCGCCCGCGTTCACGTGATGGGTCTTGCCGTTACGGCGGTAAGTGACGCCGGTTGCCACGTTGCCCGAGAAGTTGACCTTGGTGACCAAGGCCCGGGTCAGGACGGTCAAGTTGTCGCGGCCGAAGTTAGGCCGGAGGTACGCGCGGGACGCTGAGAGCCGCTGGCCCTTATGGACATTGCGGTCAAATGCCGCGAAGCCTTCCTGGCGGTAACCGTTGACGTCATCGGTCAGCGGGTACCCGGCTTCCTGAGCGGCGCCAAAGAAGGCCTGGAACAGGGGGTTCGTGGCCGGACCGCGTTCAAGCACGAGGGGCCCGGAGTGCCCGCGCAGTTCATCGTGCGGGTCCGCGGCGGTGGCGTTTTCCATCCTGTTGAAGTACGGCAGGCAATGCGCGAAGTCCCACGTTTCCATCCCGGCATCTGCTCCCCAGCGTTCGTAGTCCAGGGGGTTACCGCGCTGGAAAATCATGCCGTTGATGGAACTGGAGCCGCCCAGTACCTTGCCGCGTGCGTGCGCCACACGCCGGCCGCCCATGTGAGGCTCGGGGTCCGACTGGTAGCGCCAGTCGTACAAGGGATTCCCGCTGGGAAAGGTGAGCGCGGCGGGCATCTGGATGAACAGGTCCCAGGGGTAGTCACTCCGCCCTGCTTCCAGGACAAGGACGCTGCTGTGGCCTCCCTCGCTCAGTCGGCTGGCGAGAACCGACCCCGCGCTTCCACCACCGACGATGACGTAGTCGTAATTGTTTTTTGTCATGCTGCAAACTCTCCTTCTGCCTGGCGCAGATCTTCCGCCCCAAGGGCGGTGATCCTGCTTCCGGAAACTGGCGGTACACCGTGACGCGACGGAGAACCCGCAAGGCGTCCCTGGTGTGGTCCATGTCATACCGATGAACACTAAAGCAATTTGGACAAGTGTTCAATAGTGTTGCTGGACAACTGTTCAGAAAAGTTTGTTCGTTACGTGTGTGCCGCTAGGCGGCGAAGGCGATCTCCTCGGTACGGGCGATGCTTCTTTGGATGGAGGCCTGGTCCACGCCCAGGAGCGCAGTCAGCCACATCCCGTTTTGCACCACAACGATGTCATTCGCCCGCACCTTGCATTCATCACTGGAAAGCTCAGGTTTGGCATTACCAATCAGCGTCGCGAGTCCTTCGAGGTACCGCTCGAAGGCGGCCGCATTAATCAGCGCAAATTCTTCATGGGCCTGCGCGAGTGCCCAGAGGTGGAGACGCAGGGACAGGTGCTCGGTGGTGAGGAATTCCGGGTCCGCAACGCGGCGAAGAGCCTTCTGGAGCTGCCCGTCAGGTGGCGACGCCGGATCGGTTGCGACCAGCTTGGCATCGCGCTCGTCAATCTGGTGCAAGGCCGCACGGATCAGGCTCATCTTGTCCTCGAAGTAATAATTCACGAGGCCGAGGGCGACGCCGGCTTCCCGGGCCACCGCGCGCATATTGACACCTGAGATGCCGTGAAGCGACAGCAAATCCAATGCCGCTTGAAGAATGCGCGCCTGCCTGTCGATCCGTTTGCCTTGTTGGTCCGACTTCAAAGTGCGTGTAATCACTCGGCCAGAATATGGCCAAAGTCACCCCAGTGCATCACGATGACCCAGGGGCCGGGCAGCGCGTGTCTGCTCGGCGCCTCCGCATGACGTCACAAAACCGCTCCACAGGCCTCACTTTGACGCGGCGCGGATGGGTATCGCCAGATAGGGCGCGGAAGGGGTGTCAAGGCGCTCCTTAGTACGGTTTAAATCCTTGACAAAGGGAGTGGCATAGATCACTCTGTTCCGTATGGTGATCCGCGTTGATGATGACACAACCAGCAGGACCGGTTGAGCTCGTTAGTTGGAGGAGGTTCACCTCTTCCCTATCGCCTGCCCGCTGAAGGTATTTATTCCCGAGATGCCGTCCGTCCCGACACGTCACACCGATCCCCGTCTTCCACACAGAGGATGGCGAGCTGGTTATATACCGTTCCCGCTCCGCCATCAGTTCGAGCCTCCACAGGAGTACAGCAATGAACAGCCCCGACATCTCAGTGCGCAACCTCTGGAAGGTCTTCGGACCCGGGGGCGAGAAGATCCCCAATAATCCAGAGCTCTCGGCCCTCAACTCAGCGGAGTTACTGGCGCGCACGGGATGCGTGGCAGCAGTCCGCAACCTGAGCTTCGACGTCGCCAAGGGCGAAGTCTTTGTGGTCATGGGGCTTTCAGGATCCGGTAAATCCACCCTGATCCGCTGCCTGACGCGGCTGATTGAACCTACCTCGGGGGAGGTCCTGGTGGACGGAAAGGACGTCCTGCAGGCAGGCATCGCCGAACTGCGCGAACTTCGGCGGCGGAAGATGTCGATGGTGTTCCAGCACTTCGGTCTCCTCCCGCACCGCACCGTGCTGGATAACGTCTCCTACGGCCTGCAGATCCGCGGCGCGGCCAAGAACGAACGTTACGCCAGGGCGCGGGAAATCATCGAGTTGGTTGGCCTGAAAGGCTACGAACGGCACTATCCGGACCAGTTGTCCGGTGGAATGCAGCAGCGCGTCGGACTAGGCAGGGCCTTGGCCGGCGACCCGGACACCATCCTCTTCGACGAACCCTTCTCCGCCCTGGATCCGCTCATTCGCCGGGACATGCAGGCGGAAGTCATCCGGCTCCACAAGGAGATGGGCAAGACCATGGTGTTCGTGACCCACGACCTCTCCGAGGCGCTCAAGCTCGGAGACCGCATTCTTATCATGCGCAACGGTGAGACGGTCCAGTGCGGCACGGGAGATGAGCTCGTGGGGTCCCCGGTGGACAAGTACATCGAGGACTTCGTCTCCGAGGTCCCACGCGCGGACGTGC
Organism: Arthrobacter sp. efr-133-TYG-104; assembly: GCF_030208915.1. Taxonomy (NCBI): domain Bacteria; kingdom Bacillati; phylum Actinomycetota; class Actinomycetes; order Micrococcales; family Micrococcaceae; genus Arthrobacter; species Arthrobacter sp. efr-133-TYG-104. The sequence goes on from NZ_JARVTA010000011.1 coordinate 27,247, forward strand.
TGACCCTGAAATGGATCACCCGGCCCGTCGCACCCGGAACGCCAGGAGACGCGCCGGTCCTTAGTTCCAGGACGGTCATCCGGGATGCCATATCAGCCGTGATGCGCTCCTCCTGCCCCGTCCTCGTGGAGGATGCCGGCAAGATCACCGGCCAAATTGACCGCGACAGCATCCTGTCGGTGCTGCAGCCCGTGGAAGCAGCGGCCTAATGTCCACGCTCGTCCAAGAACGCACCACCGTCCAACCCGCCCCGGCGCGCGCGCCGCGTCGCCGGCCCGGCAAGCGCACCATCCTGCTGGCCAGTGCGGCCGTCGCGTGGCTCGTGGGATTCCTTGTCCTGCATGGCACTTCCACCCTGACCTTGCCCGCCTCCGAACTGACGGACCTGCACCGGTCCCTGAACCAGTTCAACGCCTGGGTAGCGGCGAACCGCGCGGACAACCCCGTCTTCCTGTACGTCTTCACGCCCCTGCGTGCCGCCGTCGACGCCGTCGCCAACGTGTTCATCACCACCTTTGCGGCGAGTCCCACAGGCCTGCGCCTGCCCGAAATCGGCTGGCTCGGAACCGTGGGCCTGCTGGGCTGGACTGCCTTCGCAGCAGGTAACGCCCGCGTCGCGTTGCTGACTGTCGCCGTCTTCACTTTCTTCGGCCTCCAGGGCCTGTTTCTCGAAGCCACCTACACGTTCGCACTGGTCCTCACGGCCGTTTTGCTGACCCTCCTGGTCGGGATCCCACTCGGCATCCTGGCCGGCGTCTACGGCCGGGTGGCCAAGGTGATCACGCCGGTGTTGGACTTCATGCAGACCCTGCCGACATTCGTGTACCTGGCACCGCTGGCGCTGGTCTTCCTCATCGGACCGGCCTCGGCCGTCATCGCCACCGTGATCTACGCTGCGCCACCTGTAATCCGCCTGACTGCGCACGGCATCCGCGCCATCCCGGAAAACACCCGTGAAGCCTCCGACTCCCTGGGCACCACGGGTATGCAGCGGCTGGTTACCCTGCAGCTTCCCATGGCCCGGAGGACAATCGTCATGGGAATAAACCAGAGCACCATGGCGGCCCTGTCCATGGTCACCATCGCGGCGCTGATCGCAGCGCCCGGACTTGGCCAAGTGGTGGTAAGGGCCCTGCAGTCGCTCGACGTCGGGACAGCCGTTAACGCCGGGCTCTCAATCGTCCTGCTCGCAATCGTGCTGGACCGGGTCACCACCGCCGCCAGCCGCCGCGCGGACCCGGCAGCGGCCCGGAACCGCAGGGTTTCCCGCAGGACCAGGTACATCCTTCTTGGCATCACCCTGGCACTGGCATTGGTCATGGTGCAGCTTTCCCGGACCATGCTGTGGGCAGCCGCGTTCCCCAAGGATCTGAACATCGGCCCCGCGATCGTTCAGACCGTAGCGGCAGCCAGCCAGTGGATGCAGACCAACCTCTCCCTGTTCACTGTGTCCTTCCGGGAAGCCGTCACCACCGGAATCCTCAACCCGTTCCAATCCCTGCTCACGGACACTCCCTTTTACATCCTCGTGGCCGTCATAGCCGTGGCAGCCTACGCATTGGGCGGCTGGAAGCTCGCTGCCCTGACCACGGCATGCTTGGGCGTGATCATCTACCTCGGCCTCTGGAGCGACTCCATGGTCACCCTGGCCGGCACCTTGGTGGCCACCGCTGTGGTCATGGTCCTAGGCATCATCTTCGGTGTCGCCATGGGCCGGTCCGAACGGGTGGACCAGATCATGCGGCCACTGCTGGATGCTGGCCAGACCATGCCGGCCTTTGTCTATCTTGTGCCCTTCCTGGGCCTCTTCGGCGCCACCCGCTTCACAGCGATCATCGCCGGCATCATCTACGCCGCCCCTGTCGCCATCAAGATCACCGCTGACGGCATCGCCGCAATCTCTCCCACGGTTGTCGAAGCCGCCGTCGCCAGTGGTTCCACCCCGTGGCAGGTCATCACCAAGGTCCAACTTCCGATGGCCAGGCAGACTCTGGCCCTCGCCGCCAACCAAGGCCTGATCTACGTCCTGGCCATGGTGGTGGTCGGTGCGCTCGTCGGGGCAGGCGGCCTCGGATACGACGTCGTCGCCGGCTTCGTCCAAAGCGCGCTCTTCGGCAAGGGCCTCGCCGCAGGCGTTGCCATCGTCTTCCTCGGCATCCTGCTCGACCGGATGACTCAGGCCGCCGCAGCAACTCCTGTGCGGAAGATCCCCACAACCAGAACCCGAGCAACCTAACCGTATGACCCGCCCTGCGCCCGCCAGGGCACGGAGGACATCTAGGAATTCCCCCCAACAAGGAGACCTAACAAATGAAAAAAGCTGGACTGTTGTTGAAACGAACCCTGCCGGTGATGGCCGGAGCCGCGGCTGCCGCCCTGCTCCTGGCAGGCTGCGGGAGCGCCTCGGTGAACCAGGTGAATGCTGCAGGGGGGACCTCCGCGACGCCCTGCGGAACTGTCAATGTCGCCATGAACGCCTGGGTGGGGTACACGGCCAATGCCGCTGTGTACAGCTACGTGGCAAAGAACAAACTCGGCTGCACCGTGGTCCAGAAGGACCTCAATGAGCAGATTTCCTGGCAGGGATTCGCCTCCGGTGAGGTGGACGTGGTCATGGAAAACTGGGGCCACGCTGACTTGGCGAAGCAGTACATCACGGATCAAAAAGTGGCTGTCGACGACGGCCCCACCGGCAACGAAGGCCACATCGGCTGGTACGTACCACCATGGATGGCGGAGAAGTACCCCGACATCCTGGACGGCAAGAACCTGAACAAGTACGCCTCCTTGTTCGCAACCTCCGAGTCCGGCGGCAAGGGGCAGGTCCTGGACGGTGACCCCGCTTTCGTCACCAATGACGAGGCCCTTGTGAAGAACCTGAACCTTGACTACAAAGTGGTGTTCTCCGGTTCGGAGGCGGCCTTGATCCAGTCCTTCCGGACAGCACAGCAGAATAAGACGCCGCTGCTCGGCTACTTCTACGAGCCACAGTGGTTCCTCTCCGAAGTACCGCTCAAGAAGGTCAATCTGCCGGCGTGGACCCCGGGCTGTGACACGGACGCCGAAAAGGTGGCCTGTGATTACCCCACCTACAAGCTCAACAAAGTGGTTTCCAAAAAGTTCCAGGACAGCGGATCGCCCGCGGCCAAGCTGGCCAAGAACTTCCAATGGACTAACGCGGACCAGAACTCCGTGGCCACGGACATCCAGGGCGGCATGACGCCCGAGGCCGCTGCCAAGAAATGGGTGGACGCCCACCAAGACGCCGTAAAGACCTGGCTCAGTTAGGCGAGACCGTCCATATGGTCTGACAGGCAGCTCTCGCAGGACCGAATGCTGCTTGTTTCACGTACATCAGAAAGTCACCCTTCCAGGAATCCTTGGGAGGGTGACTTTTTGCATGGAAGCCTAAGCCGGCCGGATCACCTTTCCGGATGGTTCCTTGTACGACGGCTCCTCAGGGGTGGGCGGCAAGGGTTCAAGTTCGTTCTGGATGCGTTCGAGCAACGGAAGGTAGATGTCCGAACTCCACTGCGGACTCGCATGGGTGGGCCGGGCGCCTTGGGTGCTGAGCGCCGGGAGGGCCATGTTGCCACCGAACGCCTTGCTCCAGCCGGCACGGGCAGACTCGTAATTCACGGTGTCATCCGCGGGGTTGCCGAGGAACGCCATTTTGGCCCCGCCGAGCTTGCCGGCGTATTGCACGCCGTCGAAATGGTAGATGTATGCCGACTCCGTTTGGATCAGCACACTGGACGGGGCGATCGGCGAGAGCTGCTCCAATGTCTGGTCCAGGATTTGCCGCCACGTTCGCTCGTCCTTGTGGGCCACCCGCTCCCCCAGCTCGTATCCGCCGCGCACCACGGAGGGAATCCGGACCCCGTTCTCGTAGAGGAACACCACGCCGTCGAACCAGCTCTCGTCCAGAACGTCGGTCCGGTTGAAGGGGCTGGAGTCCAGGACAATCAGCTGCACCTGGACGCCGTACAGTTCCAGAAGCTTGGCTGCAACCTGGGTGGCCACCATCCCGCCGAAGCTGTGACCGTAGAAATACAGCTTCTGGAGCTTGAGGGCACGCACGTGCAGGATGAGTTCGCGGACGATCTCGCCGACGTCCAACCCCAGATTGGAATATCCGACGGCGGCCATTCGGCCCCGCTGATGCAGCGCGGGACGCAGTGAGTTCAGTATCCACTGGGCCTCCTCCCAGCTGGTTTTGAAACCGGGAAAGAGGAACCAGCTGGCGTTCGGAAAGTACAGGTCCGAGAAGGAGTCCGGGACCGGAAGGATTTTAGTGGTCCGGCGCTCGGCTTGGACGTGCCGGGTGAAGAGCATGTCCGCTGCGAGCGCTACCGAAGCCCCGGCGGAAACGAGGAACCTGCGGCGGGACAGTTTCTTGAGGCGGGCGGCATACGGCAGGATCCGCGCCCAGTCGCCCTGCTCAACCGCCTCGTCCGGAGGGTTTCCGGGGGTTGCAGGGGCCGGCGGCAGGAGGCCTTTTTCCACCTCCGGCTCTGCAGGCTGTTTGCCTACTTGAAGGTCCACGGAGCAAGCATAGGCTTCAGCGCGGCCGCCTTACAGTCCCGCGACCGTCCCGTTCGGAGTCCCGATCCGGCCTCAGTCGAGTCCCAGCTCGTCCTTGCCGAAAGCGAACAAGTACGGCACCCCGGTCTCAGCCTCGATCTTCTCTTTTGCACCGGTATCGCGGTCCACAATGACGGCGACAGCCACCACGTTGCCACCGGCTTTACGGACGCCTTCGACGGCGGTCAGCGCGGAACCCCCGGTGGTGGAGGTGTCCTCCAGGACCACCACGTTGCGTCCTTCCACCGAGGGACCTTCAACCTGCCGGCCCATGCCGTAGGACTTCTGTGCCTTCCGGACAACGAATGCGTCAACGGCGCGGCCGGCGTCGGCAGCAGCGTGCATCACAGCGGTACCCACGGGGTCAGCACCCATGGTCAATCCCCCTGCGCACTCAAGGGGGACACCGGCGTCGTCGATCATTGCCAGCATGACCTGACCTACCAAACGGGAGGCCTCATGGTGCAGGGTGATCCGGCGGAGGTCAATGTAGTAGTCGGCTTCCTTGCCGCTGGAGAGGATGACCTTTCCGTGCACCACAGCGAGCTCTTTGATGAGTTCTAGCAGGCGGGCACGGGCGGCAGCAGTGTCAAGTGCAGGGGAACTGGTGGAAGTCATGGTTCCTAGTTTAGAGGGCACCGGAGGTAGGGATGGCCGGGCGCCCGGCCAGGCGGTTGGAACCGGGGGCCGCGGCCGTTGCACGGATCACCAGACCGGGATTCACGATGTGCTGCCGATGGTCCTCGCCCCCGCCCAACTTTTGCAGCAACGCTTCCATGCACCGGCGCCCGAGCTGTTCGAAGTCCTGCCTGACGGTGGTCAGGGGAGGCAGGAAGAAGGCGGCCTCAGGCTGGTCGTCGTAGCCCACTACACTCATGTTCTCCGGCACCTGCAGTCCCGATTCATGGACGGCCCGGAGCGCGCCCAGAGCCATCTGGTCGTTAGCGACGAACACTGCCGTGACCCGCTGCTGCCGGACCAGCTCCTGCCCTGCCCGATACCCTGACGCGGCATCCCAGTCACCTTGGAGTAACACCTCCGGCTCCAGCCCCGCGTTGATGAGTGCCTCCTGCCAACCTTTGACACGCTCCGCGGCGTCGATCCAGTGGGGCGGTCCGGAAATATGCCCGATGCGCTCATGGCCCAGGCCAATCAGATGTTCGACGGCGAGGCGGGCTCCCAGCCTTTGATCCAGGGATGCTCCGGTCAACTCGTTCCCTGTGCCGGCGCCCACGGCGACCATCGGCACCGGCACGGACACTTCGCGCAGGGCAGCAAGGACGTCCGGGTGTGGCACAAGGATGACTATCCCGTCCACGGACTGGTTCCGGAAATGGGCCATGGCGCTGTTGACGCTCTCGCCGGTGACTTCCCGCAGATTGGCGATACTGACGAAGTAGCCGGCTTCCCGGCCGGCCTGTTCCACGCCCAAGAGCGTGTTGGCGGGCCCGTACTGGCTCGTTTCACACGCCAGCACGCCAATGGTCCTGGAGCGCCGGGTCACCAAGCTCCGGGCAGCGGTATTGCGCCGGTAACCCAAGCTCGCAATCGCCGATTCCACCCGTTCTTTGGTCTTGCCGCTCACATTGGGATGGTTGTTCAAGACCCGCGAAACGGTCTGATGGGAGACACCGGCCAGCTTGGCGACATCACCCATGACAGGAGGCCTGGCAGGGGTTACACCGGGAGACATCCGAACCTCGCTGTCTGTTGTCGCTGTCTGTTGTCGCTGGGATGGTGGCAGTGCGGCCCGCACCCCGCCGTGCAAACAGGGCGGGATGCGGGCCGTTGGGAGTTGCCAGGCGCTACTTCGCGTCGGCACCCACGGGCTCTGCTGTGGTCTTCGGCACCGTTTCGGTGGCCGGGGGTGTCGTCTTCCACTTGAACCGCCTGGTCAGCGACGAGCCGCCACCGGATCCGGAGCGGTTCTTGTTGAAGATGTCGAAACCTACGGCGAGGAGGAGCACCAGGCCCTTGATGAGCTGCTGGTAGTCCGTTCCAAGGCCCAGGATGGACATGCCGTTGTTGAGCACGCCCATGATCAGGCCGCCGATCATGGCTCCGGCGACCGTGCCGATGCCGCCTTGGACGGCTGCACCACCGATGAAGGCTGCGGCGATGGAGTCCAGTTCAAAGCCTGTTCCGCCAGCCGGCTGTGCCGAGTTGAGGCGGGCAGTGAACACGAGTCCGGCCAAGGCCGCCAGGACACCCATGTTCACAAACAGGCGGAACGTCACCCTTTTGGTCTTGATGCCGGAGAGCTCGGCTGCGTGGAGGTTGCCACCGATTGCGTAGGTGTGACGGCCGAAGATGCTGTTGTTCATCAATGCCGAGTAGAGGATGACCAGCACAGCCAGGACCACGAGCACGATCGGTGTGCCGCGGTAGCTGGCAAGCAGGAAGGTGATGATGAGCATCAGTACCGCGATGAAACCGTTCTTGACGGCGAACCAGGCCATCGGTTCATTCTCCAAGGCGAACTTGGTGCGGACTCTGCGTTCCTTGATTGCTTGGAACAGGATGGCCGCCGTACCGCCCACACCGAGGATCACCGTGAGCCATTCGAGCACGGAGGTGCCCCCGGAGATGTCGGGCAGGAAGCCGCCACCGAGTGCACGCAGTTCGTTGGGGAAGGGGGTGATCTGCTGGTTCTTCAGCGTGATGAGGGTCAGGCCCCGGAAGATCAGCATGCCCGCAAGGGTGACGATGAACGCTGGAATTCCCACGTAGGCAATCCAGTAGCCTTGCCAGGCTCCCACCAGTGCGCCCACCAGCAAGCACGCAGGGATGGCTGCCCACCACGGCCAGCCCCACTGCACGATCATGACGCCGGCTACGGCGCCAATGAAACCGGCCACCGAACCGACCGAGAGGTCGATGTGCCCGGCAATGATGACCATCACCATGCCGATGGCAAGGATCAGGATGTAGCTGTTCTGGACCACCAGGTTGGAAACGTTTTGCGGTTCCAGCAGGATGCCGTTGGTGAGGACCTGGAAGAGCAGGACGATCAGGATCAGGGCGACGAAGATGCCAACCTGGCGGAGGCGGCTTGTGAGGAAGCCAAGGGATTCTCGTAGGGCGGACATGTTCGCTATTCCTTCTCTTTGGTCATGAAGTGCATGAGGGTTTCCTGGGTGGCTTCGGCGATGGGAACCTCGCCCGTGATGTGCCCTGCTGACAGGGTGTAGATCCTGTCGCAAATACCCAGGAGCTCCGGAAGTTCCGAGGAAATCACAATGACGGCCTTACCTTCCGCTGCGAGTTGGCCGATGATCGTGTAGATCTCGAACTTGGCGCCGACGTCGATCCCCCGCGTCGGTTCATCCAGGATCAGGACGTCCGGATCGGAGAACATCCACTTGCTCAGCACCACTTTTTGCTGGTTGCCGCCGGAGAGCTTGCCTGTAATCGCAGCCACCGATGGTGCCTTGATGTTCATGCTCTTCCGGTAGCGGTTGGCGACCGCGGTTTCCTCGTTCTTGTCCACCCAACCGCCCTTGGCCAGCTTTCGCAGGGACGCCATGGAAATATTCCGCTTGATGTCTTCGATCAGGTTGAGCCCGTAGTGCTTCCGGTCCTCGGTGGCGTAGGCGATGCCGTGGCCGATGGCGCCGGAAACAGTGCTGGTGTCGATCTCCTTGCCGTATTTGTACACTTTGCCTGAGACCGCGCGGCCGTATGTCCGGCCGAAGACGCTCATGGCCAACTCGGTTCGGCCAGCGCCCATGAGGCCCGCGAGTCCCACTACTTCGCCCTTGCGGACATTCAAGCTGGCGCCGTTGACTACCATCCGGGCGTGATCTTGGGGGTGCTGAACGGTCCAGTCCTCGATGCGCAGCACCTCCTCGCCAATAACCGGGCTCCGCTCGGGATACAAGCTCTCGAGGTCGCGGCCCACCATGCCGCGGATGATGCGCTCTTGGGTGATCTGGCCCTGATCCAGCCGCAGCGTTTCAATGGACTTTCCGTCCCGGATGATGGTGACGGCGTCGGCCACTTTACGAATCTCGTTGAGCTTGTGGCTGATGATGATGCAAGTGACGCCCTGGCCCTTGAGGTGCAGGATGAGGTCCAGCAGGTGGTCCGAATCCTCATCGTTGAGTGCTGCGGTGGGCTCGTCCAGGATCAGGAGCTTCACCTCTTTGGAGAGCGCCTTGGCGATCTCCACCAGTTGCTGCTTGCCGACGCTGATTTGCTGGATGGGTGTGACCGGGTTTTCACTCAGTCCCACCCGTGCCAGCAGCTTGGCCGCTTCCAGGTTGGTCTTCCGCCAGTCCACCCAGCCGTTAGTGGCCAGTTCGTTGCCAAGGTAGATGTTCTCGGCGATGGACAAGTACGGGCTCAGAGCCAGTTCCTGGTGGATGATCACAATTCCGCGCTTCTCGCTGTCCGAGATGCTGGAGAACTCGCAGGGTTCGTTTTCGAACAGGATGTCGCCGTCGAAAGTGTTGTGCGCATACACGCCGGACAACACTTTCATCAGGGTGGACTTCCCGGCTCCGTTTTCGCCACAGATGGCGTGGACTTCACCCCGGTTGACGTCCAGGGTGACGTCCTGAAGGGCCTTCACCCCTGGAAAGGTCTTGGTGATTCCTCGCATTTGAAGAATGGGTACGTTCATCGTCAATTCCCACTGACTGTTTGAAAGCTTGGCCGATCCGAGGATTCGGAGGCTCTTGGGAAGGTTGTGGCCCCGCCGTGCTGGACGATAACGAACAGGACGACGGGACCACAACCGTGGACGTGCTTACTTACTTGACGTCTGATGCCTTGTAGTAGCCCGAGTCAATGAGTTCCTTCTGGTAGTTGTCCTTGGTGATGATGACGGACTTCAGAAGGAAAGCCGGGACAACCTTGACCTTGTTGTTGTAGGTCTTGGTGTCGTTGGTTTCCGGTTGGCCCCCCTTGAGGACCGCGTCGACCATCTTCACGGCCTGCGCGCCAAGCTGGCGGGTGTCCTTGAAGATCGTGGAGTACTGCTCGCCGGCGATGATGGACTTCACCGAGCCCTTTTCGGCATCCTGTCCGGTGACAACCGGCAGGCTTCCGGTGGAGTAGCCACCGGTGCTGGTCAGCGCCGAAATGATACCGATGGACAAGCCGTCATACGGAGACAGGACGCCGTTCAACTTGGTTCCGGAACTGTAAGCGGAGGTGAGGATGTCTTCCATGCGCTTCTGGGCAACAGGGGCCTGCCAACGTAGGATCGCTGCCTGCTCAAACTTCACCTGGCCGCTGGGGACCTTCAACGTGCCTGCATCCAGGTATGGCTTCAGCGTGTCCATGGCGCCGCTCCAGAAGAAGTTGGCGTTGTTGTCATCCGGGCTTCCTGCGAACAGTTCAACGTTGAACGGGCCCTTGCCCACTACCTTGTTCCCGCTCTTGTCCAGGAGACCAAGACCGGTCAGCAACGAGGTGGCCTGCTGAACACCCACGGTGTAGTTATCGAACGTGGTGTAGTAGTCAACGTTCGGCGTTCCGTTGATGAGGCGGTCATAGGCAATGACCTTGACGTTTTGTTCCTTGGCCTTGGCCAGGACATCGGTCAGCGTAGTGCCGTCAATCGCTGCGATGATGAGCGCCTTGGCGCCCTTCGTCAGCATGTTTTCGATCTGGGAGACCTGGGTGGGGATGTCGTCATTGGCGAACTGCAGGTCAGTCTTGTAACCGAGGTCCTTCAGGGATTTCTCAACGTTGGCGCCATCGGCGATCCAACGCTCGGACGTCTGGGTGGGCATCGAAATGCCAACCAAGGAATCGCTGGGCTTGGCGGTGCTGCTTGAGTCTGCAGCAGCCCCTCCGCGGCTTCCGCCACAGCCCGTGACTCCAACAGCCAGGGTCAGGACAACCGCTACGGTGCCCAGGAGTTTCTTCAATCTCACGTTGCTCTCCTTCCGCGGCAGCATCGCCGCGAACTCTGATGCAGCCGGAGCATCTGCGCGTCCGGCAAAGGTGAAGCTTTGTGTTCCGTGGCCCAGGGGTGCCACGTGCCACATCAAGGTAGTGCGAATGCCATTGTGAACGCTAACATTACCGGCAGTCAAGTGCTGCGCATCACAAAATGGTCGCGGACTACCTCCGCAACTGAGAGTCTTGACTTGAAAGGTTGTTAGCGTTCACAATTTGATGGTTCGGCACACCCGCTCACCAATCGTGAACAGTGCCGTCAACGAGGCGGTTGTAGGGCAGGTAGGCCTGCTGGTACGGGAACGCTGCGGCTGCTTCCTCGTTGAACTCGACGCCGATGCCGGGTTGGTCGCCGGGGTGCAGATAGCCGTCCTTGAACGTCATGGACTGCTGGAAGACCTCGTTGGTCTTGTCTGAGTGCTGCATATATTCCTGGATGCCGTAATTGTGGATGGCCAGGCCCACGTGCAGTTGGGCGGCGAAGCCCACCGGGGAGATGTCAGTGGGGCCGTGGAAGCCCGACTTGATCTGGTACTGGGCGGCGAAGTCCATGACTTTCTTCAAGGGCGAGATGCCGCCGAAGTGCGTTGAGGCTGCCCTCACGTAGTCGATCAACTGTTCCTTGATGAGCGTCTGGTAGTCCCACACTGTGTTGAATATTTCGCCGATGGCCAGAGGAGTTGTGGTGTGTTGGCGGACCAGGCGCAGGCCTTCCTGGTTCTCGGCCGGTGTGCAGTCTTCCAGCCAGAAGAGGTCATAGGGCTCCAACGCTTTGCCGAGTTTAGCGGCCTGGATGGGCGTCATGCGGTGATGTCCGTCGTGGAGCAGCGGGATTTCGGGGCCGAACTCGTTGCGGACGGCTTCGAAGACGGTCGGCAGGTGGCGGAGGTAGGCGCGGGTGTCCCAATCCTCTTCCAAGGGGAAGTTGCCACGGCCGGCAGGCTCGTAGTCGTACCGTTCACCGGACGCCTGTGCTTGGGCGGCCACGCCGTAGACGGCCTTGATGCCCGGGACGGCGGTCTGGATGCGGATGGACTTATAGCCCAGCTCAAGATGTTCGCGGACGGAGTCGAACAAGGAGGGGATATCGGATCCGGAGGCGTGCCCGTAAGCACGCAGCCCGTTCCGGGAAGCACCGCCCAAAAGTTGGTACACCGGCATAACGGCAACCTTGCCCTTGATGTCCCATAAGGCCATGTCGACGGCGGCAATGGCGGCCATGGTGACCGGGCCGCGGCGCCAATACGAACTGCGGTAGAGGAACTGCCAGGTGTCCTCGATCCGGTGCGGATCCTTGCCGATCAACAACTGTGCAACGTGTTCTTTAAGGTAGGCGGCAACGGCAAGCTCACGGCCGTTGAGCGTAGCGTCGCCAATGCCTGTGACGCCGTCCTCCGTGGTGATGCGGAGCGTTACAAAGTTGCGGGAGGGGCTGGTCACGAAGACTTCAGCGGCGACGATTTTCATGGTTGAGGGTCCTTCCGGGGGTTCTAAGAGCGGGCAATCGTGGCGGTCATAGCGTTTTGCAGCCCACGTAGCTGCCCTACCAAGTCACGGTCCTGGGCAAGCTCCGGGCTGAGCAGCGCCAGCAAAGCAGCGCATCGGGCTTCGCCGTCGAGCGTTAGGGCTTCCCTGATGTCTCCGGCGAGTGGGTCCTGGAACTCAGCCGTCGTGGCTACGTACGTCATCCAGGCGGCGATCATGCGGGCGGCCCCGTCGCCGGATCGGCCCGCGGCGCGTTCGGCGGCCAGCACCGGCAGTGCCCGCATGCGGAGTTTCGCCGTTCCGTCCGCCGCGATCTGGGACAGCAGGTGGGCGATTCTGGCGTTTCCAAAGCGCTCCAGCAGCGCCTGCCGATACTCGGGGATGGCCAAGGCGTCATCGGTAAGGTGCCGCGCAGCCTCGTCCCAGAACGACTCGACTGCGTCGCGGCATACGGCGTCGGACAGAGCCTCGGCGACGGTCGCGTGACCGCGGACCTGGCCGGCGTAGGCGAGGATCGAATGCGCACCGTTGAGCAGCCACAGCTTGCGGTTCTCGTACGGTTCGAGGTTGTCCACGAAGATGGCCCCGGCGTCCTCCCACTGTGGACGGCCCGCCGGAAAGTCACCACTGAGGATCCAGTTGTGGAACGGTTCGGCCACCACTGCTGCCTCGTCCCGGTACGCACAACTTTCGGCAACCGAGGCCAGGTCCGCCGCCGTGGTCCGCGGAGTGATGCGGTCCACGGACGTGCTGACGAAGCTGACGTTCGCGTCGATCCAAGCGGCCAAGGCAGGCTCACGTGCTTCGGCGAGCGCGCGAATGGCTTGACTGGCCACGCTTCCGTTGTCGGCCAGGTTGTCGCAACTGACGACGGCGATCGGTCCGCTGCCTGCGTCCCTGCGGGCGGCGAGCGCAGCCACCAACCGGGCGATCGGCGTCGACGACGAACCGGCAGAACCTGCAGAACCGGCAGAAGCGTCCACCGCGTATGCCGCCTCCGTAATGGTCAGGGTAACGATTGCCGTGTCAGGTGCCGCCACCAGCTCCGCCAAGCGTCCGACGTCGGCCCCGTCCACCGCCTCGACGATGCTGCCGATAACCTCGTAGGAGTCCCCCGCCGCGGAACGCTCCACCAGCGTGAACAGTCCGTCCTGTTCGGCCAGGGTGTCCGCGGCCCGGGGGCTTCGTCCCGTGAATGCCGCGATCCCCCAGTCCGCGGCGTCCCCGGCATGCTGGGTGTACCAGGCCTGGTGTGAGCGGTGGAATGCGCCCAACCCAAGGTGCACGATCCGCACCGGAGCCTTGGGGGCCGATCTGAGGGACCGGTCCAGCCGTGGGAGGCCAGGTCTTGGCTCGGCACTCATAGTTTGAAGACCCGCCTGGGTGCAGTGTCGACGACGTCGACGATCAGCTCGTGGGCGCGGTCCTCGCTGATCCGGTGCTCGGCTACCAGGCGTGCCAGGAATGAGGCCTCGATCCTGCGGGACGCATTGTGCCGCGCAGGGATGGAACAGAAAGCCCTGGTGTCATCGATAAAGCCCGAAGTCCGGGAGAAGCCGGCGGTCTCGGTGACAGCGGACCGGAAGCGCAGCATGGCATCCGGAGCGTCAAGGAACCACCACGGAGCACCCACGTAGACAGACGGGTAAAAGCCCGCCAGCGGCGCGAGCTCGCGCGAGAAGACCGTCTCATCCAAAGTGAACAACACCAGGTGGAAGTCCTTGGCGGTCCCAAAGTCCTGGAGCAAGGGGCGGACCGCTTCGGTGTAATTGATTGCGAACGGTATGTCGTTGCCGGTATCGCCGCCGAAGGCCTCGAAGGTGGGACCGTGGTGGTTGCGGAAGGAGCCCGGATGGAGGGTCATGACCAGGCCGTCCTCCACCGACATCCGGGCCATTTGATACATCATGTGGGCCTCGAAGGCGTCACGGTCTTGGGCACTTGCCGTGCCGGACAATGCCCGTTCGAAGAGTCCCTCGGCGTCGGCGTCGTCGAGTTTCAGGGTGGCGGGCGTACGGACGCCGTGATCAGCGGACACTGCCCCGTGCTCCACGAAATACCGGCGCCGGTTTTCCAGTGCGCTGATGTAGCCGCGGTAGCCCTTGCCGCCGTCGGACGCTTCGCTGATAAGCCGCTCCACGTTGGCCGCCCAGGACGGGTGCGCGATGTTCACGTACGCGTCCGGACGGAACGTGGGAAGGACGCGGCCGTGAAAAGAGGGATCGGCTGCGAGTGCCCGGTGGCTGGCCAAGTCATCCAAGGGATCATCGGTGGTGGCGAGGACTTCAATGTTGAAGTTCTTGAACAGTTCCCGCGGCCGGAACCCGGGCTCGGCGAGTTTTGCCGAGATGGCATCGAAGCTGGCATCGGCCGTTTCCGCGCTCAACTCACCTGGCAGCCCGAAGACCGTCTGGAACTGCGTCCTCAGCCAGTACCCGGAGGCGGTCCCATCAAAAAGCGGCCATGCCCGGCAGAAGTGCCGCCAGATCTCCCGCGCACCGGCGTCCGGTTGAAGCCGGTCCATCCCAACTCCAGACGCATGGATCAGCCGTGTGACGTAGTGGTCCGGAGTAACCAGGAGGGCAGCAGGGTCCGGGAAAGGAGTGTCCTTTTCGAGCACTGACGCGTCCACATGTCCATGAGGCGAAATGATCGGGAGGTCCTGGACGCGCTCAAGCAAGGATCGCGCGATCCGCCGCGTTCCCGGGTCTGCAGGAAGGAGACGGTCGGGGTGGGTGGCTAGGGACTCTGGCATGGATCAGCCTTTCGGGGTGGAACCGGCGGAAACGTGTTCGCTTCGGTTGACGTTCAACCCCGCGAGTTCAGCTGCACGCCGCAAGAAGGTGAGGTTTCCGGCGGTGCGCTCTGCAAGGGGAACATCAGTGGAGAAATCCTCCACTGTCACCCAATCGTCGTAGCCCACCGCGGCGAGGGCCCTGAAATAGTCCAGGACGCTCCCCTGCCCTTCGGCCAGCGGCGCCCACTCGTTCACCCAAACAGCTGCACCAACCTCGTCCGGGTCCCCGGTGCGGACCCAGCGCGCGTTCTTCACGTGGATGTGGGCCAGGTACGGCCCCAGCAACTCCAGGGCAGGCAGTGGTGACTCCCAACCTTCGATCAGTAGGTTCCCGAGGTCGTGGATGACCCCGACATGCCGGGAGTCCAGGCCCTCAAGGAGCCGGCGGGCAGAGGACGCCGAGGCTGTCACGCTCCCATGGTGCAGTTCAATGAGGGCCTTCACTCCGTAATGGGCAGCCCGTTGGGCCACCCATTCGTAGTGTTCCCTGGTGGAATCGAAGAGTTCGGGGTAGGACAAGCCAGTGGGTTCCTGGCCGCCCATAGTGGAGTTGCCCAGGGGAAGGACGTTCACCCTGACCTGGCGGGCACCCAGGGCTGCGGTTGCGGCAAGAACGGTCTCGACGTCGTCGTGATTGTCACAGCGGGCGTACCCGCCCAGGCCCGAGTATTCCAGACCCGCGCCGGAGGTGATCCTTGCGATCTCGGGAACTGAATCCAGAAGGCCCGTCATGGGCCAAGTGGCCTTGTTCCCGGCCCAGAATCCCGGTGTTGGAGCGTCGTTCTGGTCAATGACGCGCCATTCGATTCCGTCCCAGCCTTGGGCTGCGAGCTCCGTGGCGGCCTCCTGGGGAGTCCATTCCGGCGTCGAGGCTGTAAAGACTGAGAACTTCATGCTGTGACCTCTTCAAAGTTGCCTGTGCTCACTTCAACGTCGTTGTATTTTCCTTCCAGCACGTCCGCGATGAGGACCGAACGGCCGAGCGTTGCCGAAACGTAGAGCGCCCGAACAGTGGCAAGGGCCATGACGGCGTCCTGGACGGTGACTCCCGGGAGACGGCCGTTGCGAATGGCATCCACCACGTCCCGGTACTGGCGGACGTGGCCCGCGGGATACACGGTGGGGTCCAAGTTGGGGTCCGCTGGCGGCTCAGGGAATTTTGCCAGCTCGGCCTCGGCCTGGTTGCCGCCACCTCGGATCCCCATGGGCCCGCTGTCGGCATCGCCCGCGGGATCGGCAGCATGGAAGTACTCCAGATTGTCGTTGTCGATCACCGCCGAGCCCTTGCTGCCCATGATCTGCAACCGGACGGTCAGTCCTGGATAGGCCGCGGTGGTGGCGTGCAGAACGGCCAGTGCGCCCGATTCGAACGTCACAGTGGCAACTGCGGTGTCTTCAACTTCCACGTCCGAGTGCGCAAGGAGTGCAGTCTTGGCGTTGATCTCGATGGGGCGTCCAAGGAACCACAGCAACAGGTCAACGGTGTGGACGCCTTGGTTCATCACTGCGCCACCGCCGTCCATTGCCCAGGTCCCGCGCCACGCGCCCGAGTCGTAATAGCCCTGGCTTCGATACCAGCTGACCGAGGCGATGGCCGAGGTCAACCGGCCAAAACGACCCTCTCGGCGAGCCTGGTCCACCACAATGCTCGCTTGGTCGAAGCGATGCTGGCTGATGACGCTGGCAACCAGCCCCCTGTCCCCGGCGGCTTTTGCCGCCGCAAGGATTTCGTTGGCGCGCTCAACATGCACATCAAGCGGTTTTTCGATGACCACGTGTTTGCCGGCCTCGAGTACTTCCAACGCCTGCTGGATGTGCAGCCCGCTGGGGGTGGCAATGACCACGAGGTCGACGTCGGCGCCCGCGAACGCTTCCTGCAGCGTGCCGAAAATGGCGGGGCGTGCAGAGCCGCCGTCTTCCAAGTACTGCGCAAGGGCTTCTGCTGCCTCGGGGATCTCATCCACGAGGGTTGTGATGAGGAGATCGGGAAACTCACCAATGGCGGCGGCGTGCGTGCGGCCAATGACTCCGCAACCTGCGATGGCGACTTTGATTGTTGTGTCTGGTGTGTTGGTGCTCACTTGGTCTCCACTCCGGCTTCGTTCAAAACTTTGGCAAACGCCCTTGCTGCAATCCCGAACGCTGTCGGTCCGGAAAAGCCGCCCAGCCCGTGCGCCCCGGCCAGATGCGGCTCAAGGCTGGCGAAGCCCACAAATCCGTCTGCTTTCAGCGCCCCCACCGTGCGCAGCAGGTCGCCGTCGCCCTCACCTGCCGGAACCACGACGCCGTCGGCGAACCGTGCGTCCTTGACCTGCAGGTACTCAAGGTGGGGGCGCAGTTTCGCATAGGCTTCCTCGAACGGTTTGACGCCCACCTGGACGAAATTCGCCGGATCCCACGCCACCTTCAACGCCCGGGATGCAACGGACTCGATGATGTCCAGGACGCGATCCGGGGTATCGCCAAAAATGTCTTTCTCGTTCTCGTGCAGCAGTATCACGTTCTTTTCTTCAGCTACCGCGGCCAGCGCACGCATCCGCTCGAGGACGTCATCCCGGATGCTTTCCACTGCCACGTCCTCTCCGTAGTAGAACGAGAAGATCCGGATGTAGCGCGCGCCCAGAACGTGGGCAGCGTTGGCCGCGCGCCGCAGCCGTTCCACCTCGTGCTCAACGGGCAGGGTCACATCCACCTTGCCGATGGGCGAGGCGATGGCAGAGACTCCCATTCCTGCCGCGTCAAGGAGTTCCTTCAACGCGCTGAGTTCCTGTGCGTCGAGGTCCACGATGTTGGTTCCCCAGGCGCTGCGTACTTCGATGTGGTTGGCCCCCAAAGCCTGCAGCACCGCGATCTGCTGGGCGGGGTCGTCATTGATTTCGTCTCCAAAGCCCGACAACGTCCACTCAACTTTTGCTGCATCTGTCATGGTTATTTGACTCCTCCGGCGGTCAGGCCGCCCACTGCGTACCTCACAGGGCTTGGCCTTGAGTCTAGGAGTCGGCAAACCATGCGGCAATCGTTTGCCAAAAGTTGCCAAGGATGGTGCAATGGGCTCACCTTCGAGAGGCTCACCATGGCAGATGCACCAACGCGGCACACCGGAACAGCACCAACCATTCGCGACGTCGCCGCGCTCGCTGGCGTGGCCACTTCCACCGTGTCCCGGGCACTGTCCAACCCGGACCGCGTCAATCGCGTGACGCGCGAACGGATCGAGAAGATCGCTGCGGAGCTGAATTACGTTCCGAGCTCACAGGCCCGCGGCCTGAGTTCTGGGCGTACCAATGCCATCGCCCTGCTTGTCCCCGACGTCACGAATCCGTTCTATTTCGACATCATCCGAGGCACACAGAACCAACTCAAGGCCGCCGGCTACACCCAGTTGTTGGTGGACACGGAGGAGTCCGCAGAGATGGAAGCCGACACCCTGCGCAAGATGCAGCGAACAGCTGACGGGTTCATTCTCGCCGCGTCCCGCCTTTCGGACGCCACGTTGGCCGAGGCTGCTGCCAACCAGGCAATCGTGACCATCAACCGCTCCTCTTCCTATGCCCCGACGGTCATGATCGACACCCCAGGAGCCGTGATCCAGGCGCTCGAACACCTCACCTCGTTGGGCCATTCCAGGATTTGCTACGTGGGCGGACCGTCGTCGTCATGGTCCAATGCCAAACGGTGGAAAACGTTCGACGACGAGACCCGGGACCGGGGGCTTACCACGTCCCGCGTGGGCCCGTTCGCCCCCAAGATGACGTCCGGTGCCGCCGCGGCTGACGCTGCTGTCCGTACTGGGGCCACCGCATGCATCGTCTTCAACGACCTGCTGGCCATTGGGATGCTGCAGCGGCTCCGCGAGCGCGGCATCCGCGTTCCCGAAGACATGAGCATCGTTGGCTGTGACGACATTTTCGGGGCAGACTTTTGCAATCCGCCCTTGACCACCATGGCCTCGCCCATCGAACAGGCCGGACGCGTTGCGGTGTCCATGCTGCTGGCACAGTTGGATCCCCTGCGTTCGGCCTCAAGTCGGCGCTTGGCGGTCATGCCCACCCACCTGACCGTGCGCGGATCGACAGGTTCGGCTCCCCAGCAGGGCTGACGTCCCGTGACTTCACGCAATATGGTTGAGCGGTATGGACCGCGCTGGCTAGTGTGGAACACATGCGCGAACTCCAGGCAAAGATCATTGAGGAAATGGGCGTCCCGCCCCGGATCGATCCTGCGGAGGAGGTCCGCAAGCGGGTCGCCTTCCTGAAGGACTATCTGAAAGCAACCGGAACCAAGGGTTTTGTCTTGGGCATCTCGGGCGGGATCGACTCGACACTGGCAGGGCGCTTGTCCCAACTTGCGGTCGAAGAGCTCGAGGCCGACGGCGTCGAGGCCAACTTTGTCGCCGTCCGCCTTCCCTACGGCGTCCAGCACGATGAAGACGACGCCCAGGCTGCTTTGGATTTCATCAACGCCAAGACCGAATGGACCTTCAACATCGCCCCGGCGGTGGACGGCTTTGAGGATGAGTTCCAGAAGACCACCGGCGCCGCCATCTCCGATTTCCACAAGGGCAACACCAAGGCGCGCGCTCGCATGACTGCCCAGTACGCCCTTGCCGGTGAGCACAACTACTTGGTGGTCGGCACCGACCACGGCGCGGAATCGGTGACCGGCTTCTTCACCAAATACGGCGACGGCGGTGCGGACATCCTGCCGCTATTCGGTTTGAACAAACGCCAGAACCGCATACTTCTTGCCGAGCTGGGTGCTCCCGCGCGAGTATGGCAAAAGGTCCCCACCGCCGACCTCCTTGACGGAAAGCCGGGCCGGACCGACGAGGACGAACTCGGCATCAGCTACGACCAGATTGATGACTACCTGGAGGGCCGCGAGGTCCCGGAGGAGGTCGCCGAGGCCCTGGAGCAGAAGTACCTCCGAACGCGCCACAAGCGGACCGCTCCGGTCACGATCTTTGATACGTGGTGGACATAGCCTTTTCGTCCAACAGCAACTCACGACGGCGGGTGCCGGCTCCTCAGGAAGCCGGCACCCGCCGTCGGGGTTTAAAGGCTCCTGCACCTCTTGACGGTTCGATAGTCACCGATATATCGTTAACTATCGCCGATACTCCTTCGGCGGCACAACAACCGAAAGGACGATGCTGCTATGAAAGGCATCAACGACAACGAAAACAACCTCCCCGGATACGGCCCCGGGAACCATGAACACGGCGACCAGCACGGACACGGACGCGGTCGCTTCAACCAAGGCAGGGGCCGGCGTGGACCCGGCGGACACGGTGGCGGCGGCTTCGGGCCCGGATTTGGACCTGGCTTTGGACCCGGACCCGGCGGATTTGGCGGATTCGGACCGCGCGGCTTTGGACCCGGCGGCCCACGTCGCGCCAATCGAGGGGACGTCCGCGCGGCGATTCTTTCATTGCTTGCCGAGTCGCCGTCGAACGGTTACGGCCTGATCAAAACCATCGCGGAGAAGACCTCAGGCGCATGGCGGCCCAGCCCGGGCTCTGTCTATCCGACACTCCAGCAACTGGTGGATGAAGAGCTCATTGTGGCCGTCGGAGAAGGACGCCGCACGGAATTCACCCTCACGGACGACGGCCGCGCTTACGTTGCCGAGCATGAGGAAGAGCTGGCCAACGCCTGGAACACAGAAGCGGACTCCACCGGTCAGGCCTTCCACCAAAGCGTTGGCAAGCTCATGGGAGTCATCCACCAATTCCGCGGCTCTGCCACCGAGGAACAACGTCAGGCGGCCATAGCGAAGCTCGACGAGACCCGTCGCGCGCTGTACCTGATCCTCGCTGACTGACCCTTTGCGAACCCTCCCAAAAACACCTTGACCTTGACGCTGCGTCAACCCCTACAGTCGAAGGTACAGGCAGGACGGAGGCACGGATGGACTGGTCCATTCAGGAAATCGCCAAGATGGCGGGTACCACCAGCCGGACGCTGCGCCACTACGACGACGTCGGGCTACTGAAGCCAAGCCGGATCGGCCACAACGGCTACCGCTACTACGACGGTCCGGCATTGGTGCAGCTTCAGCGCATTTTGCTGCTCCGGGAACTGGGGCTTGGGCTGACGGCCATCGCCGAGGTCCTTCGCCGCGAGACAGACACCGCGAAGGCCCTCACTGGCCACCTTGTCTGGCTACGCCAGGAGCAAGAGCGGCTGACGCGGCAGATCGCCTCCGTCCAGCAGACCATCGAATCGTTGAAAGGGGATGGAAAGTACATGGCAAAGGACATGTTTGACGGCTTTGACCACACGCAATATAAGGACGAGGTGGAGCAGCGCTGGGGCAAGGGCGCTTATGCCGCCAGCGACACATGGTGGCGGAACATGAGTCCCGAGGACAAGCAGCAGTGGCAGGAGCGCGTCCGTGCGCTGGGTGCGGATTGGATCTCCGCATCGAAGTCCGGCACTGCTCCTGACAGCCAAGTGGCCCAGGACCTTGCGCGCAGGCACGTCGAGTGGCTTACGGGGATTCCAGGCACGCCGACGGCGGCTCCCGGCGGTGATGTAAAGGGGTACGTCACCGGACTCGGTGAAATGTACGTCGCCGATCCGCGGTTCGCTGCGAATTACGGCGGAGAAGTCGGGGCAGCATATGTCAGGGATGCCCTGCGCGTTTATGCCGATAAGAACCTCTAACGCCTCCACCTGCGGGAACCCTCAAGAAACAGTCCAAAGCGCTTTGGACTGTTTCTTCTATTTCGGAGCGATAAAGGCGATCAAAATAATTCCATATTTCGAATACTAGAATTTCCACTGTCGACTTACTGTTGGCGAATTCGGACCACCATGCCTACGCTGTAGATCATCAGGTTACTTAGCTTTCGCCCCTTGGTCCACCGGCCCGTACTCGCTGCCGACGACGGGATGGTTGCCTATGCCTGACGCGCAACAGTGGGGTACAGCCCGCTTGCTCTCGACGGCGGCCCGGTTGGTCGAGCAGCGGTGGGAAGAAGAGTTGCGAGCCCTCGGACTGACATTTCCGGCAGTGGTCGCCCTGGACGCCCTGGTAGCCGCGGGGCCCGTCACCCAGGACGAACTGGCCACGATCATGCGGGCCCAGCCGCAAACGCTGGGCCCGCTGCTGCTACGGCTCGAACTCAGGGGTTGCATCAACCGCCGTCGCAGGCGGACTAGCCGGCACAACCAGACAGTCTCCATCACCGCAACGGGCACGGCCCTGCTCCAAGAAGCCCACGCCCTGGAGCGGGGAATCTTGGAAGGTGTGACCCAGGACGTTGATGCGCTCCGGGATGAGCTCCGGGCCATTATCAGCGAAGCGGCACAACGCCCCACCAGCGGGGGTGGCCTAAACGAACGCTGACTTCCCCGTTACCGCTCGCGCCACGATCATCGAGTTGATCTCATAGCTACCCTCGTACGTGTAGAGGATCTCCGCATCACCGAAAAGCTTGCCCATCTCATAGTCGGTGGTGATCCCGTTGCCCCCCAGCAAGGACCGGCCCATCGCCACCGACGAGCGGGCCAACCTGGTGGTAGTGGCCTTGCACATAGCGGCCTGTACCATCTCGAGCTTTCCCGCCTGTTGGATCCGCGCGAGCTCCACCATCATGGACAGGGAAGCGTTCGCATTGCCCAAGATGTCCGCGAGCTGCTGTTGGACAAGCTGGAAGCGGGCAAGTTCCTTCCCGAATTGCTTGCGGTCCAGGGCATACGAGCGTGCGATGTCGAAGGCAGCCAACTGGATGCCGGCAGCTTGCCACCCCACCCACGCGCGGGAATCCCGCAGCAGATCGTTGGCCCGTGAAAATGCCGTGGCTCCGGGCAGGAGGTTCGACGCAGGAATGCGCACCTCATCCAGGGTGATGTCCGCATTCTGCATGATGCGCAGGCCGATCTTGTTGGAGATCTTGGTGGCCTTATATCCGGCGCGTTCGGTCTCCACGATGAAGCCTTTGATGCCGCCGTCGGCTTCATCCCGTGCCCAAACCAGAGCCAAGTCGGCGATTGTGCCGGCCCCGATCCATCGCTTGGCGCCGTTGATGACCCATTCATCGCCCTCGCGCCGCGCCGTCGTCGAGAGTCCTCCGGCGATGTCCGAGCCGTGGTCCGGTTCGGTCAACGCAAAGGCACCCAACTGGGTGAACGCTTCAAGTCCCGGCAGCCAGCGGCGCTTCTGTTCGTCGGAGCCGAGCTCATGGATCATGCCAACGATGAGCTCGTTGTGGATGCCCACCAAGGCTGACAGAGAGACGTCCGCGCGCGCGATTTCGGTGTACATAAGGCCCTTGAAGAGCTTCGAGGAGCCGTCGGTCTGGAGCCTGCCCAGGCCATACTTGGCCATGTCCGCTAACAAACCCGTGGGAAACTCTTCCCGGTTCCAGTAATCGATGCTGGCCGCGCGGATCCGCGTTTGCAGGAACTCCCTGATCTCGAAATACCTGGCCCGCTCCTCGGTGGGAAGCAGATCCACTACGTGCATGAGGTCCGCCTCCGGATAAGGAGGCTGGGCGCGTTCTTGGGCGGCGCCGTCGGCAACCAGGCCGGCCGCTTGTTCTTGGAGCATTACTCCCCTTCGTCATGTCCACGGAGGCTCTTCCAAACCCTTGGATGTCCTAGTATATTGCAAGGTGATATGGATCACTAGACGGGATTGGCCGGCAATGGTGCCGAAGCCCCAGCGAAAGGCAGACTATGACAGTCACAGATGACTTCCGTACGGCCCGAGATCGCCTGCTCGAGCTTCGCGAAGACTACAAGCAGGCCCACGCCGAGTTCGAATGGCCACATTTCCAGGAGTTCAATTTCGCCCTCGACTGGTTCGACCAGGTCGCCGCGGAACCGCAGAAGGCGGACAAACCCGCGCTGGTCATAGTTGAACAGGACGGCAGCTCCACGCGCCGCACGTACAAGGAACTATCCGAAAGGTCATCCCAGCTGGCCAACTGGCTGAGGAACCAAGGCGTGAACCGCGGCGACCACATGATCATCATGCTCGGCAACCAAGTGGAACTCTGGGAGCTCATGCTCGCCGGGATCAAACTGGGCATCGTGATGATACCCACCACCACGCTCATGGGCGCCCGCGACCTGCAGGACCGGGTGGAACGCGGCGGGGCCCACTGGGTAGCGGTCGGCAGCGCCAACATCGGCAAGTTCGCCGCCGTCGAGGGGTCGTACACGCTGATCGAGGTGGGGGCCGAGCCCGCCAACACCGAGGCGTTGCAGTACGCAGATTCGTACGACGCCGGCACGGACTTCACCCCCGACGGCCCCACCCGAGGGGATGAGACCCTGCTGCTCTACTTCACCTCGGGCACTACCTCGCGGGCCAAGCTCGTGGAGCACACCCACACCTCGTACCCGGTGGGCCATTTGTCCACCATGTACTGGATTGGCCTGGAGCCCGGCGACGTGCATCTCAACGTCGCATCACCTGGCTGGGCCAAGCATGCCTGGTCCAATGTGTTCACGCCGTGGATCGCAGAGGCGTGCGTCTTCATCTACAACTATGAACGCTTTGACGCAGCTGCCCTGATGGACCAGATGGGCCGCGAAGGAGTCACGAGCTTCTGCGCTCCCCCCACCGTGTGGCGCATGCTGATCCAAGCCGACCTCAAGCAGCTCACCACCCCGCCCCGCAAGGTTGTTTCCGCCGGTGAGCCGCTGAACGCCGAGGTCATCGGGCAAGTCGAAGACGCCTGGGGGGTCACCATCCGCGATGGTTTCGGACAGACCGAATCCACGGTCCAGATCGCCAACACTCCCGCCCAAGCCGTGAAGATCGGTTCCATGGGGCGCCCGCTGCCCGGTTACGACGTCGTCCTCGTGGACCCGGCCACCGGGCAGGAAGCCGACGACGGCGAACTCTGCTTGCGCTTGGATCCCCGGCCCGTGGGGCTCATGAAAGGATACTTCGGCGACGAAGCGAAAACGGCCGACGCGTTCCGCAACGGCTACTACCACACCGGGGACATGGCCAGCCGGGATGCCGACGGCGTGATCACCTATGTGGGACGGGACGACGACGTCTTCAAATCTTCCGACTACCGCCTGTCCCCGTTCGAACTCGAAAGCGTCCTGATCGAGCACCCCGCCGTGGCAGAAGCGGCGGTGGTCCCGTCGCCGGATGCCGTGAAGTTGTCGGTGCCCAAGGCGTTCGTGGTCCTGGCTGCGGGGTACGAGCCAGGACCGGCGGTAGCCGAAGACATCCTGAGGTATTGCCGCACCCACCTGGCACCATTCAAGCGGATACGTCGGCTCGAATTCGGCGAACTACCCAAGACCATCTCCGGCAAGATCAGGCGGGTCGAACTGCGCGGAACCGAGGTTGCCCGGCACGGCAGCGGACCTTTTCCCGCGGGCTTGGGAGTGGAATATACAGAGGACGAGTTCCCGAATCTGAGAGACTAGGCATCCAACAACCAAGGAGGCCCATGGGCACCCCGCTTCCCCGCGACCCTATCGCCGACGCCCAGCGCAACTGGGAGCGGCATGGATGGGGCGATGTTGCCGCGCCCATGGCGGCCATCACCGCGATCATGCGTACGCAACAGATCCTGCTCGCGCGCATCGAAACTGTCCTCAAGCCGTTCGGGCTGACCTTCGCGAGGTACGAACTCCTGGCGTTGCTGAGCTTCGCGCGCAGTGGTGCGCTGCCCATGAATAAGGCCAGCGCGCTCCTGCAGGTCCATCCCACCTCGGTGACCAACGCCGTCGACCGCTTGGAACGGGCTGCCTTGGTGAGCCGTTCGCCGCACCCGACGGACGGCCGGACTACGCTGATCGAACTCACCCCCGAGGGTCGCAGCCTGGCCAAGAAGGCGACGGCGGCGTTGAACGCTGAAGTTTTCGGGCAGTCCGGATTCGGGCCCGACGACGTCGATCACCTCATCCGCGTCCTCGGCACCTTCCGAAGGGACGCCGGAGACTTCGCGGAAGAGTAGCAGGACTCCTTACCGCGAGGGGTTAGCTCTCGGCACAAAGCGAGCTTGTAAATGCCGAGAGCTAACCCCTCGACACGCGGTGAGGGGTTAGGAGGTCATGGCGAAGACAGCGATGATTGCCATGCCAGCGAAGAACAGCCCGGCCAAGGCCAGCACCGCGATAGCAGCAGCGACCAACGCCTGGCGGTTCACCGGCTGGGCCACGATGTTGGATTGCCCGGTTTGAATGATCTCCGTTGACATGTCTCTCCCCATTCGTCAGTGCCCCGAGTCTAGCCCGGGGCACCCGCGATACACGTCAACCCGCGGGTCAGCGGTGCTTGAACTCGGGCTGGCGTTTCTCGGTGAACGCGGCCATGCCTTCCTTCTGGTCCTCTGTGGCGAACAATGAGTGGAATACCCTGCGTTCGAACACCACGCCCTGGCTCAGCGACAACTCGAAAGCAGCGTTGACGGCTTCCTTGGCCACCATGGCAACCGGCTTGGACTTGGAGGCGATGACCTCGGCGGCTTTGAGTGCTTCCTCCACCACGTCTGCAGCGGGAACAACCCTGGACACCAGGCCGGAACGCTCGGCTTCCTCGGCATCCATGAAACGTCCGGTCAGCACCATGTCCATCGCCTTCGCCTTCCCCACGGCACGGGTAAGCCGCTGCGAGCCTCCCATACCGGGAATCACCCCGAGGTTGATCTCCGGCTGGCCGAACTTGGCGTTGTCCCCGGCAATGATGAAATCGGCCATCATGGCGAGCTCGCATCCGCCACCCAACGCAAACCCGGACACAGCGGCGATCACGGGGATGCGGAGCCTGGTGAGGTCTTCCCAATGCCGGAACCAGTCCGCGGCGTACATCTCCATGTAGGTCTTGGAGGACATCTCTTTGATGTCCGCACCGGCGGCGAACGCCTTGGCAGAACCTGTGATCACCACGGCGCCCACGTCCGGATCGGTATCCATGTCCTTCACTGCGGAGACCAGCTCATTCATCAGTTCCGTGTTCAGCGCATTCAAGGCTGACGGCCGGTTCAAGGTCACCAAGCCCACGCGATCCCTGTGTTCGACCACAATGTTCTGGTACTGCTCAGCCATGCTCTCCCTCTCGACCACTTCTCACGTACACGAACTGCCCACGTGCACGAACCATTAAGTACCAAGCTCTCACACAGACTTATCGCGGATCTCGGTGATGATGCCGGAAAAGTCCCTGCCGGCGCCGTCGCCCGCCGCGAAGTCGTCATATATACGCGAGGCGAGCGGCCCCATCTGCGCGGCAACACCCGTGCTTTCCAGCGCATTCAACGCGAGGCGCAGGTCCTTGGCCATCAATGCCCCCGCAAAGCCGGGCTGGTAGTCACGGTTTGCCGGGCTCGTTGGAACCGGGCCGGGCACCGGACAGTTGGTGGTGAGCGCCCAGCATTGACCGGACGCGTTGGATGCGACGTCGAACAATGCCTGATGGGTGAGCCCGAGTTTCTCGCCGAGGACGAAAGCCTCGGCAACGGCGATCATGGATACGCCCAAAATCATGTTGTTACAGACCTTCGCGGCCTGCCCGGCGCCGTGGTCACCGCAGTGGACGATCCTCTTGCCCATGAGCTCAAGGATGGGCCGCACGGTTTCAAAGTCTTCAGGCAGCGCACCCACCATGAAGGTCAGAGTGCCCGCCTCGGCCCCCACCACACCCCCGGAAACGGGTGCATCCACCGAGCGGTGTCCGGCGTCCAGCGCAATGGCCGCCGCTTCCCGGGCCTCGTCCACGTTGATGGTGGAACAGTCCAGGAACAGCGTGTTTGCTGCGGCAACGCTCAACAGCCCCGGGCCGTCCACGCCGCGGTAGGCATCCAACACGTGTTTGCCGCTGGGCAACATGGTCAGCACGATTGCTGCGCCGGCAACAGCTTCAGCGGGGGAAGAAACCATGGGGATGCCGTGTGCAGTCGCTGCTTCAACTGCCGCCGGGACCGGATCATAGCCAACGACGTCGTGACCGGCCTTGATGAGGTTGGCAGCCATGGGCCCACCCATGTGGCCGAGCCCCAGGAAAGCGATGAGTCCCGTTGAGGATGCGTTCTCTGTCATGTCGTCTCCTTTGACTTGCTGCTGATGGCGGACTCGTGAAGCCCAAGTTCCCGTTCGCCGAGCGGCGCGAAGTAGCCCTCGACGTCGGATGCCTGCACCTCGGCGAGGGTGGCTGGTTTCCAGCGTGGATTGCGGTCCTTGTCCACCACTTGGGCGCGAATGCCCTCGCGGAAGTCCGGCCCTGCCAAGCACCGCAGGCCCACGCGGTATTCCTGGTCAAGCGCCTCCTCGAGCGAGAGCCCCCGAACGCGTCGCAACGACTCCAAGGTGACCTTCACCGACGTCGGCGACTTCGCTTCGATAGTGTCTGCGGCAGCAGCAGCCTCACCGCCCAGCGAGCGCAGGCTTCGCACAACGTCCTCTGCGGCGTCGTGCGCGTAGGCAGGGTCGATCCACTCTTGCTGCACTGCCAGTGCCGAGTCCGGCGCCGCTTGGGCATAGCGCTCGACGGCGGCCTCCGCCTTCGAGCTTTCCAGCGCTTCTGCCAGTGCGGGCAGGCTTTCGGACGGCACGAAGTGGTCCGCGAGCCCGAGGAACAGGGCATCCGCCCCGGTCAGGTGGGCGCCGGTCAACGCAGCGTGCGTTCCTGTTTCGCCCGGCGCACGGGACAGTAACAGCGTGCCGCCTACGTCCGGGACAAAGCCGATAGTGGTTTCCGGCATGCCCGTTCGCGTCCGCTCGGTGACGATGCGAACTGAGCCGTGGGCTGAAATGCCGACGCCCCCACCAAGGACCAGCCCGTCCATGAAGGCGACGTAAGGCTTGGGGAACCGCGATATGAGGGAGTTCAAGCGATACTCCTCTGCCCAGAACCCGGCAGTCTCGGCCCCGCCGTGCAGCATGTCTTTGTAGATAGCGACGATGTCCCCACCTGCGCACAGCCCCCGGTCTCCGGCGCCGCGGACCAAAACCGTGGCGACGTCGTCGTCGTCGGCCCAGGCGCTGAGCTGCTGGAACATGGCTTTGACCATGCCTAAGTTGAGCGCATTGACGGCCTTGGGGCGGTTGAGCGTCACCACGCCCAGGTGTCCGCGCCGCTCAAACTGAACGTCCGCGGTTTGCACGATCCCGGTGTCCAGTGCCTCCATCAGCTGCCTGCCGGCATCACGAAGCTGGCCCCTTGGCGGATGCCGGAAGGCCACCGCGACGTCACGGTCTTGGTCTTGGTGTAGAAGCGGAAAGCGTCGGCCCCGTGCTGGTTGAGATCGCCGAAACCGGAGGCCTTCCAGCCGCCGAACGTGTAGTACGCGATAGGTACGGGGATTGGGACGTTGATACCCACCATGCCTACTTGGACGCGGCTCGCGAAGTCGCGGGCTGAGTCGCCGTCGCGCGTGAAAATGGCGACGCCGTTGCCAAACTCGTGCTCGTTGCAGAGCCTGAGTGCCTCGTCGTAATCGGCCGCGCGCAACACGCTGAGGACGGGTCCGAAGATTTCTTCTTTGTAGATCTTCATGTCGCTGGTGACGTTGTCGAACAGCGTGGGACCAACCCAGAATCCGCCCTCATAGCCGTCCACGGTGAGGCCGCGCCCGTCGGTCACCAGCGTTGCCCCTTCGTCCACGCCGGACTGGATGTAGCCCTCGATCCTTTCCTTCGCGGAGGCCGCCACGACTGGCCCGAAGTCCGAATCCTTGGCCAGGCTGTGGCCCACTTTCAGGTCCTTCACGCGCTCGCTCAGCTTAGCCACCAGGGCATCTGCCGTTTCCTGCCCCACCGGCACGGCCACGGAGATGGCCATGCAGCGCTCCCCTGCGGATCCGTATCCGGCACCGATCAGGGCGTCGGCGGCCATGTCGAGATCGGCGTCGGGCATGATCACCATGTGGTTCTTCGCCCCGCCGAAGCATTGCGCGCGCTTGCCGTGAGCGGCGGCGGTGGCGTAGATGTACTGGGCGATCGGCGTGGAGCCCACGAAGCCAACGGCCTGCACGCGTGGGTCTTCAAGCAGCGCATCCACGGCTTCCTTGTCGCCGTTGACCACGTTGAAGACACCGTTCGGCACACCGGCTTCGCTGTAGAGTTCGGCCAGGCGGAGCGGAACCGAGGGGTCCCGTTCGGAGGGCTTGAGGATGAAGGCGTTCCCGGCGGCAAGCGCGGGGCCGGACTTCCAGAGCGGGATCATGGCCGGGAAATTGAAGGGCGTAATGCCTGCGACGACGCCCAATGGCTGGCGGAGGGAATGCACGTCGATCCCCGTGCCGGCGTTGTCCGAGAACTCACCTTTGAGCAGGTGCGGGGCGCCGGCGGAGAACTCCACCACCTCGACGCCGCGCTGGATATCGCCCTTGGCGTCCGCGAACGTCTTGCCATGTTCGGAGGACAGGAGTGTGGCAAGTTCGTCCATGTTCTCGTTGACCAGGTCCACGAACTTGAGCAGGATCCGTCCCCGGCGCTGCGGGTTCATGGCCGCCCATTCGAGCTGGCCTTTCTCGGCATTGGCGACGGCGTTGCGCACCTCATCGGCGCTGGCCAACGGAACCCGCGCCTGGACTTCGCCCGTGCAGGGATCGTAAACGTCACTGAAGCGACCGGACGTGCCGTCGATCCTCTGGCCATCTATGTAGTGGGAAAGTTCGCGCACCATGGTGGAAATGCTCCTTTGCATCGTGAATGACTACCGTTCCGCCGGCTGCTGGGGCCGGCGAGGAACACGTGACCAACTGTGATCCAGGTCATCTCTGAAACCGAATATACTCGGACTTCCTACTAATTTCCAGAGGGGGTCCAAGGAGCGTTCGCGGCTGGCTGCCCCGGCGCCCCACCAGGCGAAGAGTTCGCTAGTGGACTTCCCTCATGCCCTTGTATGCCTCCAAGGCCTCGGCCCGGGTGGTCTTGAGGTCCACGATTCCTTCCGGGTAATCCGGAGTGCCGAACTCGGGGATCCAGTGGGCGATGTACTTGCCTTGGGGGTCGAACTTGGTCCGCTGCCCCTCCGGGTTGAAGATCCGGAAGAACGGGGAGGCGTCCGCCCCGGAGCCGGCCACCCACTGCCAGTTGGCCGGGTTGGACGCCGGGTCCGCGTCAACAAGGGTGTCCCAGAACCATTGCTCGCCGAGTTGCCAGTGGATGCCGAGGTTTTTCACCAGGAAGCTGGCCGCGACCATGCGTACACGGTTGTGCATCCAGCCTGTGGTCCAGAGTTGCCTCTGACCTGCGTCAACCAAAGGGAATCCAGTGATTCCTTTTTTCCAGGCGCGGAACTCCCGGGGGGCGCCATCGTGGCCGGGTTCGCGCCCGTTACTGCCGTCACTGCCCGGCCACGCCCACGGGAAACGGTCAAACTCCGGGCGGAGGTTCGCCGTGGCAAGCTGCGGGTTGTGGAAGTACTGGTGCCAGCAGAACTCGCGCCACCCCAGCTCCGAAGCGAAGATGCTGCTGCTCTCGGACCGCTTTTCCCCAAGCGCGTGCCACACTTCGTAAGGGCTGAGCTCACCCCATCTCAGGTACGGGGAAAGGCCGCTGCTGCCGTCAGTGTCCGGACGGTTATGGCCCTCGCTGTAATTGGAAAGACCCTCCGACACGAAGCGGGCAAGGCGTTTGTGGCCCGCGGCAGCCCCAGGCGTCCACGCTTGCGCCAACCCTCCTGCCCAGTCCGGCTTTGTGGGCAGCAGTGACCAGGACTCCAAGTCATCACTTTCAGCCATGGCACCTGCGTAGCCGTGGCCGGCTTCAGGCACGGGCAGCGGCTCCCGAAAATCCTGCGCCGAAACGGTACGCCAGAAAGGCGTGAAGACCTTGTACTGACCCCCCGTTTTGGTGGTCACGTTCCACGGCTCGTGAAGCAGTGAGGCCTGGAAACTCGAGACGTGAAGTCCGGCCTCGCGCGCCCAAGCCTTGATGCCGGCGTCGACCGTTCGCTCCGCCGCGCCGTACCGCCGGTTCCAGTAGAGTGCGCCGGCGCCGGGCGTCGTCGTCAATTCTTGGACAACCTCAAACGCCCGGCCGCGACGCAACACCAGCGGGATGCCCAGTTTGTCCAACTCGGCGCGGAGCGCCAACAAGGAATGGTGCAGCCACCAGCGCGACGCACCACCATGGGGGCGAAGGCCCGCTGATTCCTCGTCAAGGACGTAAAGCGCGACGGCGGCGCCGTCGTCCACTGCGGCACGGAGCGCGGGGTTGTCAGCGACCCTGAGGTCGTCGCGGAACCAAACGATGGACGGCTTCATTTTTCCTTTCAGCGCAGGCATGGGAACAGCCCATGTCCCTAACGAATACTAGGGGCATGGGCTGTTGGTGAGATGTTGGGCGAAGCCGGTGGAGGTCAGGCGCTGAAAGCGATAGCTTCCTCGCCGATTTCCATCAGTACGGGAGCCGGAGCCGAGGCCGTTTCAGTCCACATGGGCACGTTGTTCACCACGTAGTCCCTTGCGGCAGGCCCCACCATGCTCATGCCGGGATAGATCCTGTGGCCGATTTCCTTGGCGGACTTGATGCCCTCGAGTTGAAGCGCGGTCTTGAAAGCTGAATCGGGAATCGGAACCTTGCGTTCCAGTACGCACCAGCTGATATACAAGCCGTAGAGGGTGTCGAAGTCCAGGCCTTTTTCGGTGTCGTCCTCGAACACCACGCTGTCACGGAGAAAACGGGCGATTTGGGTGTCGGTCATTGCGGTGGCCTCTTCTAAGAGAGAAGTACGGGCCGCCGGTCTGCATCAGCGAATGTCCTGTTTTTTCATGATATCCCAGTCCTGACCGGGAAACCAGATTAACTCTCGGTGGCCGAAAGTAATGCCCTCTACATCTAGGGTAAAGGGCGTCACTTTCAGCAATTGAGTTTTTTTACTTGGGCATCAATACGGAGTCCACGAGGTAAACCGTTGCATTAGCCGTGTGGACGCCACCGCAAATAACATTGGCGCCATTTACAGTCAACGCATCTTTGGTGCCGGCCACCGTCACGTCCCCGCCTTGCACGGTCTTGTGTGTGCCCACCATCTGATCAGGGGTCAGCTGGCCGGGGATCACGTGGTAGGTGAGGATCTTGCTCAGCAAGGCGTCATCAGTCTTGAGCGTTGCGATGGTGGCGGGGTCGATCTTGGCGAAAGCGGAGTCAACGGGCGCGATCACCGTGAACTCGCTGCCGTCCAAGGTGGATACCAGATCCACCTTCGGGTTCAGCTTGCCTGAGACTGCGGACGTCAGGGTCTTCAAGAGAGGGTTGTTGGAGGCGGCTACAGCCACCGGGTCCTGCGACATGCCCAGGACCGAGCCCGCACCACTGGGAACTTGCGCCGCGTAGCCTGCGCAGCCGGGCCCAACCAGGTCACGGGTAGGATCCATGGCCGCGCTGGCCTTAGGGGACATCGACGGCGACGCTGCCATGGACGACGTTGCCGCAGATGAGGGCGCTGCGGCGGGAGTGGAGGCGGTGCTGGAGGTGCTCGAACCACCACAGGCAGTAAGGCCGAGAAGGGCAGCTGCGGTGAGGCCGACCAAGGCGAGAGCGGGGCGCTTTGTGGACAACATGTCATTCTCCTTTTTTGTGGAACCAGGGCGTTGGTTCCGTTGGTTGGTGGGACCCGGGCCGCCGGCGGTTTGTTTGCCCGGCAGTTTGTGTCTCAGCAGCTATTCGGAGGTCGGCACCAGCTGGATGGGTGCTGATCGAAAAAGTTTTAAACCAAGCCACACGGGCCTCGGCTCCGAACTGCTTGCAGATATCCGGAGCCGGCTTACGTTGCCGCCGCCCGGCAAACGTTGGGAGACGCAATGTTGCAACTAGCACTTATCGGCCTGCTGGGCGGATTGATCACGGGGATCTCCCCCTGCATCCTTCCTGTCCTTCCGGTCATCTTCTTATCCGGTGGCGTACAGGGAGCGCGCCAAGGGCCCGTCGACCTTAAGGCTGAAGCCAAGCGCCGGCGGAAGGCCGGCTTGCGGCCGTACCTTGTCATCCTGGGGCTGGTGGTCAGCTTCAGTGTCTTCACGTTGGTGGGCTCGTTCCTTCTGACACTGGTGAACCTGCCGCAGGACCTGGTGCGCTGGATTGGGCTAGTGGTGCTGGTGCTGATCGGCCTCGGGCTGATCTTTGAGCGCTTCCAGCACCTCCTGGAGAAGCCGTTCTCATGGGTACCGCAGCGCAGGGTAGGCACAGAAAATGGTGGGCTGGTGCTGGGGCTGGCCCTCGGCGTCGTTTATGTTCCCTGTGCAGGACCAGTGCTCGCCGCCATTGCGGTGGCTGGCGCCACGGGCCGGATCGGCACGGAAACCATCGTCCTTACGTTGACGTTCGCCTTGGGCGCCGCGCTGCCCCTGCTGGTGTTCGCCCTTGCCGGCCGCCGCGTAGCCGAAAGGGTCAAGACGTTCCGCAAGAACCAACGCAAGATCCGAGTTGCAGGCGGAATAATGATGATCGCCCTGGCTATCGGACTTGTCTTCAACCTGCCCCAACTACTCCAGAGGCTTGTCCCGGACTACACCTCCACACTGCAGGCACAAGTGCAGGACAATGAAAGCGTCAAGAAGGCGCTGGATCTCGGCGGACTGGTCAATGACCAGAACAAGGACCTCGACAAATGCAGCAACGGCGGCACCGAGCTGGAATCCTGCGGCACCGCACCGGACCTGAAGGGCATCCAGCAGTGGTTCAACACGCCCGGTAACCAGCCGGTGAACTTGAAAGACCTGAAGGGCAAGGTAGTCCTGGTGGACTTCTGGGCCTACTCCTGCATCAACTGCCAGCGTTCGGTTCCGCACCTGACCGATTGGTACAGCGCCTATAAGGCCGCCGGACTGGAAATCGTCGGCGTGCACTCCCCCGAGTATGCCTTCGAGAAGGAACCCCACAACGTGATGGCCGGGGCACAGAACCTCGGGATCACCTATCCGGTGGGGATTGATAACAACCTCTCCACCTGGACCAACTACCGTAACCGCTACTGGCCCGCTCACTACTTGATCGATTCCTCGGGAACAGTCCGGCAAATCCAATTCGGCGAGGGCGGCTACCAGACCACGGAGAAGCTCATCCGCGAATTGCTGCAGCAGGCTAACCCGTCGGCAACGCTTCCGGCCCCGACGGAGAAGTCCGACGCCGGCCCCGTCGCCGGAGCCACGACTCCCGAGACTTATTTTGGGACCACCAAGAAGGTCAATTACGGGGGCACCGAACCGTACAAGGCAGGTCCGGGCGTCTACACAGCACCGGCAGCCCAAGCGGCCGATAGCTACGCCCTCGCCGGGGGTTGGGATCTGGGCACTCAGTCCATTACGCCCACTGGCGATGGCTCGTCCATCGCGTTGAAGTACCACGCCAAGCAGGTGTACATCGTGGTTAGTGGCCAGGGCACCTTGAACGTGATCCGGAATGGTAAGAGCACTCCGGTGGCAGTCTCCGGAACGCCCACACTGTACAAGATCGTGGACGATTCCTCGAGCAGCGCTGGCAGCCTCCAAGTGCAGGTGCCAAAGGGTATCCAGGCGTACTCGTTCACGTTCGGATAACCTCTCAGCTGCCCTGCAGCCTCGCAGTCATCCGGTGCGCTTCGGCCAGCAGGAGTTTGCCAAGGAACTCCTGCCGGTCGGGCCGGAAGCGCGGTTCGATGCCCGTCAAGGAAAGGGCCCACGCGGGTTCTCCGTGCTGGTCAAACACCGCCGCACCCATGCCCCAGCTCCCTTCCAAAACCAGGCCCGGGTTGACGGAATAGCCTGTCAACCGGGTTCGTTCAAGGTTTTCACGCACAGTCTCAACGGGGTGCCCTGCGGAGAAGTCCCCGGCATGGGCAGGCCATTGGGTGAACAAGCCTTCCTGCTCTTCGGGAGGCAGGAAGGCAAGGATCGCCGTTCCCGCGGACGCTACCCCCAACGGGAATCGCACTCCCTCGTGGAGCACGAAAGACCGCACCGGGAATGAACCTTCTTCCCGCAGCACGCACACGGTCTCGTTGCCTCGACGGATGGAGAAGAACGCGCTCTCCCCTGTTTCAGCGGCCAACCGGCGGAGGGATGGACGGGCGATCTCCTCCATCGGGAAGCGGGCCGCCGCCACGGATCCGAGCAAGAAGATTTCTGAGCCCAGGGCCCACTTGCCGGTGGCGGAATTGTGTTCAAGGAGGCCCTCAGCTGCCAGCGATGACAGCAACCGGTGCACGGTGGGGCGGGTCAACCCTGACTCACGGACCAAGCCGGCCAGGGACGTCCCCTCCGGCTTGCGACCCACCAACCTCAGAAGCAGGGCCACCCTGCCCACCACCTGCGCTCCCTGTACTGCCATGGCACCCTTTCCTAAATTTCATCCACATTATGGACACTTATCAGTGTAGCGTCCACAGAGTGGGTGGATCAGTGTGCGAACCGTTGACCCGCAGTCAGCCAAAACCTAGGCTCACATACAGAAGGGTCATGTCCACAAAGTGGATAGGCCACCACTCAAACGGGAGCTCAGAATGTCAAAGATCCACACGAGCGCCGCCCTCGCGCTGCAGGACGTGATAACAGACGGCTTGACCATCGCCGTCGGAGGTTTTGGTTTAAGTGGTATCCCGGCGGACCTGATCGACGCCGTACGTGATTCAGGCGCCAAAGACCTCACCGTCGTCTCCAACAACATGGGCGTGGATGGCAAGGGCCTCGGCGTGCTGATCGAGGCCGGCCAGGTGCGGAAGGTCATTGCGTCCTATGTGGGCGAGAACAAGCTGTTCGCCGAGCAGTACCTTGCCGGGAAACTTGAGGTCGAGTTCACGCCCCAGGGCACCCTCGCAGAGAGGCTCCGCGCCGGGGGCGCAGGTATCCCGGCCTTCTACACGCGTACGGGTGTGGGCACCTTGGTGGCCGAAGGCAAGCCCTTGGAAGAGTTCGACGGCGTGACGTACGTCCGCGAGCGCGCCATCACCGCCGACGTCGCACTTGTCCACGCACATACTGCCGATACCGACGGCAACCTCATCTACCGCTATACAGCCCGGAACTTCAACCCGGTAGTGGCCACGGCCGGTGCCGTGACCATCGCCGAGGCTGAGGTCATCGTGGCGTCGGGCGAGTTGGATCCAAACCACGTCGTCACCCCCGGCGTCTACGTCCAGCGGCTGGTGCAGGCCACAGACCGGGTGAAGGACATCGAACAACGGACCGTCCGGCCGCGGCCGGTACACGCAACGGTCTAAGAACTTCACGGTCTAAGCAAAGGAGCACACACCATGGCATGGACGCGAGACCAGATGGCCGCGATCGCAGCTGAAGAGCTGACCGACGGCGACTACGTCAACCTCGGCATCGGCATCCCCACGTTGGTGGCCAACAACCTGCCCGACGGCGTGCGGGTGGTCCTGCAGAGCGAGAACGGCTTGCTCGGCATGGGCCCTTTCCCCTACGAAGGCGAGGAAGACGCCGACCTTATCAACGCGGGCAAGCAAACCGTGACCATCACCCCCGGCGGCAGCATCTTCGACTCCGCCACGTCTTTCGGAATGATCCGGGGCGGACATGTAAAAGTTGCCATCCTCGGCGCAATGCAGGTCTCCGGCAGCGGCGACCTCGCCAACTGGACCATCCCGGGGAAGATGGTCAAGGGCATGGGCGGGGCCATGGACCTGGTGGCTGGCACTCCGCGCGTGGTGGTCCTCACCGAACACAACGCCAAAGACGGAACGGCCAAGATCGTCACGGAATGCACCCTGCCGCTCACCGGACTCAAGTGCGTTGATCGGATCATCACCGACCTCGCCGTTTTCGACATCGTTCCGGAACAGGCTGCCCCTGGCGCAGAACCGCACGACGGCGGCACCGCCCTCGTGCTGACCCGGCTCGCCCCCGGCGTCACTGTTGAAGAGATCCGCAGCAAGACGGAGGCTGAATTCACCGTCGCGCTGGAAGTCGGCACGGAAGAAAGCACCCTCGAAGGAGTACGCGCATGAGCCTCCATGACCAGTTCGGCAAAGATGTCCTTCTCACGGGATGGGGCCACAGCAAATTCGGCAAACTGACCGATGACACCCTGGAATCGTTGATCGTCCAGGTAGCCGGGGAAGCGATACGCAACTCGGGCCTGGACCCGAAGGACATCGACGAGATCTACCTCGGCCAGTTCAACTCAGGGATGCAGCCACTGGGCTTCACCTCCTCCCTGGCACTTCAGCTGTCCGAAGACCTCGCCAACGTCCCGGCAACACGCACGGAGAATGCCTGCGCCTCCGGGTCGGCCGCTTTCCAACAAGGCGTCAAGGCCCTCCTCGCCGGGACCGCACGCAACGTCCTGGTGATCGGTGCCGAGAAAATGACCGACGCCGGTGCGGACGTCGTGGGGGCGGCACTACTGGGTGCTTCCTACGAAATGGCGGGCAAGGCCTCCACCACCGGCTTCACCGGCCTCTTCGCTGAGGTGGCCAAGCACTACGCCAAGCGGTATGGCTCCAAGATCGCGGCCCCCGGATTTGAAGCCGGCCTCGGTGATGTCCTCGGTTCCATTGCCGCCAAGAACCACCACAACGGCATGGCCAACCCGTACGCCCAGATGCATCGGGACTTCGGTGAAGAGTTCTGCCGCACCATTTCCGAGAAGAACCCCATGGTGGCCGAACCGTTGCGCCGCACGGACTGCTCGCCAGTCTCGGACGGGGCTGCCGCCGTCGTGATTTCATCGACGGCAACCGGAGGCACCACCGCGCCGGTGCGCCTTGCCGGATTCGGACACGCGAACGACTTTTTCCCCGCGGAGAAACGGGATCCCACGGAATTCGCTGCCACCCGGGCCTCCTGGGAGCGCGCATTCCGCATGGCTGGCGTCGGCCTCGCGGATCTGGACTTCGCGGAGGTCCACGACTGTTTCACCATCGCCGAGTTGGTTATGTACGAAGCCATGGGCCTGACGCCGCGGGGTGAAGGTGCACGGGCTATCCAGGAGGGCTGGGTGTACAAGGATGGAATACTGCCCGTCAACATCTCAGGCGGGCTGAAGGCAAAGGGCCACCCTGTGGGCGCCACCGGCGTATCGCAGCACGTCATCGCCGCCATGCAACTGTCCGGTACCGCCGGCGATATGCAACTGCCCAACGCCCGGCGCGGAGCCGTGCAAAACATGGGCGGAGTGGGTATCGCCAACTACGTCAGCGTCCTTGAGGCCCTCTAGTACCCAACTGTTTCGAATAGGCGGACGGTTGGCTACGCTGACGGTATGTCTGACGTATCGGGTCGCAGAATGTACAAACACCCAGGAACGGCGCTGCTGGTCCGGGGAGCCCTCGCCGTCGTTTTTGGGCTCCTCATCACCGTTTTGCCGGGGGCCACGGCATTCGGAATCGTGGTCCTTTTTGGGATCTTCGCGATAGTTGACGGCATCACCAGTGTTGCCCATTACTTCTACGATCCCGCGGGCCGTTCCAGTTGGACGATGGTGGGCGGCTTTATCTCCATTGCAGCTGGCATCGTGGCCGTTGCCTGGCCGGGGATCACTGCCACCGCCGTCGCCGTCTTGATCGGGCTGTGGGCCCTGATCCTGGGGATTTCGCAGATGGTGCTGGCGTTTGCCGCGAGGAACTTCATCGCTCGGTGGGGCATCTGGTTCCTCACAGGACTCATCACCACTGTGTTCGGGATAGTGGTCCTCACCAATCCAGGCATCGGGATTCTGGGGCTCATGGGAATGCTCGCTGCGTTTGCCATCGTCACGGGTCTGCTGTTGATCGTTTCGGGCATCACCCTCCGCAGGCTCGCGTCCCGGTCGTTGTACGCCCACTAGCCGGTTGGGGGGTGCACCGAGCGCCAAGTTCGGTAAGTTAGTGGCTGTGAAGATAGCTACCTGGAATGTGAACTCCCTCCGTGCCCGCGCTGACCGAGTTGAAGCCTGGCTTGACCGCAGCGACTGTGACGTCCTGGCCATCCAGGAGACCAAGTGCAAGGACGAGAACTTTCCGTGGGAGCTTTTTGAGCGCATGGGCTACGAGGTTGCGCACTTTGGCGTGAACCAGTGGAACGGCGTCGCCATCGCTTCCCGGGTGGGTTTGGAGGACGTCGAGCGGACGTTTCCGGACCAGCCAATGTTCGGCAAGGCAGGCAAGGACCCCGCACAGGAGGCCCGCGCCATTGCCGCGACCTGTGGCGGCATGCGCATCTGGAGCCTGTACGTTCCCAACGGCCGCTCGTTGGACGACGAACACATGCCGTACAAGATCAAGTGGCTGGACGTCCTGCAGGGCCACGCGGCCGAGTGGGTAAAGTCCGATCCGACCGCCAAGATCGCCCTGATGGGCGACTGGAACATCGCCCCCTTCGACGAGGATGTTTGGGACATCGACTTGTTCCGGCACAACAACTTCACGCACGTCAGCGAACCTGAGCGGGCCGCGTTCCACGCGTTCGAAGCAGCCGGTTTTACCGACGTCGCCCGCCCTTTTACGCCCGGTCCGGGCGTTTACACCTATTGGGACTACACGCAGCTGCGCTTCCCCAAGAAGGAGGGCATGCGCATCGACTTCTGCTTAGCATCCCCCGCGTTGGCTTCGCGGGTCACTGGTGCTTCCATTGACCGGGAGGAGCGCAAGGGCAAGGGCGCCTCGGACCATGCGCCCGTCATTGTGGAACTCGCCGATTAACCTGATTAACCAGCTGCGCGAACACGCGAGAGATAAGGGAAGGGGCAGGCCGATCATGGCTGGAAACCTGTACGGGGGCCAAGCAGGCCTGCCGTTCTCTTCCTCACTGCGGGTTTACGAACCGCTCGCCGCCTTTCCGCCGGATCAGCAACGCCAACTGGTGGCAGGAGGCAGGAAGATCGGTTCCCGGGCCGCCGTCGAAAACGCGGAACTCCAAGCATCGCTGGGCCGCATCACCCGCGAGGGAGGCGATCCTTTTCCAACCGGGCGCACGGACCTGGTGAGAATGACCCGCGTACCTGCCGCCCGGCATTTGGCTCCGGGGAACAGCGGCAAAGATGAGGACGACGGCGGACGGATCCTTTACTGCCCCAGCCAGCTGGTGATTCGGGCAGGTTTGGCAGCCAACGCACTCATGGACGGCATCCATAGTCCTTTGGCGGACCTGCTCATCCCCGTATCGCAGCGGGACAAGCACCAGCTCCGGATAGACCGGATCAACGCGGGCGAGGATGCAAAACGGGTCCATACCCGGGCGTCCACCTGGGGCATCCCGTTCAGCTGGTTCTCCTTATTCTCCGAAGGGGACCGCAAGGACGTCATCGAAGCCGGCGGCCGCATCCTCACCGTGAGGGTATGGACGCCCCTGACCGAAGCATTGGACCGGGCGCGGTTCGCCGTGGCCCATCTTGCTTTGGCCGCGCCGGACCTGGACATGCTCGATGACTTGACGCAGTTGACCGAATGGCTGGAATTGTTCCACACTCGGTCCTTTGTGGAACTGGATTACGGTGCGGTGGCGGACAAGGTCTACCCAGACGAATCACCGATGGACGTGAGGCTGGGCATCGAATGCCTGGCCGAAGGTGACATGACAGGCGCCGCAGCCGCGTACCGCCGTCTTGCTTCCCGTTGGATACCAATCCGTCAGTTGGCGCGGGCATCCTGAGCAAGGTGCTGTGGCGGGGCAGTTGTCTCCCGGATGATCAGCTCGAACGGCGCTACCTGCGACCTGACAGCCCCGGCAACACCATCAAGTTCATCGAGCAACATCTTGGTGGCAAGCTCCGCCTGGTTGTCAGGACGTTGACCCACGGTGGTCAGCCCGAGCGATGACGAGAAATCGTGGTCATCGATGCCGATGACGGAAAGGTCCTGGGGAACGCGGACACCATGGCGGGCGGCCTCAAAGATGACTCCCATGGCCATCTCGTCCGAGGAACAGAAGATTGCAGTGGGTTTGCGCCCGGGTTGCTTCCAAAGACGCTTGAATGCGTGTTGGCCGCTGGCCACTGTGAAGTCTCCCCATTCATCCCATTCGGGACGGACTTCCAGTCCGGCGTCGGCCATGACTTCCTGGAAGGCGCGGATACGCACGCGTGGAACGTCGAAGTTGAGGTCCGTCTCGTCGTCTCCATGGAGCAGTGCGATATCTGTGTGGCCCAGTTCCAGCAGATGCCGAACAGCCGTGGACGCGGCGTCGTAATCGTTGATGCCGATGTAGGCACAATCTTCAACGTGCCCACCCACTACAACCAAGGGGATGTCGAGCTTGTGGAGGTGTTCGAGTTCGTCGGCGCTCAGGGACATGCAGAGAACCAGTAAGGCATCGATTTGTTTGTAGACCATGGTGGAACTGAAGAGGCGTTCCCGGTTGCTTCCATGGCCGCCGAGATTGAAGAGCGACAGGTTGTACTTGCGCGAGTGCAGCTCCCGATCGGCGCCCTCGATGGCTTTGGAAAAAAACCATCGGCTGACGAACGGGGCCAGGACTCCGATGGTCCGGGTGCGGCCCGTCGCCAGCCCGGAAGCCGACGACGAGGCCACGTACCCAAGAGAACCGGCTACTTCAAGGATTTTTTCCCTGGTGGCGGGGGAAACACGGGGCAGGCCCCTGACCGCCCGGGAAACTGTTGCGGTGGAGACTCCAGCAGCTGCGGCGACGTCCTCGATGCTGACTCCCGCATGGCCACCACGTTGGGACCGTTCGTTCGCCTTTGCCACTGATGCCCCCTCATTGGTGCACGCCGAAAGCCGAGGGGCGTTCCCAGACGGCACACCCAGCCTATTCCGCCCCCATGCCCTCCGCCGATTTCACGCCATATATTGCGAATCCACTCACGTCAGACGCTTGGTGGTCCTCGGGGGCAGTTTCTTCCGGAGCCGAAACATCCCCCATAAGGCCAAGACAATCGCCAGCAGTCCCAGCGCCCAACCCAAAGCAGGCTGGCCGGTGAGTTCCATGGCAACCGTTACCACCAGAAGCACAAGCCCCCAGAAACCCAACAGGCCAATGATGATGTCAAAGTCCTCAGCGGACCGGACATGCTTGCTGTCCGGATTCTTCCGGTCCGGATTTTGCCGGGAGGAAGCGGATGGAGCAGCATCGGCGGAACTGGTCACTTGACCGCACCCGCCGTCAGCCCGGCAACAATCTTCCGCTGGAATATGAGCACCAGAATGACCAACGGGATAGTGACCACGGTGCCGGCAGCCATGACCGCCGTATACGGTTCCTGGTGAGGCTGGGAACCGGCGAAGTAGGCAATGGCCACCGTTACGGTCTTTGTGGAGTCATTCGAGAGCTGGCTGGCAATCAGGAACTCGTTCCACGATGCGATGAAAGCAAGGATGGCCGTGGTGAACGTGGCTGGAGCAGCCAGTGGAAGGATCACCTTCCGGAATGCCTGACCCTGCGTACATCCGTCGATTCGAGCGGCTTCCTCAAGCTCCCATGGCATCTCACGGAAGAACGAGGTGAGGGTATACACGGTCAACGGAAGCACGAACGAAATATTGGGAATGATCAGGGCCTGGTAGGTACCGAACCAGCCGATGTTGGTGAACAGCTGGAACAGCGGCGTAACCAAGGCGACACCGGGGAACATGGAAGCCCCCAGGATGAAGCCAAGCACCACGAACTTGAATCGGAAGTTCAACCTCGCAAGGGCATAGGCTGCGAACACGCCAACGACAAGTGCGACGACGGTGGTCACCACCCCAACGATCAAGCTGTTGAGGAGGTTTTTGCCGAAGTGGTTGCCGAGGCTTTCGTCGAAGACAGTGGCGAAGTTGTCCCACGTGACGTGCGTGAAGAAAGGCGTGGTATCGAACGTAAAACCGACGTCCCGGAAAGCCGTGACAACCATCCAGTAGAACGGTGCCAAGCACCAAATCAGGATGATGGCCGCACTGATGTACGTGCGGAAGGAGCCCCAGTTGAACGGCCGCTTGGGCCGGTCTGTTGAGGTTGCTGACGTCCTCGAAACTGTAGCTGTGGTCATCTCACTTGGCCTTTCCGGACGAGGTTGCGGCATCGACGGCGTTGGCCCCAAGGAAGCGGACGAAGATGAAGGCGACGAGGAAGATCACGAGGAAAGTAATGGTGGATAGGGCCGCAGCTGTGTTGAATCCTTGCCGGATCTGCTGCACCACCAGAATCGAGAGGGTGGTTGTTCCGTTAGCGCCCTGGGTCATGATGGCTGGAAGGTCGTACATGCGCAGCGCGTCAAGCACACGGAACAGGATCGCAACCATGAGTGCGGGCCGGACCAGCGGCAACGTGATCAGGCGGAAGCGCTGCCACGTGGAAGCACCGTCCACCCTTGCAGCTTCATAGACTTCGTCCGGGATCAACTGCAGGCCGGCAAGGATCAACAATGCCATGAATGGCGTGGTTTTCCAGACGTCCGCGATGATAATGGCCCACTTGGCAGGCCACTCAGAACCCGTCCACAAGATCTGTGTTCCGAAGAGCTTGTTGGCGATGCCTTCGAAAGCGAAGATGAAGAACCACAGCTTTGCAGTGACGGCCG
Organism: Arthrobacter sp. efr-133-TYG-104; assembly: GCF_030208915.1. NCBI lineage: Bacteria > Bacillati > Actinomycetota > Actinomycetes > Micrococcales > Micrococcaceae > Arthrobacter > Arthrobacter sp. efr-133-TYG-104. Next base: position 71,380 of record NZ_JARVTA010000011.1, read on the forward strand.
TCGGGATGGCCCACGGTACCAGGACAGCTGCGCGGATCAGGCTGCGTCCACGGAATGCACGCGCCATGATGATTGCCATCCAAAAGCCGAGGACGGTTTCAAAAGCAACCGTGACCAGCGTGAAGAAGAACGTTGTGCCCATGGAGTCCCAGAATTGGGCGCCCAAGGTTCCCGGAGGACAAGCAACACTGCCTCCGCCGGGGGCCGTGCATTGCTGCACCAGCCAGTGAATGTAGTTGTCGAAACCAGCAGGGCCGCCTTCGGAGAAGAACCCCGTGGTGGCGTCCAGGCCAGAGTCCTTCTGGAAGGACATGACGATTGCGTTGATCACCGGATAAATGATCACGATCGCCAGTAGGACCAAGGAGGGGGCCAGCAGGGTGTAAGCCCAACGGCCTTGCGTGGCTTCCTTCCGGTCCGCGCTTTCGCGGCCCGGCAGTTTTTGCCCGCCACCCGCCGTCGTCTTCGGCTTTTGAAGTTCTGTTGACATGTCAAGACTCCTGTCAGGGAGAAGGCCGTTGCCGCCGGTCCGGCCGCCCGTCCGTGAGGAAAGGCCGCCGGACCGTGGCCCGGATGGTTACTTTGCTCCGGCCGACTCAATTGCCTTCTGCATGTCGGAGATAGCCGTATCCACGGACTTCTCTCCCTTGAGGGCTGCGTAAGCGTTGTCCTGGACAGCCTTGGTCACTGCGGGGTAGAACGGCGTCACAGGACGCGGAACCGCGTTCTGGATAGACGTCTTCAGAACCGGCAGGTATGGCAACTTGGCCACGAGGGCCTGGTCGTCGTACAGCTTAGTCAGAACCGGGGCGAGCGAACCCTGCGTTGCGTAGAAGCGCTGGGTCTCTTCACTGGTGATGAACTTGAGGAAGTCCGAGACGGTGGCCTTGTTCTTGGAGTAGACACTCATGGCGACGTTGTGGCCGCCCAGTGATGAGGCGCCCGGTCCGCTCTTACCCGGAAGCGGTGCCATCTTGAACGTGTCTTTCACAGTGGACGAACCGTCAGTCTTCGCGAGGTTGTAAACGTAGGGCCAGTTGCGGAGGAAGAGGAGCTTTCCGTCTTCGAATGCCTGGCGACCCTGCTCTTCCTGGTACGTGATGGCTTCGGTGGGGATGTTGCCATCCTTGTAAGCCTGGACCAGGTTGTTGAGTCCGGCCTTGGCCTGATCCGTGTTCACGGCTGCCTTACCCGAATCGTCTACGATCTTGCCGCCGGCCGAGTTGATGGCTTCAGCAGCGTTGACGGTCAGGCCTTCGTATTTCTGGAACTGACCGGCGTAGCAACCGATGTTGTGGGCCTTTGCGATGGAGCACATGCTCATCATCTCGTCCCACGTCTTCGGTGGAGTGGGAACGAGGTCACTGCGGTAGTAGAGGATACCGCCGTCGGAGCTCTGCGGTGCTGCGTAAAGAGTGCCGTTGTACGTGGCGCTCTTGATCGTTGCATCAAGCATGCCATCCGTGGGAATGGACGTCTTGTCCTTGAGCGGCTGCAGCCACCCCTTGGCAGCGAATTCCGCCGTCCAGACGACGTCGACGCTCATGACGTCGTAGTTCGGGTTCTTGGCCTGGAAGTTCTGCACGAGGTCGTCGTGCTGTTGGTCGGCCTGGTCCGACTGCTCCTTGAACGTCACCTTCTCATTCGGGTGCGCCGCGTTCCACTTGTCGATGAGCGGGCGGACCACGTTGCTGTTGTCCTTGCCTTGAACATAAGTAATCGGACCGCGGCCATCGAGGTTGTTGGCCGCATCACCGGAAAGGCCGCCGCCCGAACTGGCGCTGCCGCCGCCCCCGCCTCCACCGCCACAGGCGGTCAGGGACATGGCGAGGACTCCGGCGATCGCAGCCGGGAGCAGTAACTTCTTGGATTTCATGCTGGGAACTCCTCAGTGAGTGAACCAGTAGTTTTCCGCAGTGCGGTTGATGTGGTGAGCCTCACATTAGCTACGGATCTCCCGAAAATGCAAGCGCTTACACGCAACTTAACCACATTGATACCAAGTAACCTGCCCGTTAGACCTGAGTGAACACGCGGTCCATCTGGAAGCTGGCGCGGGGCAGCCTTGAACGGCGACCCCAGCTAAGATTTGGTTACCGTGTATTGCCTATGGAAAAGTGGGCACTGTGGACGAACTTGAAGCACTGCAGACCATAGGCCGCCTGATCAAAGAAGAACGCCTTGCGCAAGGGCTGAGCCAAGTGCAGCTTGCAAAGCAGGCAGGTACTGCTATCAAGACCGTCCGAACGCTGGAATCGGGAACACGCCGAACGCAGGAGATCAACCAGCGCAAGGTTGAACATGCCCTAGGTTGGCGTCCCGGCTCCGTGGCTGATGTGCTGCGGGGTAAATCTTCCTTTGCCCCCGACATGATCACCCCCGATGACATGCGTTCAGGCGATGAAGCGCGTCCTGGACCGGCCCGGTCGGCAGTTCCTTCGGGGCGGGTCGCCAGGGCATCGCACCTTTCGGACGAGGAGCTCGTGGCTGAACTTACCTACAGGATGATGCACCGCAACAGGGGCTAGCCAAGGACCTGCCGAGTTGCCGGGCTGAGTCGCCAGGCCGAGGGCGTTAGTGCAGGTGGCTGCCGCCGTTGATGTCGATGGTGGTGCCGGTCAAGTAGGCCGAGGCCTCGGAGGAGAGGAAAGTGATCACCGATGCAACTTCCTCCGTGGTGGCGTTTCGGCCCAGCGGGATGCCGGCGTTAATGGCGGCTTCTTGCTCGTCAGTGCTGCCCACGCGGATGTTCGTATCCACCGCGCCAGGGGTGATGGCATTAACCGTCACTCCAGTGGCGCCCAGTTCCCGGGCCAGGGCCTTGGTGAAGCCCAGGATCGCTGCTTTCGCCGCCGAGTAGGGGACCTTGCCGAAGACGCCGCCACCACGTTGGGCGGACACCGAGGACATGTTGACGATCCGACCCCACCCGTTCTCGATCATGCCCGGCAGGAACGCCTTGGTTACCAAGTAGGTGCCGGTGGCATTGACGTCCATGACCTTGTGCCAGAGCTCCAAGGTGGTCTCCAGGAATGGGAGCGGAGAGGTGATCCCGGCGATGTTGGCCAGGGCGCCCACGGGAGGGAGGTTGCCTGCCGCCACCTCCGCGGATACGGCCGCCTGTGCGGCAATGACCGAGGCCTCGTTGGCAACGTCAACCTCATGGCCGAACGCGGGAACATTGAACTCGTTGCCGATCTCGGCGGCGATCTTCGCGGACTTCTCGCCGTTGAGGTCCAATATGACGACGCCCCAACCTTCGCTGGCGTAGCGGCGGGCGGTTGTCATGCCGATACCGCGGTCCGAGGTTGCTCCGGTCAGGACGGCGGTGCGCTGGATGGTGTGGCTCATGATGCTCCTTGAGAAGAGGTGATGGGGATCACTGTAGGTGGATTCGCTGTCAACAGTCAACACTTTAAGTTGACTGTTGACAATGAAGCATGACGCAGGTCACTATTGTCGTGTCAGAGTGTTAACGGTCGACAGCGCGGGAGCTTGTGCTTCATCGCTCACCGAAAGGGACAAAACTCCATGAGCAATGAAGCTCTGAAAATGCGCGGCCACGTCCACGGAACCAAGGACGCTACCCGCGTCGCTATCGGCTCCGGCGTGGGCGCAGTCATTGAGACGTATGACTTCATCGGTTTCGGCACCGCTGCCGCGCTGTACTTCGGAACCGCGTTCTTCCCCGGAAGCGATCCGGTCACAGGGACCCTCGCGTCCTTTGCCACCTTGGGTGTTGGCTTCGCTGCCCGGCCACTGGGCGGAATTATTGGTGGCCACCTCGGCGACAAAGTAGGCCGGAAGCCGGTGTTGGTTACTTCACTGATCCTGATGGGGTTGGCAACCTTCGCCATTGGCCTGCTCCCCACCTATGCCATGGTTGGACTGCTGGCGCCGGCACTGCTCGTCTTCGTGCGCATCGTGCAGGGCCTGGCCTTCGGCGCGGAATGGGGCGGCGCCATCCTGATGAGCTACGAGCACGCTCCGTGGAAGAACAAGGGAAAATACACGGGAATCGTCCAGGCCGGCTTCCCCGTGGGCCTGTTGCTAGCCAACCTCACCTTTTTGGCAAGCAGCAACCTTGGCGGCCAACTCGCTTGGCGGATTCCCTTCCTGGCAAGCATCGTGCTGGTGGCCGTTGGCCTCATCATCCGGTCCAAGGTCCCGGAGTCCCCTGTTTTCGATGAGGTCAAGGACAGCGGGGCCATCGTGAAGTCCCCGGTCATCGAAGTGATCAAGACCGACTGGCGCAACATCGTGAAAGGCATTGGCCTCCGCATCGCTGAGACCGCCGGCTACGCCGTGTCCATCACCTACATGATCTCCTACCTCAACAGCCAACATTTGGCGGATAAGACCCAGACTTTGGTTGCCCTCTGCATCGCCTCGGCCATCGGAATCTTTGCTACCCAAGCGTGGGCCAGGCTAACGGACCACATCGGCCGCCGTCCCGTCTACGTCTGGTCATGTGCTTTTGCCGTCCTGTTCGCCGTTCCCATGTTCCTGCTGGTGAACACCGGACTTTTCTTCTTCGTCATCGCCACCGTCGTGATCTCCTACGCCGTGTGCCAGAACTCCCTCGCCGGGGCCCAAGGTGCCTGGTTCCCGGAGCTCTTCCAAGCTAAAACCCGTTCGTCGGGCGCCAGCCTGGCGTACCAGATTTCAGCGATGGTGTCCGGCTTCACCCCCTTCATCACCACATTGCTTTTTGTCAGCTTCGGTTGGATGGGTCCGGCCCTGCTCTTCGGCTTGTTTGCAGCAATCGGCCTCTGGGCCGCAGTCGCTACCCGAGAAACCTGGGGCAAGCGGGAACGCGAACTGGCTGACGAGATCACCAAGACCACCCCGACCCGCGTCGACGCTTAACAACGCCGCTACGCACCCCCCCGGACTCGCCGCCAGTTGCGCGGCAAGGCCGCCACCTTTGAAAGGGAGACTCGTGGTTCTCACCAAGGAAGCACAAACGCAAGAAACCAACCCCGACGCCGGTGAAACCTCGGCACAACGTGTTGAGCGAGTATCGGCAGCGGCCTACCGGATCCGGCACCATGCCCTGAACATGGGCGAGGTCCAAGGGCAGGGCTATGTTGGACAGGCGTTGGGCGCAGCCGACATGCTCGCCACCGTCTATGGAGACCAGCTCCGGTTCCGCGCGGATGATCCGCACTGGGAGTCACGCGACCGGTTCCTGCTCTCCACCGGCCACTACGCTATCGGCCACTATGCGGCACTGGCCGAGGCCGGCATCATCCCCGTCCAGGAACTGGAAACGTACGGGTCGGACGATTCCCGGCTCCCGATGTCGGGCATGTCCACGTACACCCCGGGCATGGAAATCTCCGGCGGCTCCCTGGGCCACGGCTTGACCATCGCCGTCGGCATGGCTCTGGGACTGCGTTACCAAGGCTCCAGGGCCCGGGTGTTCAACTTCCTCTCCGACGGCGAGCTCGACGAGGGCTCCACATGGGAGGCCGCCATGGGTGCACACCATCATCAGCTGGGCAATCTCACCGCCATGGTGGACATCAATGCGTTGCAGGCCGACGGCAAGACGGACACCGTGTTGCGCACAGAGCCCGTCACGGAGAAGTGGGAGTCCTTCGGCTGGTACACCCAGCGAGTGGATGGTAACGACGTCGGCGCGCTGCTGGCTGCCTTCGGCAAAGCAACTTCCCAGGCTGCCGCCGTCGGACGTCCTTCCGTGATCCTGTGCGATACCAAGGTGGGCCGCGGCGTACCACTGCTGGAAAACCGGGAAAAGGCGCACTTTATGCGCATCGAAGAAAACGAGTGGCAGATCTGCCGTGAACAGCTCACTGCCGGCTACCAAGGAAAGGCGTCAGCATGAGCTCCACCACCGAGGCCCCGGACACGACGGCGGCCGCAGCGACAGCCGCCAAGCCGAAACTGAAGACATCGGCCATGATTGCATCGTTCGCCGACCCGGGCCAGAAAACCTCAAATGCACCGTTCGGGCACGCCCTGGTCAAGGCCGCACAGGAGAACGACAAGATCGTTGGCCTGACCGCGGACCTTGGCAAGTACACGGACATGCACATCTTCGCCAAAGCCTTCCCGGAACGGTTCTTCCAGATGGGCATGGCCGAGCAGTTGCTCTTCGGCGCAGCCGCCGGTTTGGCCGAGAGCGGCCTGATCCCCTTCGCGTCCACTTACTCAGTGTTCGCTGCCCGTCGCGCCTACGATTTTGTCTGCCTGGATGCGGCAGAGCCGAATCTCAACGTGAACATCGTTGGCGGCCTGCCCGGCCTGACCACAGGCTACGGCCCCAGCCACCAGGCCACCGAAGACATGGCGATCTTCCGCGGCATGCCCAACCTGACCATCGTTGACCCTTGCGACTCTGTGGACATCGGGCAGGCCGTGCCGCAGCTCGCCGCCTCAGACGGGCCCACATACCTGCGCCTGCTGCGCGGCAACGTGCCCACCGTCTTGGATGAATACGACTACACCTTTGAGCTCGGCAAGGCCAAGGTTTTGCGCGGCGGTAACGACGTCGTATTCATTTCCTCCGGGCTCATGACCATGCGGGCGCTGCAAGCGGCGAAGGCTCTGGCAGCGCACAACGTAGACGTTGCCGTTGTGCACACTCCTACGATCAAGCCGTTCGACGCCGAAACCGTCCTCGAGGAGATTAATACGGATCGATTGAGCGTGACCCTCGAAAACCACTCCGTGGTCGGCGGCCTGTTCGAAACCGTGGCGTCCGCCGTCGTCACCGCAGGTCTGGGCAAGCGCGTGGTGCCTGTGGCACTGCCGGATCAGTTCCTCGACGCCGGGGCGCTGCCCACTTTGCATGACCGCTACGGTTTGGCGGTAGACCGTATCGTGGCCAAGGTTCTGGCCGAACTGGGTTAGGCCCTCGATTCGAACCAGGTACTCGACTCAGGAAGCACGGCACTGGCCCCCGGCCATTGCCGTGCTTTTTGCCGTAGGATCGGAACCACTACCGACTGTAAACAGTTGACTAATGACAATGAGGACAGAAGCCATGGCTGGACTGACCGCGCCGCTACTCGGACTGGAAAAGACGAGCCTGCGTGAACAAGCACTGTCGGCACTGCGGACCGCGATCACCAGCGGCGAACTCGAGCCGGGCCGCCATCTTGTGGAAACCGAACTCTCAGAGATGCTTCAGATCAGCCGGGGAACCCTGCGGGAAGCCCTCCGCCAGCTTGAGCAGGAGGGACTGCTTTCGGCAGGGCCGCGTGGACGGCTTTCCGTCCGGCATCTGGACGAGAAGGAGATCCGGGACATTTTCGCGGTGCGGGCCGCCTTGGAGTCACTGGCTGCCAGAACCCTGTGCGAAATCCCGGACCGAGCGCAGCTGATTCAATCCCTGCATCAGACGATCGACGTGATGGAGGCGGCCCAGGACGCATCATTGGAGGAGCGAGTGGAGTCCGACATGGAATTCCACCGCACTCTTTGCCGTCTCACTGGAAACGAGACGCTCCTGCACTCGTGGGAGTCCTTGGAAGGGTCGATCCGCATGTCCATCATGTTCGGTGGCTTGGAAAAGGGCGTCAAGAACATGAGCGTGAACCGGCACCGCGAAATCGTCGCTGCCATCGAAACCGGCGACGCATCACTGGCCCGGAAGACCATCCACGAACATATGGACGCTGCCGCCACTACCTTGGTGTCCTGAGAACGGTCAGCGAACCCGCTCGGCTCGCGTGAACTTGGCACGTGCACCCGAGACTATGTGTAGCAGCACCGGAGTTTTCTTTCCGATCACGAGATCCAGTGCTTCCAGAAGTTGTGAAACCTCCGTGGCCAAGAGGTGGGGCGCCACGCCCTGCCTCGGCTGGATGCGGACCCGCAGCCCAGGCTGGCCCTTGAACTCGTACGTGGCTACCGATGCCCCCGCCAGATCCGGTCGGTCAGCGAGGGCTGCCCTTAGCGCCTGCTCAGCGACGCCCCCGCCGATGGTGACTAAGCCTTCGACGTCGCCGTCGTCCTCCCCCGACACGAGGAAGTTTGCCTTGCCTTTACCTTGCTGCGAGAGCCAGGCGATCATGGCAACGATGACCGCTATTACCACCAGGGCAGCGACTATCCACAGCCAGCTCTCCTGACGGCCGGGCAGGCGTGTCTGCTCGAAGGCGCCCTCCGCCGATCCCCATACACCGGCCGACCAACCGTGCCACCAGGACGCGACGGCCGGGACGGAAGCCAGCAAAACCAGCAGCACCCCGATAGCCAGGAATACGGCGCCAATAATAAAGAGAAGAACCCGATTCAGTGCGCGCGGTGTACCGTTCATGCGCCAATTACCCCCGACGTGGCCAAATTGACCCGGACGTCCGGCATGGGCACCGGAGACATCTCTTCAAGTTCAGCACGGACGGCCGCCAGGACTGTTTCCTCGCTCACAGCGCTACCGGAGGTGGGCCGCACATTGACGACGACGAGCTGCCGCGAGACCACCACCATCACTTGTTCCCGGGTAACGTTTGCTGCGGTCCGGGCACGACGGGCGAGCGCCGAAGCCAAGACCTCGTCGTCAACTACGACGGCGGCACGCCGGTCCCGGAGCAGGTGCCGCGCCCGCCGGCCAGGCAGGAGGGCTTGAAGCAGGAAGAAGACCCCCACCATGGCAACAACCGCTCCGCCGGCCCCCAGCAGCAACGGCGAGATCCCGTCTGGAAGGGCGATAATCCGCTCCGCGGCGGTGCCGAAATCGATCAGCCAAGGTGGCTGGCCAATCGCCCGGACGCCTGCTTCAAGCAGTACGTACGCACAAACAATCATGACCAACACGGCGGCTATTCCTGCCGCGGCAGCCCGGGAAGAATGCATCTCACGGCGCAGGATATGCCTCATCGCGGGGTCTTCACCGGCCACTGGGCTGGCACCGGACTCCTGCACCACCTTCAATGGCTCTGTTACCTGATCCTGTCTCATTGAACGCGACCTCCTTCCCTCACCTCTGCACCGCTGATCCTGATATCCACACGGCTAAGCCGCGAGCCACTCAGGAGGGATACACGGTTCAGGATCACCGCCTTCGCGGCCACGGCGCGGTCCCAGATGGAACCGCCCAAGCTCTCCACGGCTTGTGGATGTCGTTGGACGTCGATCAGGGCCGGAATGCTGATGGGTGCCACGATGGACAAAGCCAGCAAGCCGCCGTCGTCCGCCCAATCAGCGCGGATGGCGCTGGCGGTTACGCCTAAAGCCTCGGCGGCAGCGGCCTTGGCCAACGATGTCAAAGCCTGGGTACTGATCCGGTTGTGGCCGGCCAGGCTGGTGGTGGAGTCCACAGCCTCAGCCACCTTCATGACGAAGAGCGCCGGCCCGTAATGGCGTCAAGGACGCTTCGGAGATCGAGCTTTCCATCTGCCGCACGGCCAAACAGCGCGCCAATTGCCATGAAAAGGAGCGAAACGAGGAAACCCCAGAGCCCAAAAGAGAGGGACATGAACGCCACGAAAGCACCGATGCCTATGCCGACTACCGTCATGCTCATTGCAGGACCTCCCTTTCAACTACCACTGTCTTGGCGCCGACGGGCTTGGGCGGCGGGGCCACGAAAACATCCGTGATCTCGATGTTGACCTCGATCACCTGGAGACCCACGAGTTCCTCGACTGCCCTGTATACGGCGGCTCGGACTTGGTTTGCTACACCGTGGAGGGGATGGCCGTACGTGGCGACCAACGTGATGTCCACTGCCACCTGTGTCTCGCCGACCTCCGCACGGACGCCTGCGGAGTGGTCCGAACTACCCACGGCATCACGGATGGCGCCGAGTGCCCGGGAGGGACCGGAGCCCAAGGAGTACACGCCGGGAATTGCGCGGGCGGCGATACCCGCGACTTTGGCCACAGCCGCCTCGGAGATGATGGTGCGTCCGGTTCCGGTGGCATCGCCGCCGGGTACGGGCTCGAGCTGCACATTCTGGTCTTCCATGGAGCACTCCCCTTCTCGTCAGTACCACCCTAGCGTCTAGGTCCGACACTGTGTGGCGGAAAGTTATCCACATCCCCCACTGAGTAGTTGGGACGTGGTTGCGGGGCCAGCCTAGACTCGCAGCACGCAATCAAACAGCCGCTGGGGAGCCTGTCATGCCACCACGTTCATTCGCTTTCTCTAGGACGTTTCGCGGGCAGGTGACGCTGGGCCTGCTTCTGGTTTTGTTCCTGTCAGGTTGCGAGGGTCCGTCGACACCCAGCACCTCACCGTCAACACCCTCGACGACGGCGTCGCCCACCTTATCTGGATCGGCTTCCCCGCCTGCGGGCCCTTCGACGGCTGCGGCGTACAAGCCGGCCGATGCGAAGGGGAAGGCCCAGAACGTTCCCGTCCCCGTGATGCCGGAGCTGGCGAAGGAGAACTCGAAGGCCGGGTTGGAGGCGTTCATACGGTACTGGTATGCGACGTATTCCTATGCGACAGAGACAGGTGATGTCGGACCTTGGAGTCTTTCAACTGACACGTCTACCGTCTCCGGCGCCGCCTACAAGAAGGCAATAGATGCCAACTATACAAAGGGGCGGTGGGTAGTTGGGGGTCGAATCACCACACCGGTCATCGAAGTGCTTTGGAAGGACCGACAAGATTCACAGTCTGTAAGGGTTCAGGTCATCCAAGAAGACATACGGTACTTCGACGCCGACGGAAGCCCGGGACAACCTGAAACACTGGCCACCAACACCGCGGAGGCTGTAATTGCTGCGTACCGAAGTGGCCGTTGGCGCGTTATCGACAATGGATTGATCCAAGGCTGATCATGGGTGTATTTAGGCTCGGGTTAGCCCTCCCTGCAGCTACAGTTCTGCTGTGTGTCATCGGATATGCACCTTCTGTGGCCGACGATGATCCCCGAATAAGTGCAGGGAAGAGAGACACAGGGATCGCTGTAGGCGCCAACTTCACCATCGATCCGGAAACTGGAGTGCTGACCTCCAAGAGCGGTGGCACCGCAGCTCAACCCGGTGAGGATCCGAATCAGTACATGGCCGATGTCCACTGTCGCTCAGGCGGGTCGGACACTCCGGACAAAGGCTGCCTCACCCTGGACTGCCCGCCAAAAACACGCGGCGGCCAAGAAGGCACCCCCGTCATCTGGCGGCAAGCTCCGAAGTCGATCACCAAACCCGTATGGACCGACTTCCCGGCGGTCAGTGGACCCACGTGCCTCTACGACCCCCAACCAGAAAACGTCCTGGCCAACATCGCAGCCCGCATCCTCACCGACTTCCGACAACTACCCGTCAACCCCGGAACACTCCAAACCCAACCCGCCCCCAACACCCTCAAAGGCGGACCCACCAACTTCTACACCACCACCAGCGAACAGACCTTCGACGTGATCATCCTCGGCCAGAACGTCCACCTCACCGCCGCCCCCACCAGCTACACCTACACCTACGGCGACGGCACCACCCTCGGACCAACACCCACCCCCGGCCAACCCCTCCCCCAAACCCAATGGCTCACCACCAACACCCGCACCAGCCACACCTACACACAAACCGGCAACTACCAAACCACCCTCACCACCACCTTCACCGGAACCTACACCGTCAACAACGGACCCCCACTACCCATCAACGGAACCCTCGACATCACCACACCACCCACCACCATCCACGTCTGGAAAACCCAAAAAACACTCGTCGCCGACACCTGCCAACAAAACCCCAACTCCTGGGGCTGCCCCGGAGCAACCCGGTGAGAACAAACAGTGACAGCCAACGGTGCGGGCATGCCGATGGGCAGGACGGGGCTCGTTCAGTCGCAGAAGAGTTTTTCACCGCGGGCGCGCACGGCCGCGGTGCTGTGGCGAGCAGCTTTATGCGAACCCTGCAACGCTTCGAATATGCCGTGCCGGTTTGACGTCAGGGTGTTCCGGCCGCGGGGTCCCGGACCAGCATGAAGTGTTAAAGAAGAAAAGCACCAGTTCGAATGAACTGATGCTTCCCAGTGGTGGCTCCGACCGGCGTCGATCCGGTGACCTTTCGATTTTCAGTCGAACGCTCTACCAACTGAGCTACAGAGCCTAGGTGACATGTCACCTTGAGACCCGGAATTTCTTCCGTATCCCAGAGCGACCCTGACGGGACTTGAACCCGCGACCTCCGCCGTGACAGGGCGGCGCGCTAACCAACTGCGCTACAGGGCCTTGCTGTGCGATATCGCTACCGCGTTTTTTTCAAGGCTTCTAGCTTACCAGACTTTCATGACCCGGTTTACCACTTGCCTTGCGTACCCCCAACGGGATTCGAACCCGTGCCGCCGCCGTGAAAGGGCGGTGTCCTAGGCCGCTAGACGATGGGGGCCTGAACTCAATTCGTAAATGAGCAAAGAAAAAGCCCGCTTCCGCGGTCTTTCCCGGTTCTTGCTCGTCCGAACTGGACTCTAAAACTTTAGAGCATGAAGAGCGATATTCCCAAATCGAGACTCTGTGCCGTGAAGCGACCGCCTCAGCGGGACTTCGTGACGTGTCCGAAACCCGCCAGCGACTCTCCCGAACCGCGATTAGATTATCCCTATGACAACCACCACCCCGGCCGGATCCGGCCAACCCAATCCCGGCCTGCCGCCGCGCACCACCCCAGCGCTGACAGCGGGCATCAGCAGGCGTGGCATCGCCGCCGTCGTCATCACCGTGCTCCTCTGGGCCTCGGCTTTCGTCGGAATCCGGGCCGTGGGCCCGAGCTTCTCCCCCGGTTCCTTGTCGCTGGGACGTCTGGCAGTTGCCGCCGTCGCACTTGGAATTGTTGTGCTGCCGACCCTCAAAGTGTGGCCGCGCGGCCGGGAGTGGCTCCCGATCATTGCCTACGGCGTGATGTGGTTCGGGGGCTACAACGTGGCCCTCAACGCCGCCGAGCACATGCTCGACGCCGGCACCAGCGCCATGCTGATCAACGTTTCACCCATCCTCATCGCAATCCTTGCGGGCATCTTCCTCAAGGAGGGCTTTCCGCGGTGGCTGCTGATCGGCAGCGGGGTTGCGTTCTGCGGCGTCGCGATGATCGCTTTGGGTTCGGGACAACGCTCGACGGCGGATGTCGCCGGTGTGCTCTTGTGCTTGCTTGCCGCTGTCCTCGCCTCAGTGAGCGCGATCCTGCAAAAGCCTGTACTCCGGAAATTCACCGCCGGCCAGGCGACCTGGTTCGGCATCCTGGTGGGAGCCGTTTGCTGCCTGCCGTGGGCCGGTCAGCTCATTACCGAAGTGCAAGCGGCCCCACTCCCGGCCACACTTGGCCTCGTGTACCTCGGCATCTTCCCGACAGCCATTGCCTTCACGACATGGGCGTACGCACTTTCCTTGATATCCGCGGGGCGGCTCGCGGCCACAACGTACCTGGTTCCGGGCACCACCATTTTGATCTCGTGGGCGGTGCTTCAAGAGGTGCCAACCATTTGGGGCTGGGTTGGCGGCGCAGTGTGCTTGATCGGCGTCGGATTGACGCGCCGAAGGTCCTAGCGGGCCATTCCTGCCAGAAGTTCCCGATGTGTCGGCGGGTTGGCGCCGGGCCTGCCGACGGTGATCGACGATGCCATCGATGCGATGGTCCCGATCCGCTCCAGGACCGTGGGCGCCATCCCGTCGCTACCCCGCAACAACAGGCCCATGATCAGCGCGGAGGTGTACGAATCCCCGGCGCCGATGGTGTCCGCCACGGCGGAGGGCACAGCAGGAACGGTGAGCTGTATGTGCTTGGTCGCCATGAGCGAACCCTTGGCGCCTTGCGTGATGACAGCCAGCCCGGTGCCAAGGGCCAGGAGATGCCTCGCGGTATCCTCCAGATCCTTTCCCGGGTAAAGCCACCGGGCATCCGAACCGCTCATCCTGACGACGTCCGTCAGTGGCACCATCTCCTCGAAAAGGGATAACGCCTCCTGATGGCTCCCCAGAAGATCGGGACGGATGTTTGGATCGTAGGTCACCATCGACCCACCCTGCGCCTGCTCCAGCAAACCCCGCACAACCCCGGCCCCGGGCTCCAGGAACGTTGCAATGGAGCCGGTGTGGAGGATCCGCGGAGCGTAGGGCAGGGCAACGGGCGGCAAGGCCCAATCGATGTCGAACGTGTATGTGGCCGAACCGTCGGCAGCAATCCGGGCCGTCGCCGTCGCCGTCTTCTCCAGAGACTTGGACCCGGGCAACAGCACAACGCCGGCGCTCTCCAGGTGCGAGGCGATCGCTGCGCCCCGTTCGTCACGGCCAATCGCCGTCAGCAGCCCTGCTTTTACATCCAGTCGGCCCAGTCCGTAAGCGACGTTGGCCGGAGAACCGCCGGGGTACTCGATGTCACCTTCAAGAGACTTCACGATATCGATCAGCGCCTCCCCCACCACGACGACGGCGAGTGGCTCGGGCGTGAGATGGGGCGAGGCAGACATGCAGATCCTGTTCGTTAGCGAGGGCTTAGGTTTAGTATCGCCCATGACGCCACAGCCCAGGGCCCTGTGCACGGGCTACAGTCGTAATATGCCCGCGAACCTCCCGCCCGGCCTTCCAAACATTCCCGACGGCGGTTTTCCCTCCTCGCCGCTGCGGAAGGCTCCCTTCGGGATGTCGGCCGAAGATTTTGAGGCGGCCGTAACTGATGCCTTGCACCGCATTCCGCCCAAGGCCGCCAACGCTATGGACAACGTGGCCATTTTTATCGAGGACGTCTACACACCCCAGCCAGGCGAGGATCCGGACACAGTATTGCTTGGGCTTTATGAGGGCGTCCCGCTGACCGAGCGTGATTCGTGGTGGGAGGCAGGTTCGTTGCCGGACCGGATTACCATTTTCCGGCAACCCATCCTGGACATGTGTACCAGCCGTGAGCAAGTCATCCACGAGGTGGTCGTCACCGTTATGCACGAGATTGCGCATCACTTCGGAATTGATGACCACAGGCTCCATGACCTCGGCTGGGGCTAGCCTTGTAAGCATGGCGCACGACCACAATCATTCCCACGGACTCACAGCAACCGGTAGGCACCGGAAACGGCTGATCGCAGTACTGGCCATCACCTTAGCGGTGGTGGGAATCCAGGTGCTCGGCGCCGTGGTGTCAGGGTCACTGGCCTTGCTCGCTGACGCCGGCCACATGCTCTCAGACGCGGCAGGGGTTTTCATCGCGCTGATGGCAGCGTGGATTGCCACCCGACCAGCGAGCGATCAACGGACCTATGGCTACCAACGCGCAGAGGTCTTGGCGGCCTTGGCCAACGCACTGATCCTCATTGTCATCGCTGTAGTGATCATGATTGAAGCCCTGCGTCGTTTTGGTGAGACGCCGGACATCCGCACGGACGTCATGTTGTGGGCAGCAGTCCTGGGCGCCGTCGCCAATCTCTGCTCGCTCCTGATTTTGCAAGGCGCGCAGAAAGAAAGCCTGAACGTCCGCGGTGCCTACTTGGAGGTCGTTGGCGACCTCCTTGGTTCAATTGCCGTGATTGTGGCTGCCGTTGTGATCATGACCACCGGCTTTACGGCAGCAGACCCGATTGCGTCGGTCCTCATTTCCCTCATGATCATCCCCAGGGCGTGGCACCTGCTGCGGGACGTAGTGGACGTGCTCCTTGAGGCAACGCCCAAGGGAGTTGATGTGAACATGATCAGGGAACACATCATCGCCGTCGACGGAGTAGTGGAGGCCCACGACATCCACATTTGGACCATCACCTCAGGGGTTCCGGTCTTCTCCGCCCACGTGGTGGTGGAGGACCAAGTGTTGAACGCCAGCGGAGCCGATAGCATCCTCGATCAGCTGGGGACCTGCCTGGGCCGGCATTTCGACACAGAGCACTGCACGTTCCAGTTGGAGCCCGTCAGCCACTCCGAGCACGAGTCACACCAGCACGCTTAGCCGGGACCTAACACTCCCGGTCTGGACCTGGCACTCCCGGCCGGGACCTACCTAGGCTGCCCCGAGCATCGGCCCGAATTGAGGCCGGTCAGCCAACCGAGGGTCTTCCCTGTCCGGGACAACCAACACCGGCCCCTTGGCATGGTGAAGGACGCCATCTGAGGTGGAGCCCAACAGCATTCCGGCGAACCCACCCCGTCCGCGAGTACCCAGGACAACAAGCTCCACCCCGCCGCTGGCCTCAACAAGGACCTCCACCGGTGAACCGTCCCTGAGTTCCGCTTCTACAGTCAATGCAGGGAAGTGGCTCTTGAGCCAGGCCACGCCTGCCTCAAGCTGGACCTTGATGTCCGCGAACAAAGCGTCCCGGTCCATGGGTGCAGGCACCCAAGCAAGTGAGCCGCTGTACTGCGGCACAGCGCAGATAACCCGGAGCTTGGCGCCTATCCGCATGGCTTGTTCCGCCGCATCAAGTACCGCCACCCGGGCTTGCTCCGAGCCGTCAACACCTACCACCACCACGTTCTCCACGGTCCGCGGGCCGGACTTTGCGTGCTGGGCTTTGACGTGTTTATCCTCGGTGTTTTCGCCCAGGCGGTCCGCGCAGTACAGCGGAACCGTCACGGTGGGGCACTTGGCGTGGGCCGGCAGCGCGCTGCTTACCGATCCCAGCAGCCGACCCACAAAACCGCCCCGCCCCCTGCTTCCAAAAACAAGCAGCGCGGCGTCCGCCGAAAGGTCCAGCAGCACGCCCGCGGCGTCGCCGTTTTCCACAGAGGCGTCTACGTCAATGGCATAACTGGAAACTTTGTCCATGGCTTGGGCAATGATGGCCTCCGCGCCCTCGCGGATCACCGAATCGTCTACGGTGGCATAACCGCCGTCGAGCCCTGACGCAGCAAAAATAGGTACCGAGTATGCCGTGACGATGTGCAGCGGAAGCTGGCGGCGTTCCGCTTCCCTCGCTGCCCAAATCAAGGCGCACTTTCCATGCTCGGATCCGTCAACTCCGACCACGATGCCACCAGGCGCCACTGCCTGGTCCTCGCGGTCATTCGGCTCATTGATGTGCCTGCCGTGCTGGTCCATGGGGGCCCGCCTCTCCACCTACTGCTTGATGTTCCGGCTATTCTGCCAGAGGTTTCTTCCTACGGCTTCCCGCAGGCACTGGTGTCAACAACCGGGGCGAAAGATCTCAAGGAATCTCTTCCGCCAATGCCCACTATTCTCGGTCCACAGGGCCTAATCAAGGCGACTTTGGGCTATGTGGGTAACGGTCCGGGCTCAGTTCTTGGACCCCGTTATCGCGGTCCGCCAAGACGCCGAAAAACGCGTCCTTGAAAGCTATCCTTGGCCGAAAAAGTTCGGTAGTGTTCGAGTCACTGAATGGACGGGCAATGTGTTTCACCACACACCTCGGCCATTAGCTGCGGCCGCTTGGGTTTTCCGAATGGGCCCACGCGCAGCCCGAACAGCACCGATGTCAAGGAGGAACCACGCAGTGTCACTGACGCCTGATTCCGGCATGGAACGTACCACCACCGTGGTCATTGGAGCCGGCCTCTCCGGCTTGGCAGTGGCCAGTGAGCTAAGCCGCCACGGAGTCGGTTCCATCGTTCTGGACGGCTTCGGCGCCTTGTCCGCTTCCGGACAGAACGTCAACACGGGAATGCTTCAGCGATGCGACGCGGGTGACCCTGGAACCATCCAAGAACGCCACGAGATCCTCCGGCACTTGCGCAACTACGCCGCCAACCACCACATAGATGTGCGCAATGCCACGCGTGCACTCCGCCTTGATTTCCTTGGGCGTGAACCATCCGCGCAACTCGGTTACGGGCTGTCCAAAAGCTTCACGGGGGCTGCTGCCAACGGTGCGTTGGAGCTCTCAGGCCCCATGGAAGCCGCCCCGCGGCAATGGGCTGTCCATACAGCGGACGGCATTCTGTTGGCGGATCACATAGTGGTGACGCGCTGCGCACAAAGCCAACTGCGTCGTATGCTGTCCGAACTGGGGATCGCCCTGGGCCAGAACTTTGCCACGGCCATGCGTGCCCTGGGAATGCACCTCGTGGGCGTCGGTGAACTCATCGCACCGAGCCCCAAGGAGGTGCTCCGGCAAGCCAAGGCCGTGGGGCAGGCGATTTCGTCAAAGGTCGCTTTGCCTGGCGGATCCGTTTCCACTGGCTCCCGTATGGCCATCGCCTGAAACTTAATCGCACAACTGCGAACACCAAAGGCCGGCACGGTCGAAAGACGCTAGTCCTCGACCATGCCGGCCTTTGGTTTGCTACCTAAAGCTGCAACGTGAAGCTTATGCGCCCGCGCGCACGTACGTGACAGGCCCGACGTTGGTCATCCAGCTAACAGGGTGGATGCCGGTCTGGTTGCCGTTGATGCCACCGCTGATGGCCTGGCCGTTGCCAATGTAAATGGCAACGTGGCCGGACTGGACGATCATGTCGCCCGGCAACGGTGAGCTGACTACCTTGCCGTAGTTCAGGAACTGCAGGGGCGCGAGGTCCCCAACAGGGATGCCGGCCGAGCCAAGGGCCCTTTCCACCATGGCAGTGCAATCCTGCATGATGCCGATCTGGGCGTATGCCGAGGCGACCATGGCGGCGTTCACGCCACTGGCCGGCGCGGCGGCCGCAGGAGCTACAGGCGCTGCAGCCGGTGCGGCTGGAGCGGCCTTGACGGCAACAGGTGCTGGAGCAACAGCTGCGGCGACTGCCTTCTTGGCGACCGGGGCCTGAGCGGCGGGAGCCTCGACGACGGGGGCCGGCTTTTCGACGACCGGGGCTGCCTCCGAGGCAACAGTGGGACGCTCGAAGTTGACGGTTGCCGTGGCCGCAGCGGTGACGACCTTGTTAGGCGCCCCGGTGGCGTGTTCCGCTACGGTGGCAGGGCTGGAATCCCGCTGAACGGGCGGCTCGGCAGCGTGTGCCGCTACGGTGCCGGTCAAGACCAATCCCGATGCCGCGGCGATCACGGCGGCCTGGCGACCAGCGCCGGACGCGTTGCTGGCAACGGCCTTGGAGATGGAAATAAAAGGATTAGGACGTACGGTGTCCGCCTTACGACGGCCGCGAAGAATGCGTGAAGACATGAAAAAGCCTCTCCCGATGCCTGCGAGGTTAGCTGTCGGATTCGGATGGGAGTCACCCGGCCACGATCCCCCGCTGGGCAGCGGAAGCCTCGTGGCTTCACCCCAAGGCACGCTCAAAAGCGACCTAAATTGGGTTCCCCGTCTCTGCCGTGGTTTGTCTGCGAACGGATTCCGGGACTGCGGCAGAGCTAGGCAATCAGTCCGGAAGTGCCCGCTACGTGGAACAGGCACATTTACAACCGTACGGGATCCCTCAGGCAAAGTCACATTTCTGTAACGGACAGGCTTCCTACTCGGGCTTCCTTACTCAGGCTGATCGTCGCCGTCTGCGTCGTCCGGGACTGCCAGCCTGCGGCGCGCCGTCACCGCCAGGTACGCCACTATGCCAACCGCGACCACAGCCAGGCCCACGATGCTCCAAGGAAACGGCTCGGACGAGTCCCGGACGCCTACGCCGTCGGCCGCCCGAGGCGCGCTGCTGCTGCCGGGAGCCGCTTCGCCCGCAGTCGGAACGGCCGCCAAGGCGGACGGCTCCGCAGCGCCGCTTGCCGACGTCGTACTTCCAGTGGTTGCCGTGAAGCTGAAGGTGCCTTCAATGGGATGTGAGTCGGAGCTGACCACGCGCCATACCACCGTGTATTTGCCTGCCGGGGCACCGGAACGCAACTTTTGCACGGCTTGGTTGTCGATTATTTCGACGGCGCCGTCCGCCCAGTTCTGCCCGCCCTCGCTAACCGTTACGCCGGACCCGATGGCCAGCGGCGGGTTATTGAACGTAATCGAAACCGACGCCGGTACCCCTGCCACGGTGGCACCGTCCGCTGGTGCCGTTGACTCAGCGACATCATGCGCGGACGCTGGCGCTGCTGAAAACAGCAAAGCGCCCGCGAAGGCAAGAGCGGCGACGACGGCGGCCAGAAGCGTGCGGGTTGTACGCATTTGGGGCGGTTTCTCCTAGTGTTGGCTTCCTTACAGAGTAGGCGAATGGTCACAGGCACCCACTCCGCGGGGCATAGGATTTGATAGCACACTCCCCCCGAACCCCGGAGACCTTCATGCTGAAACAAGGTTCTGCCCTTGACCGCTACTTCAAGATCACCGAACGCGGATCCACGTACTCACGGGAAATCCGGGGCGGGTTCGCGACGTTCTTCGCCATGAGCTACATCGTGGTCTTGAACCCTCTCATCCTTTCGGGCGCTGATTCCGGCGGGGGTACCTTGGGGTCGGCCGCCGTTGCGGCAACCACTGCCTTCGTTGCAGGCATCCTGACAATCCTCATGGGCGCATGGGCCAAACACCCCTTTGCCTTGGCCACCGGCTTGGGCGTTAACGCCTTTGTAGCGGTCACGGTTGCCACGCACCCGGGCCTTACCTGGCCGGACATGATGGGTTTGGTGCTCCTCTCCGGCCTGACCATGCTGATCCTGGTCCTGACCGGTTTCCGGACGGCTGTGTTCAAGGCAGTTCCCGATGCCCTGAAGACCGCGATCGTGGTGGGCATCGGCTTCTTCATTGCCTTGATCGGGCTCGTGAATGCCGGCTTTGTCCGCCGGATCCCCGACGCCGCCCACACCACGGTTCCCCTGGGGCTGGGCGTCGATGACAAGTTGCTGGGCTGGCCCACACTGGTGTTCGTGGTCGGACTGATCCTGACCATCGCCCTGGTTGTCCGCAAGGTCCGCGGTGCGATCCTGATCGGCATCGTGGTGTCCACGGTGCTTGCGGCCATCCTCGAATTCACGCTTCACATCGGCCCCAGCTTTGATGGAAAAAACGTCAACCCCCGCGGCTGGTCGCTGGTAGCCCCCACCATCTCGCAATGGGGTGCCCCTGATCTGTCCCTGATCGGCAAAGCCAACCCTGTAGGCGCCTTCCAACACCTCGGCTTCATCGCCGCTGCCCTGCTGGCATTCGTGATCCTGCTCAGCATCTTCTTCGACGCCATGGGCACCATGGTGGGCTTGGCCAACGAGGCAGGCACCGTGGATGAACACGGCAACATCCCCAACGTTGACCGTGTCCTTCAGGTAGACGCCCTCGGTGCCATCATCGGCGGTGGCTCGTCCGTGTCCTCGAACCAGATCTTCGTTGAATCCGGCGCCGGCATCGGGGAAGGCGCCCGGACCGGCCTCGCCTCGATCGTCACAGGCCTCCTGTTCCTGGTGGCCATGTTCTTCACCCCCCTGATCAACCTGGTTCCGTTCGAAGCCGTAGCGCCGGCACTGGTAGTGGTGGGCTTCATGATGGTCTCGCAAGTGGGCAAGATCGACTGGCAGGACTGGGGCCTCGGCATCCCCGCCTTCCTGACCATCGCCCTTATGCCGTTCACGTACTCGATCGCGAACGGCTTGGGGGCAGGCTTTATCTCCTACGTGCTGATCCGCGCATTCCAGGGCCGCGCTCGTGAGGTGCACCCGCTCATGTGGGTTGTGGCGGCGGCATTCGTGTTGTTCTTTGGCATCGGCACCATCGAGGAGATGTTCGGAGTCAAGTAAGGGCAAGGCCCTAGTCCGGAGACCCAGACACTCCCGACGCCGAAGTGCTGGTTTTCGTCCACTCCTTCGGGTGTGCTTGAAGCATGGGACCAACAAACAGCCAGAGCCTCACTGTAGACATCAGCCCCAACGCCTGGACCGGCCGTTTCGACGGCGACGGCGCCGAGCACCGCCGCTGGTGGCAGGCCATGGCGCCCCACACCCAGGCAGCGGCCGAGGCAGCTGCGCGGCCCGCCGTCGTGCTTGGTTTTTGCAGTGATGCCGGGGTCCTTCGGAACAAGGGCCGCGTGGGCGCGGCTGCGGCGCCTGCAGCTATCCGCTCGGCGCTGGGCCCGTTGGCCTATCACCTGGACCGTGACGTGTTCGACGCCGGCGACGTGGTGGTTGAGGGCGACGCGCTCGAAGCGGGCCAGGAACGTGCCGGGCAGGCTATTTCGAAGCTGCTCGACGCCGGAAACCTCACGGTGGTTTTGGGCGGCGGGCATGAAACAGCGTTCGCCAGCTACCTTGGCGTGGCCGGATCCGAATCCGTTCAAGGGAAGCGGCTGGGCGTGCTGAACCTGGATGCCCACTTTGACCTGCGGGATGAGGCAACTCCAAGCTCGGGTACGCCGTTCCTTCAGATGGCCACGGCGGAGGCCGAGGCCGGACGAAAACTGAACTACGCCGTCGTCGGAATTTCCGAACCCAACAACACCCGGACGCTTTTCGACACCGCAGACCGGTTGGACGTGAAGTACATCCTGGACGAACAGTGCTCGCGCGAAGCGGTTGAAGTATTCGTCGCGGACTTTTTGGCCGGCATCGACGTGCTTTACTTGACGATCGACCTCGACGTCTTGCCTGCCTCTGTGGCGCCCGGCGTCAGCGCCCCTGCTGCGTACGGAGTTCCCCTGCCAGTGATCAGTTCCGTCTGCCGCCAAGTTGCCGCGAGCGGGAAGCTGCTCCATGTGGACGTCGCCGAGTTGAACCCCGAGTTCGACATTGACTCCCGGACCGCGAAGGTCGCCGCACGGCTCATAAACAGCCTCCTCGCCTAGCGGCGGAGTACGACGCGGCGCACGACCCTGTTCATCTCCGCCCCTTTCCGCATAGCCTGTGTGGAGGAGAGGATGGCGATGGGTCCGAGTGCTGTGCAGGAGAAGTGGAGCTGGGTAGCGGGACCGGTAGCGGTCGCTTTGGGCTTGGTAGCCCACCTCCTCTCAGGTGGAAGCGCCCCGTCCGTGCCCGTGCTGCTTGCATTGACGGCATTCTGCGCGTTGGCAGCAGAACTCGTTGGCCGGTGGATTCACGGACCCATACTGCTGCTCCTGATCTCCGGCCTTGCACAGCAGCTGTTGTTCTTTGGCTTCGACACCCTGGGAGGATCCTTTCCAGGAGGTGAACTCCTCACTCACTCACACGGCCCACAGCAGGTCCCAACGGACGTGGCCTCGGGCGCAAATTCACATCCGGCGGCCCACGCTGGTGACCTAATGCTGTACACGCATGCCGCGGCCGCCATCCTCACGCTCTTGATCGGCGCGGGCGTAGCCAAGCTGGTGCGGTCAAAATCGCGGTCACACTCCGGCGCGGTCACCACCCTTGGACGCTAGCACCAGCTCCGCCCTCTATAATTGATGGGTCGCCCTCGCATGCGACATCCAAGAGGAGGCCCCCCAATGACCCCTGCAAGCATTGCAGAACGCGAAATACGACTGTCTTTTTCCAAGGCAGATGAAATCCACGACGGACTAGAACGCGCCGTGGAAGCTTTGATCAACAACGCAGCGGCTGACGCCGACTGCGGAATCATGGTGACCCGGCACGAGCCCGGCACCTACACCGTGGCCCTGGACGAATCCGTTCCCTTCGGCCAGATCCACGAGGCACTCGCTGCCTAGCAGCAAAAGAAGCCGGGGCTCACATGAGCCCCGGCTTCTTTTTAAGCCGGCACCTGCTGTTAAACAGGCAGCTCGAGGTACTGAACTTATGCCCGGCGCAGCGAGACGCCGTCGGACTTCATGAACAGTTCCTTGCCTTCTTCGGTAACGCCCTGCCCGAGGCGCTCCAGCCACACCACGTTTCCACTAGTGGAGATCTCCTCCACCTGCCCGGTGGCGATCACGTGGGCGTGCTTGAGCACTTCCACGCGTTCGCCCACTTTCAGCGTCTTCCAATCGGAAACCATGGCTGAGTGAGCGCTTCGCTTGGAGAGGACTGCTCCGCGTGCCTTCATTGAACTTCTACCCCTTTGTGGATGTTCGCTTGAATGTGAGTTGTGACAACAGTTTTACTACATGCGCCGCGCCCCGGAGATTGCGTTGCGAACAATTTCCGGGGCGCGGCGGTTTTGCCCATCAAATGAGCGCTTTATTCGGTGCTAGGCCAGAATCCCGACGGCGGATTCGGCGGCCGCACGGACAGCACCGGAGCCTACCAAGCGGTCAGCCGCTTCGAGTTCGGGCGACAGGAACCGATCGGTTCCCGGTCCCTGCACCACTTCACGAAGCACCTCAAGCACGGCCGCGCCAGCAGGTCCCGGGGTGAGTTCGCCGTCGGACATTTGCGTGCGCATGTCGATGGCGCGGGCGCTGGTGACAAGCTCGACGGCGAGCACTCGGCGGAGGTTTTCCACAGCCTTGCGCAGCTTCCGGGCGGCGTGCCAACCCATGGACACGTGGTCTTCCTGCATCGCGGAGCTCGGAATGGAGTCCACCGAGGCCGGAACGGCCAATCGCTTGTTGTCCGAGACGAGGCCGGCCTGCGTGTACTGGGCGATCATCAGGCCGGAGTCGACGCCGGGATCAGCCGCCAGGAATGCCGGGAGGCCATGGGAGCGGGCCGGATCCAGCATGCGGTCGGTGCGTCGTTCAGCGATGGAGCTGAGGTCAGCGACGGCGATGGCCAAGAAGTCCAGGACGTACGCCACGGGTGCGCCGTGGAAGTTGCCGTTGGACGAAACGCGGCCGTCGGGAAGGACCACCGGGTTGTCGATGGCTGCGGCCAGTTCGCGGGATGCGACCAGCGCGGCGTGGTCCACGGTGTCGCGGACGGCGCCGGCAACCTGCGGCGCGCAACGCAGGGAGTAGGCGTCCTGCACCTTGGTGTCGTTGATCCGGTGGGATGCAACGATCGCTGAGTTGGACAGGACACGGAGCATGTTGTCCGCGCTGGCAGCCTGGCCCGGGTGGGGGCGCAGGGCTGCGTGCAGCTCAGGAAGGAACACTTGGTCCGTGCCCAGCAGGGCCTCGACGCTGAGCGCCGCGGTGACGTCCGCCGTCGCAAGCAACATGCGAATATCGGCGATGGCCATCAGCAACATGCCAAGCATGCCCTCGGTGCCGTTGACGAGTGCCAGGCCCTCCTTCTCGGCCAGGGTTACCGGCTCGATGCCGTGCTGCGCGAGCAGCTCAGCGACGCTCTTGTTTCCGGGCGTTCCGTACAGTTCGCCGTCGGGACCCATTGCCTCTCCTTCGCCCATGAGCACCAAGGCGCAGTGCGAGAGCGGGGCGAGGTCGCCGGAGCAGCCCAGCGAACCGAACTCGCGGACCAGCGGCGTGATGCCGGCGTTGAGGACGTCCACCATGGTCTGCAAGACCACAGGACGGACTCCTGTGCGGCCCGATGCCAGGGTCTTGGCACGGAGGAACATGATGCCGCGCACCACTTCCCGTTCCACGGCAGGACCCATGCCCGCAGCATGGCTGCGGATCAGCGACTTCTGCAACTGCGTGCGGAGGTCATTGGGGATGTGTCGGTTGGCCAACGCGCCGAAGCCCGTGGAGATGCCGTACGCAGGAACGTCGCTGGTGGCGAGGCTGTCGATATGCGCACGGACCTTGGCAACCGTGTCCAGGGCATCCTGGGAAATGGTCACCTTGGCGTCATGGCGGGCGACGGCGACGACGTCTTCCGGGGTCACGCCGGAAGATCCGAGGGTGACGGTGAGTTGTTCGTTCGAGGTAATGGTCATGTTCTTACTTGCTTTCCGGGGCTTCGTTCATGGGGATGCGGACGCCGCGTTCGTTGGCGACCTCGAGGGCGCGGTCGTAGCCGGCGTCGACGTGGCGGATGACGCCCATTCCGGGGTCGTTGGTCAGGAGCCGTTCGAGTTTCTCCGCGGCCAGGTCCGTGCCGTCAGCGACGGAAACCTGCCCCGCGTGGAGGGACCGGCCAATACCGACACCACCGCCGTGATGGATCGACACCCAGGTAGCGCCCGAGGACGTGTTCAGCATCGCGTTCAGCAACGGCCAGTCAGCAATTGCGTCCGAACCATCAGCCATGGATTCGGTCTCCCGGTACGGAGACGCAACCGACCCCGAATCCAGGTGGTCTCGGCCGATCACGATCGGGGCCTTGACTTTGCCTTCTTTCACGAGCTGGTTGAACAACAGGCCTGCCTTGGCCCGCTCGCCGTATCCGAGCCAGCAAATACGTGCCGGCAGGCCCTCGAACTCCACCCGGTCCGCCGCAGCATCAAGCCACTTATGCAGGTGCTTGTTCTCCGGGAAGAGTTCCTTAATGGCCTTGTCCGTGACCGCGATGTCTTCCGGGTCCCCGGAGAGAGCGACCCAGCGGAACGGGCCGAGGCCCTCGCAGAACAGGGGTCGGATGTATGCCGGAACGAAGCCCGGGAACTCGAACGCCCGGTCATAACCGCCCTTGCGCGCCTCATCACGGATCGAGTTACCGTAATCAAACACCTCCGCCCCGGCGTCCTGGAACTCCACCATGGCCTGCACGTGGCGGGCCATGGAGGCCTGGGACTTCTTAGTGAAACCTTCCGGGTCGGCCTCCGCCTCGGTGTGCCACTCCTCCACGGAGATGCCCTCAGGCAGGTAGGACAGGGGGTCATGCGCGGACGTCTGGTCCGTGACCACATCAAAGATGACCTCCCCGGCCTGGTGGCGGCGAAGCAGCTCCGGGAACACCTCCGCGGCGTTACCTACGTACCCGACCGACCAGCCACGGCGCTCGTCCTTGGCCTTCTGCACCTTCGCGATCGCGGTGTCCAGGTCCGTTTCGACCTCGTCCAGGTAGCGCTTGCCGACGCGGCGGCGCAGGCGGGTTTCGTCGACGTCGACAATCAGGCACGCGCCGTCGTTCAGGGTGACAGCCAGTGGCTGGGCGCCGCCCATGCCGCCACAACCGCCGGTCAGCGTCAGGGTGCCCGCCAGCGGACCTTCGGTGGAACCTTCCGCGGCCGGTGCCGGGTGGCGGCCCTCCGCGACCAATTTGTTCCCGACGGCGGCAAAGGTTTCATACGTACCCTGCAGGATGCCCTGGGTGCCGATGTAGATCCAGGACCCGGCCGTCATCTGGCCATACATCATCAGACCCTCGGCCTCGAGGCGGCGGAACTCAGGCCACGTCGCCCAATCCCCCACCAGATTCGAGTTCGCCAGCAGCACCCGGGGCGCCCACTCATGAGTGCGGAACACACCCACCGGCTTACCCGACTGCACCAGCAGGGTCTCATCCTTCTCCATCGACTCCAACGTCCTGGTAATCGCATCAAAGGCGGCCCAGGAACGGACCGCGCGGCCCGTGCCGCCATAAACCACCAAGTCGTCCGGACGCTCAGCGACCTCCGGATCCAGGTTGTTCATCAGCATGCGCAACGGCGCCTCGGTCTGCCACGACTTGGCAGTAAGTTCAGTACCCCGGGCGGCCTTAACCGGTCGAGCACCGGTGGTGAAATCGGCGGGTGCCATGGTGACTCCTTCGTCTTTGGAAAGTATGCGGTGGAAAGATCTCCTGCTTCTACTAAAGCCCCTTTACCAAGCGGCAGGAATGGCTTTTAGCAGGGTGCTGTCCGGTATTACAGACGCGACCAGCGACGAGCTGCGCGCGTTCGATCCCGGTCGGCAGGGTTTAGCCTGCGGGGCGGCCGTGGATCCGGATTGACAGCTCGTCCGCCGCCTTCCGGATTCTCGCCGCGAGGACCGGCCATTGCTCGGCCGGCACTTTGTCCTCCAAGAACGTGACGGCGACTGCCGCCGTCGGCCATCCAACATGGTCCGTCACTGCGGCGGCAATGGAGCCAAATCCCGGCGTGATTTCGCCGTGTTCCGTGGCATAGCCACGCTGACGCACCTGATCCAGATGGGAGGACAGCGCCGAGTATTTCATGATGGGAAACTCCACCTCATGGCGCGACGTGAACGCGGCAGCATTCGGGTACAGGGCGCGCACTTGGGACTTTGGCAGGGCAGCAAGAATCGCCCGTCCAGTCGCGGTGAGGTGGCTGGGCAGGCGAACCCCGACGTCGGTCACAAGGCTGGGGCGGTTTTTTGCCCGCTCCTCTACGATGTACAGCACGTCGCGGCCGTGCAGCACAGCGAGGTGCGCACTCTCACCGATGGCATCCACGAGCGAGGCGAGCATCGGCCTTCCCAGGCGCGATAGAGGTTCCTGCCGCGAATACGCCGAGCTGAGCTCGAACGCGCTGATGCCCAGCCCGTAGCGCTGTTCCTCGTGCAAGTGGAGCACGAATCCGTTGGCCTCCATGACTCCCAGGAGGTGATAGACACTGGACCGCGGCAAGCCGAGGGCTGTTGCAATGTTCGACGCCGCCATCGGGCCACGGCGCGAGGCCAACAGCTTCAGGATGCGCAGCGTGTTTTCGGCAGCCGGGACTTTAGATGTTGCCTTGCCCGGTGCAACTGGCGTCGTTGTCATGGTTCCTCACTGCTCACGTGCCTGGGTTGCCGGACTAGCTGTCCGGTATCCCGTACTCAAGATTGCATGCAGAACCGGGTAGGCGCCAGACCATTACGAGCCATTCCAGTCTGGAATGCCAGACTCAAGTTGTCTGCGATCGAAGACACCAAAGCTCCGTGAGTCCGATCACAAGCCTCCCGAAAGTGATCTGCTGGATACCGATCCCCTCCCAAAGACGAGAAGGTTTTACTATGCAACAAACCAAGCTGGCCGTGGAGAGCTCTGTCCTCCAAGCCACGGGTACGGCGCTCAGCCGGGGCCTCAACGTCCGCCACATCCGTTTTATGGCCCTTGGCTCCGCGATTGGGACCGGCCTCTTTTACGGTTCAGCGTCCGCCATCCAAAAAGCCGGCCCGTCGGTGCTGCTGGCCTACATCATCGGTGGTGCAGCCGTGTTCATGGTGATGCGGGCCCTCGGCGAGATGGCTGTTCGCCACCCCGTATCGGGCTCGTTCGGGCAGTACGCGAGCCGCTACCTGGGACCGTTCGCCGGATTTGTGACCGGCTGGACCTACGTCTTCGAGATGGCGATCGTTGCGATCGCCGACGTCACGGCTTTCAGCATCTATATGGGCTTCTGGTTCCCGCAGGTGGACAGATGGATCTGGGTGCTCGCCATCATCCTCTTCCTTGGAGCCATGAACCTGCTCAGCGTCAAGGTCTTCGGCGAGCTTGAATTCTGGTTCTCGCTGATCAAAGTGGTTGCGATTATTGCCATGATCATCGGCGGTGCAGCGATCGTTGTGTTTGGCTTCCAAACGGGCGACGGCGGCGCCGTGGCACCGGGGTTGGGGAACCTCGTCAACCACGGCGGCCTCTTCCCGAATGGTTTCGAGGGGCTCCTGGCCGCGTTCGCCGTCGTCATGTTTGCCTTCGGTGGCATCGAAACCATCGGCATCACGGCGGGAGAAGCCGCCGATCCCAAGAAGGTCATCCCGCAAGCGGTAAACACGGTCCCGGTGCGCGTGCTGCTCTTCTACGTTCTGACGCTGGGCGTCCTGATGAGCATCTTCCCATGGGACCAGATCGGTACCAACGGCAGCCCGTTCGTGCAGATCTTTGACGGTTTGGGCATCCCCGCGGCATCCCACATCCTTAATGCTGTTGTGATTACGGCCGCGCTTTCGGCGATCAACAGCGATATCTTCGGTGCCGGGCGCATTCTGTTCGGCTTGGCCCAGCAGGGACATGCCCCCAAGAGCTTCGGCAAGGTCTCCCGCCATGGTGTTCCTTGGATGACCGTGGTGATGATGGGCGGCATCTTGTTGGTGGGCGTTGTCCTGAACGCCGTGATCCCCGAGGACGTGTTCGTGCTCATCGCATCGATCGCTACCTTTGCCACCGTGTGGGTGTGGGTCATGATCCTGGCGTCGCACGTGGCCATGAAACGCGAGATCAAGCTCAAGGGGCTGGCGGCGTCGGAGTTTGGTTCGCCTTTGTGGCCGCTCGCTTCCATCCTGACCATGGCTTTCATGGCAGTTGTCATCGTGATCCTGGGCGCTTTCGAGGACACGCGGGTGGCGCTCTACGTCGGCGGAACCTGGCTGGTGCTGTTGCTTGTGGCCTACAAATTGTGGGTGCGTGGGGACGGGCTGCGCCGGGCAGAGCTGGTAGACGAAACAGCCTAGAACCCGGACGCGCCCGCCTTCTCCCGCCGAGGTGGGGCTTTACTTAGCCGACCATCCACCGTCCATGGTGTAGCTGGCACCGGTGACCATGCCGGCGTCGTCGGAGGCCATCCACGCCGCAAGGGAGCCGACTTCCGCGGGCTCCACAAGCCGCTTGATCGCAGCCTCGGTCAGCATCACTTTGGCCAGAACTTCGGCTTCGGGTATGCCATGAACCCTGGCCTGATCGGCGATCTGGCGCTCCACCAACGGGGTCCGGACGTAGCCCGGGTTAATGCAATTGGAAGTGACTCCATGCTCGCCACCTTCCAACGCGGTCACCTTACTCAGCCCTTCAAGGCCGTGCTTGGCGGAAACGTAGGCGCTCTTGTACGCCGACGCGCGGAGTCCGTGAACGGACGAAATGTTGATGATCCGGCCGAATCCGTTGGCATACATGTGGGGCAGCGCGGCCCGGATGAGGAGGAACGGGGCCTCCACCATCAGGGTCATGATGCGCCGGAAATCCGCGGGGTTGAACTCCTCGATCGGCGCAACCTTCTGGATGCCGGCGTTGTTGACCAGGATGTCGCAATCAAGGCTCAAGGTTCCTAGAGCGTCGGTATCCAGCAGGTCCACGGTCCATGCGGTCCCGCCCAGTTCGTCGGCGAGCGCCGCAGCTCCGGAGGCATCGACGTCGGCCACTACCACTTTGGCCCCGCGGGCGGCGAGCGCACGGGCACAAGCTGCGCCGATCCCGCTCGCGCCGCCCGTGACCAGCGCCTTGCGCCCATTCAATGAGTTGTCCATCTGATCAGCCTTTCGTTGCGGCAGCACTGGCTGGGGTAAGTCCGTGGCGCACAGCGTCGGCCTGGTCCACCTCTTGGAGCGCGATGCCCTTGGTTTCCTTCAATGAAACGACGGCGACGGCGGTAATGACGCAGGCGACCAGAAGGTAGATAGCGGTGGGCACCCAGGAACCTGTGTCTTTGAGCCATTCCGTTGCCAGCAACGGTGCCAGTGAGCCAGCGAAGATCGAGGTGACCTGCGATCCCAGCGAGACCCCGGAGTAGCGCATCCTTGTGGGAAAGAGCTCAGCCATGATGGCCGGCTGACCGGCGTACATGAACGCATGCAGGCACAAGCCGATGGTGGTTGCGAGAACGATGATCACCGGGTTGCGGGTGTCGAACATGGGGAAGGCGAAGAAAGGCCAGGCCGCCCCGGTGATCGCACCAATGAGGTACACGGGCTTGCGTCCCCAAGAGTCTGCAAGCCGTCCCACCTGGGGGATCACCAAGAAGTGGATGAGGTGGGCAATGAGAAGTGCCAGCAGCAGGGAGGAGGTGTCGTACTTGTGGACGGTCTTGAGATAGACAATGACAAAGCTGACCACGAGGTAGTACATGATGTTCTCCGCGAAGCGCAGGCCCATGGCCTGGAGGATGCCCTTGGGGTACTTGCGGATGACTTCGCCCACGCCGTAGCTGATGGCCTTGGATTCTTCCACCTGGGCCTTGGCCTCGAGGAAGATCGGGGCTTCCGTGACGTGGGTGCGGATGTAGTAGCCAACAAAAACGATCACTGCCGACAACCAGAACGCTACGCGCCAGCCCCAACCGAGGAACGCCTCGGCGCTGAGGGTGGTGGACATGACGAAAAGGACCAAGGTGGCAAGGAGGTTGCCCACAGGAACGGCTGCCTGCGGCCAGGAGGACCAGAAAGCCCGGGTCTTGTTGGGGCTGTGCTCGGCAACCAGCAACACCGCGCCGCCCCATTCCCCGCCGAGCGCGAAGCCCTGGATGAAGCGGAGCGCCACCAGCATGACCGGCGCCCAGAAGCCGACGTCGTGGAAGCCTGGGAGGCAGCCCATCAGGAAGGTGGAGGCTCCGACGATCACGATGGTGAGCTGGAGGGTCGGTTTGCGGCCGAGCCTATCGCCGATCTGGCCGAAGACGATTCCTCCCAGGGGTCGGGCCACGAAGCCCACCGCGTAGGTCAGGAAGGCCTGGATGATGCCGTCCAGCTCATTGCCGGTGCTGGGAAAGAAGTACTTGCCGAACACCAGGGTTGCTGCTGTTGCGTACAGGAAGAACTCGTACCATTCCACCACCGTGCCCACCATGGAGGCGGCAACGATTTTCTTCAGTCCGGAACCTTTGCCGGTCCCCTTGCCTGCGCTTGATGCGGAGCGCTGTTCTACGCCCATGTCCATCTCCTCAGTGTCCTCTTCGACAATGCCCTTTTTGAGCGCGCTGTGATCCACAACACGAAATGCTCCACTGAGTATTGCTGCAGATCCGCCCCGCCTCAATAACCAATAGGGCACCCGGTACGTGCAAAAATGCAGATATGAATCCAAACCCGGATGACCTCCTCATCCTCTTGGCTGTGTCACGTTCCGGGAAGTTCACGACGGCGGCGCAGGCGCTGGGGCTGAACCACACCACGGTCTCGCGCCGGATAGCGGCCCTGGAAAAGGCATTGGGCGGACGGGTCCTCGCACGGGCCGCGGGCGGGTGGGAGGTTACCGAACTGGGCGCCGAAGGTGTGCTGGTTGCCGAGAGGATAGAAGCGGCCGTGAGCGCGCTGGGTCCAAGCGGGCACGCACCTGACCCTATTACCGGCGTCGTGCGGATGACGGCGACCGATGGGTTCAGCGCGTACATCGCCGCGCCGGCGGTGGCCCGGCTTCGTCGCGAGCACCCGGGGCTGAGCGTCGAGATCGTGACGGTAACGCGCCGCGCCCTGCAGCAGCGCTCCGGGCTGGACATCGAAGTGGTGGTTGGAGCGCCCCAGGTGCACCGGGCAGAGGCGGTCCAGCTGGGCGAGTACCGGCTCGGAATGTATGCCTCGCGGAACTACCTGGCGGACCATGGGACGCCAGGCACCATCGAGGAACTCACACAGCACCAGCTGGTCTACTTCGTGGATTCCATGCTTCAAGTGGACGATCTCGACGCCCCAAGGCGCCTGGTTCCCTCCATGCGCGATGGCCTGAGTTCGACCAACGTGTTCGTCCATGTCGAAGCGACGCGGGCTGGCGCGGGCGTGGGTTTCCTCCCGTGCTTCATGGCGGACAGGCATCCGGACCTGGTGCGCTTGCTGCCCTCGGACTTTGCGGAGCTGCTCCCTTACTGGATGGTCCTCCGGCCCGACTCCATGCGCAGGCCGGCCGTAGCCGCCGTCGTCCACGCGCTGCGCGAGGAAGTCGTGGAACGCCGGCAGGAGCTTCTGGGCCGTGCTTAGCCTGCGGGGCCGTGCCTAGCCTGCGGGATCGTGCCGGACGGGCGTCCCTGCTGCGAATGCCCGCACCTGGGCGTCGTCCCAAATGTGCGCCGGAACGCCACCGCCAAGGAGCCTGCGGGCAAGTACAGGATCATCGCCGAACGGGGCATGGCTTCCGGCCATGATCATGTTGCCGTAGCGCCGGCCCTTGAGCATGGCGGGATCGGCGATGATCATGGTGTGCTCGAACGTGTCCGCGATAGTGGCAGCATCAGACCGGGCATTCTTGAGGTCCGGGGCATCGCCGGAGTTGACCACGTAGAGGCCGTCCGGGGCCAGAACAGCATCGGCGTGCGCCGTGAATTCGCGGGTAGTCAATGGCCTGGGCGTGAAAGCCCCGGCGAAAACGTCGCGGATAATCAAGTCCCGTGTGTCCGGAGTCAAGGACTCCGTGACCTCACGCGCCTCACCCACCCGAATGCGCAGTAGCGGAGCCTTGGGCAAGTCGAACCAGCCGCGCACGTATTCTGCGAGCTTGCCGTCGAGCTCAACCACAACCTGGCGGGCCTCAGGATAGGCGGCATGAAAGTACCGCGCCATGGTGCACGCTCCGCCGCCCAAATGCAGTGTGCGCAACTTGGGCTTGGCGTCCCGGGACCACCGAGACTCAACGAGTGCCGCGATCCAGCGCATGTACTCAAAATCGAGGAACAGCGGATCCGCGAGATCGATATGCGAACTCATCACGCCATTGATTTTCAGCAGCCAGCCGGTGGAATTGTCTTGGTCAGGGACCAACTCGCAGTCGCCCGTGTCGATGTAGTAAACCCCGGCAACGGGGCCTTTGGGCCGTGCGCCCGCAGCTAGCTCGATGACGGCAGCCGTCGTCGCGGGTTTACCGGGTTTACTGGATCTACTGGACCTGCCGGGTTTCGCCACTAGCTTTGCCTTCCTTGGGTCATGCATCCAGCCTAGTGGAGCGAAATATGACCTTCCACGGCCATAATAAGTACTAAGGATGCTTACCAACTGCTCCATTCAGACCTAAAATCTCTTCATGGAGTTCGGTGAAACAGTATGGACGCAGGTATTGATTGCCGCGGTGGCATGGTTGACCGTGGTGAGCCTGCTCATTGCGCGCGTACCCAAGCCGCCGAGCCTCTTGGACACGCCCGATGACCTGGACCAACCCGGGCAGCTGGACCAACCCACCCCCACGGCACCGAAAACGCCGCACGACCGGCTGCGCCGTTTCCTCCCCAAGCCGCGTGCCGTAGGCCACCCCAGAGCCAAGCGGCGCCAAAGGTCAGCGCCAAAGCAGTAAAGCCTCACCGCCGCGGCAAGGACTCAATGCCCGACGGCGGGACGAACCATCCGGTGTTCCGGCAGTGAGTACCAGGACGGGTCGCACAATTTGCGTTTCCCACCGTGGACGAACCCGTTGCGCCGGTAAAACGACTCTGCCCGGGGGTTGCTGTCCAAGACCCACAAGTACGCGGGGCCGTCCCCAAGCAGCGTATCCACTAAGGCCTGCCCTACTCCCCGGCCGTGTACCCGCGCCAAGGTGTAGAGCATGAACAGTTCCACCTCACACGGACTATCCTCATCCCGCCCCGGCCCGGCCGCGGCGAGGCCTACAAGTCCGCCGTCGGAGTCGTGGGCCAGCATCCGCACGCGGCCCGCCGCGATGGAGGCACGATAGCGCTCGATGCGGTCTTCGAGGGCCTTTTCCTGGCTGATGAAGAACTCCTGCGGCAGCAGGCTCGAATAACTTTCCCGCCACGATTGGATGTGCATGACGGCCATGGCCTCGGCATCGTCCACCAGCGCAGCCCGCAGGGTGAAATCCATCCCGTCAGCGTACCCGTGCCACCGCGAACCCGTCCCAACCTTTGCTTCCCACGGTCTGGATCGCAGTGGCATCCAGGCGGGGGTCGTTCCCCATCATTTCAAGCGCCTGCACTATGCCCGGGGCATTAAGTTGGTCCCGTTCCGGCTCAAGGATGGCTCCGTCCCAAATCACGTTATCCATCACAATCACGGTGCCTGCGTGCCCGAGCCGGATAGCCCACTCCAGATAATTGGCATCGTTCTGCTTGTCGGCATCGATGAAAACGAAGTCGAACGGCTCATGCCCGGCCAGCATCGGAAGCGTATCCAAGGCAGCCCCAACGCGGATCTCGACCTTGTGCCCCACTCCGGCAGCGTCCACATTGGCTCGAGCTACGTCCGCGTGCTGTTGGAGGAATTCGCACGTGACCAAGGTGCCGTCGTCGGGCAGTCCCTGGGCCATCCAGATACTGCTGAACCCGGCTAAAGTGCCGATCTCCAAGACACGTTTGGCACCGGAAAGCTGTACGAGCATCCTTAGCAGCTTCCCGGCGTTCGGCGCTACCTCGATGGCCGGCATCCCTGCCTCGACGGCCGAGGCCAGGGCGCGCCGGTGTGCAGCTTCGGGACGCACGACGACGTCTGTCAGGTACCGTTCAACCTCAGCCCAGCCGGGCTCGGTCACATGTTCGACCATGGCCCCAGTTTGGCATCCGGGCGACCACGGAGGAAGACCTATTCCGCGGCGGACAGGGCGCCTTCCAGGCGCTCAACTTTGCCCGTCATTTCTCCGGTATAGCCGGGCCGGATGTCGGCCTTGATCACCAGCGAGACCCGGCTGCCGTAGCGTCCTACGGCCTCGGTGGCGCGCTGGACGACGTCGAAAACCTCGTCCCACTCCCCCTCGATCGTGGTGAACATTGAGTCGGTCTGGTTCGGCAGCCCGGACTCACGGACAATCTTGACCGCGGCAGCGACGGCGTCGTGTACCGAAGCGTCAGGGTTGGAACCACCGTTGACCGGGGTAGCGGGCTGGCCTGAAGGGGCAACTGAAAATGCAAGCAACATGAATCCAGTGTTTCACGTACTGGTTTGTCACATACGGGTTTACTCCCGCGTAACAAGGGGCCTGGACCCCTGCATTGCTAATCTGGCAGCATGGAACAGCCCGCTGAACGCAAGCCCCTGAGGGCTGACGCCGCACGCAACGTCGACAAGATCATTACCGCGGCGCGGGAGTGTTTCCGGGAGCACGGTCCGGAGGTTCCGCTGCAGACCATCGCGGTCACCGCCGGCGTCGGCCCCGCCACCCTATTCCGCAACTTCGCTGACAAAGAGCAACTGGTTCTCGCGGCGCTATCGCGTCAGCTCAGGCTGCATGTAGATCCGGTTGCCGAGGCAGCAGCACAGGGCATGGACGCCGCCGAAGGACTCATCAACGTGATTGACGCCGTCGTTGGGGTGGCGAGCGATGACGCGAACCTCCTTGGCGCCGTCGCCGGCCGCCGCGGACTCCTCATCGGCATCACCGGCGGGATTATCGGCTCCATGGAGTTACTCCTCAAACGCGGCCAAAGCCAGGGCACCTTGCGGCGGGACATCACCATTGAGGACATGGTGCGGCTCGTGGCAATGCTCATCGGTGCCGTGGACACCATGGAGCCCGGTTCAGCTGCATGGAAGCGGCCGGTTGCCTTGGTTGAGGACGCGATCCGGACAGAACGCCCGGCCCGCCCCCTTCCGGAGCAGACCCCCATTCCCGGAATCGTGTTTAACGGCCAGGCCTGAACGTACCGGCTAACCCCAACCGAGCAGTCGCAGCAAGGCCGCTGCTCCTGCGCCGGCAATAACCACCACCAAGAACGGCGCTCTTAACAAAAGCGCGACGGCGGCGGCCAGCAGTGCGCCGATCCGGGCATCGAGCACCAAGCCCTGGCCGGATGCCACCGCATTGACGAGAGTCAGGGATGCAAGCAAACCGATGGTCATAGTCCCGGCCACGTGCATGATCCGCGGGTTCTGCAGCAGCTTCGCGGGCACAAAGTAGCCAACGAGCTTGGTCGCATAGGCAAGAACGCAAGCGATCAGGATCCACGTCCACAGGTTCATTCCGTTCCCCCGATCTTGCGTTCGCTATCCACGCCGGCGTAAGGATCCACGTCAGGTTCCAAGCCTTCATCCAGGCGCGCATGGCTGTACCAGCCGATCACTGCAGCAACAACCGCAGCCACCAGGATGGGAACGCCGGAGGGAACGAACGGGACCGCCAGGACTGTTGCCAGTGCACACGCCGCGGCGATTGCCCAAGGTTCCCGGCCCCGCAGCCTCGGCCACAACAAGCCAAGGAATGCCGCCACAGCGGCGCCGTCGAGACCCCAACGCTTTGGGTCACCCATGGCGTCGCCGGCCAACGCCCCAACCGCAGTGAAGATATTCCACAGGATGAATATTCCAATGCCCGCCGTCCAAAACCCGCGCCGTTGCTCGTCGGGATCGGTCTGGCCGGACGCCGTCGCTGTCGACTCATCAATCGTCACATGCGCTGCGGCGTATCGCTTCAGTCCACCGGGACGCAGCAAGGCATTGATCTGCATGCCGTAAATGCCATTTCGCAGCCCCAACAAAGCGCTGGCGGTCATGGCCGCAACCCCGGACCCGCCGCCAGCCACTACGCCGATGAACGCAAACTGCGAGCCGCCGCTAAACAGCAGGAGGCTCAGCGCCATGGTCTGCCAAAAGTCGAAGCCGGACGCCACGGACAGGGCACCGAACGAAACGCCGTATAGGCCGGTGGCGATGCTCAAGGACACCGCGATCTTGAAGGCAGGTGACGCCCTGAGCCTCACCCTGGCGGGTTCTTGGCCCCGTGAAGCCCCGCTCATTTTCTAAGGCTCCACGCCCACAGGATCAGCGGCAACTGGAGGGGTAACCGAACCGTGTGGATTCGCCGATCCGCATGCGTTCCATCGGGTCCGTAGGCGCGCCGAAGCGCGTCAATATGCCCTGCAAGGAATGCAACAAACATGGCGGCGGAGGCGTCGGCGGCTATTTTCCGCGTGGCAGGAATCAGTAGTCCGGCTCCGAGGGCTGCTTCGAGCAGGCCCGAAACCGCAATCCATTCCTCCCTGGACATGATCGCCAGAGGGCCGTTCACCGTGCGACCGGAGTGGTCCACGGCCCCTGGGTTTTCGGGTGCATCGATGCGGCAGAGGTAATCAGGGACCACCGCGTTATAGAAGCCTGGAGTGCGGAAGTGCTTCATGGCGCTGGCGAGAAGCAGCGCGCCCAGGCCCACTGCCGAGGCGTTCTGTGATGTTTGGGGTGACCAGCGAAATGACATGGCTTCACTCAATCACAAGCGCGCCGAGGCCCCAAAGCCCGCCCCAACCCAGTAGAAGTGGAGTCCGTTATGGGCGCTCATAACGGACCAGGCTGCGGCCTAGTTGGAGACCATCAACTGCGACAGGACCTGCGCGGGTTTGTTTGTGGTGATCTCTTGGATTCCAAGTCCTTGGCACAGGGCCACATCCCGCTCTGAGTCCACGGTCCACACCCTGAACACCAGACCTGCCTCCAACCACCGTTGGACGGTGCGGGCATGTTCCCTGACATACTCGATACCGGGACCAGCGATCCCTACGCGACCGTTGTCGAGGACCTCTTCGGCGTCCTCCTGCATAGCTTTCAGGACATTCGCCACGGCCCCGCCCGTGATGAACCCGAGCCCCATTTCCTCCCGGACCTCCTCCACCGTGAAGTCATCCACGAGTTGGCAGATGTGTTCAGGGGGAACTGTCTCCAAGAGCCGCTGAATGGAGTCGGAATCGAAACTCATGAACGAGACTGTGATGTTGTCCAGTCGGGACTGCTCCGGCGTCCATCCCTCCTCCGTGAGCAACTCCAGCACCCGGTCCTCCAACTTCAGGCCGTACGGGCTGGGGTGCTTCAGTTCGATGGCGAGGCCGATCTCCCTTCCTGCCTCCCGCAGGATGTCCAGCAGCTCAGGCAAGGTGAGTAGCTGGTCCGCGACTCCGCCGAATGCTTCCGGAATCCGTGCACCTTTCCACGAGGAAAAATCCAGCTGACGGAGTTCGTCCAACGTTTGTTCGGCAACCGGCCCTGTTCCGCTGGATGTCCGGTCAAGGTCAGCGTCGTGCAGCAGGACGAGGTGCTGGTCGCGCGTCAGATGGACATCGCATTCCACCCCGTCAGCCCCGTCCTGGATGGCCTGCAGGTAGGCGGCCCGAGTGTGCTCGGCGAACATGGCACTGGAACCACGGTGCGCGTAGACCATGGGCCGGCGAGTGGTGAAGTCGTCGCTAGTCATGCAGACACCGTAGCCCACGGTGCTGCATGTACGGGGCTACGCTGGGCTAATGCAGGTGAATTCTGAACAAATACCGGCCGACGACATCACGGACCCTTCCAGCTCCCGCCTGACGGCGGTCCCTGCGCCTGCCCAAGGCGGATCCGCCGTCGTGAGCCCGTCCATCGGCGATGACGAAAAAGCCGCCGCCTTGAAGCGAATGAAACGCTTGGCGCTGGCTATGTTGATCGGCATGGCCGTCATATTTACGGTTGCGTTCGCCCTGCAGAAGCAGTATTCATGGCTAGAGTATGTCCGTGCCGCGGCCGAGGGCGGAATGGTGGGTGCGCTGGCGGACTGGTTCGCCGTGACCGCGTTGTTCAAGTACCCCATGGGTTTGAAGATCCCCCACACAGCCATCATTCCGCGGCGCAAGGACCAGATCGGAGAATCGCTCAGCGACTTCGTGGAGAGCAACTTCCTGTCCCAAGAGGTTGTGCAGGAGAAGCTGGCGAGTATCGACGTCGCCCGCAAAGCCGGTACTTGGCTGTCCAGCCCCGGCGGTTCCGAGCGCGTAGCCAAGGAAGGCGGTGCCATGATTCGCGGGGCGTTCACCGTCCTGAACGACGACGACGTGCAGGCAGTTATCGAAGGGATGGTCCGCAAGCACCTGCTCACGCCGCCATGGGGGCCTCCAGTTGGTCGAATGGCCGAGCGCATCTTCGCTGACGACCACCACCACAAACTTGTGGACCTCCTGGTGGACCGTGCCGCCGACTGGGTAGACACCAATCACTCCACCGTGAACCGCCTCGTCTCCGATCGGTCCCCACTGTGGGTGCCGACGTTTGTGGATGGCTTGGTAGGTGACCGGGTCCACGTCGAGCTGTCCAAGTTCGTCCGTGCAGTGCAGAACGACCCGAACCACCAAGTACGCCAATCGATCGACGCCTACCTCGCCGACCTGGCCCAAGACCTGCAGCATGATCCAGCGATGATCGAGCGCGCCGAGTCCATCAAGTCGCAGATCCTCGGTGATCCCGAAGTCCGCGAACTGGCGTCCCGCACGTGGGGCACGGTCAAGGCTGCCCTGCTCAGCGCCGTCGAGGACCCGGACAGCGAGCTGAGCCAGCGATTCAAGAGCGCCGTCCGGGATTTCGGGAGCCGATTGGTCAACGATGACGAGTTGGCCGGCAAGGTCAACGCATGGATAGGCGATGCTGCCGG
The DNA here is from genome assembly GCF_030208915.1 of Arthrobacter sp. efr-133-TYG-104. NCBI lineage: Bacteria > Bacillati > Actinomycetota > Actinomycetes > Micrococcales > Micrococcaceae > Arthrobacter > Arthrobacter sp. efr-133-TYG-104. Next base: position 111,738 of record NZ_JARVTA010000011.1, read on the forward strand.
CTATGTGGTCAGCAACTACCGCTCGGACATCGCCGGCGTCATCTCAGACACCGTTGCCCGGTGGGATGCGGATGAAACGTCGCAAAAGATCGAACTGCAGGTGGGCAAGGACCTCCAGTACATCCGGATCAACGGAACAGTTGTGGGCGCGTTGGCCGGGTTGGCGATCTTCACGCTGGCGAACCTGCTGTTTGGGTAGGTCCTGGGCCGGTAGGTCCCGGGCCAAATAAGTCCTGGGCGAATAGGTCCTAGGCGAACGCCTCGATCTGCACCCCGGCCTGCTGCAGGCCTTGCTGAACGGCGGCTGCCATGGACACCGCGCCGGGCGTATCCCCGTGGATGCACAAGGAGTCGGCCTGGACACGAACCACGGAACCGTCGACGGCGAGCACCTCACCGCGCGTCGCCAACCGTACTGCCTGCGCTACCACGGCGTCGGGGTCGTGCAGCACTGCCCCTTCGTGGGTCCGCGGGACAAGAGTGCCATCGGGTTGGTACGCCCTGTCCACGAACGCCTCACGGAACACCGGGTGCCCCGATTCCTCGGCCAACCGCAGCCAATCTGAACCCGGTAAACCAAGTACGGGAAGCCCCGGATCGTAGGCATGGATGGCCGCCACCACAGCTTCTGCCTGCTCGGCGTCGTGGACGATCCTGTTGTAGAGCGCGCCATGGGGTTTCACGTAGTCCACTGACGCGCCCACCGCGTGGGCCATTCCGTCCAAGGCGCCTAGCTGGTAGAGCACGTCCCCGAACAGCTCGTCGAACGTCATGTCGAGGGAGCGCCGGCCGAAGCCTGCCAGATCGCGATACCCCACATGCGCACCCACCCGGACGTCCAGCTCGAAGGCTGCCCGGCAGCTGTCCAGCATTGTCAGTGGATCACCAGCGTGGAAGCCGCAGGCAACGTTGGCGCTGCTGACAATGCGGAGCATCGAAGCGTCGTCGCCCATACTCCAAGAGCCGAACGACTCCCCCAAGTCAGCGTTGAGATCCACTATTTGTCGCCCTTCTTGTCTAAGTCCGTGAGCGCATCCATTGTGTCCGGCTGCAATTCACCAGGGATCGTATCGGGCAGCTGGCCAAACGCTTCCCTGGCAGTTGCCACCACAGCCCTGCCCATCATCATGTTTCCGGCGCCACCAACCACAGCCCCGACGCCGAAGGGCAGTGCCCGGCCGAGGAACGCTGAACCTTGCCGTTTCATGAAGCTCTTCAAGAACGCGCGCTGGATGGTATCGCGGACCACACCGAATCCGCTGCCGGGAATCTTCTTGGTCAGGGTCCTACCCCACGCGTTGGTCACTCCCTTGCTGTGGCCCAGCGACTGACCGCTGAGGGCACCGAGCATCGCGGTCCCTTCTTCTCCCAGCATGATGGCCATGACCATGGTCCGCGCCCGTTCGGGGTCGGTGAGGCGGATACCGTGGAGCTCCGCCAGAGACGAGGCATACAGCGCCGTGGTCTCCAGGAATCCGACCGTGGCCAGCGCAGAGAGTCCCAGCGAGGCCGCTGTTCCAATACCAGGCACGACGGCGGTGGCACCTACCGCAGCGCCCCCGCCTGAGACGGCGAGCAAGTAGTGGCGCTCGAGTTTGGCGGCAAGTTGCGCCGGTGAGTCTTTCGGGTAGCGGCGTTGGAGCCGCCGAAGGTTCGCGAGGACCATCGGGCGCTGGACGTCAACTGCCTTCAACAGCACGTTATGGACGCCGGGCTTGGCGTTGCCTTCAGCGTCAAACACTGCGTTGTGGGCTGTCTCCTGGGCGATCTTCACCGCCGGGTTGTGGCGCTTGGGCATGTTCACTTCTCCTTGGCAGTTGGGTCGTCAAAACGGGGAACTGCTTGGCTTCAGCCTATGCCACGCCCTCCGTTGCGGGGCCCGCTCTGCACGCTTAGAGCCCGTAATTCCGCGCAGAGCGGACCCCGCAACACGGCATCCGCGGCGTAGACTCGGACTTGTTCACCGAAGCAATCCCTCAAGGATAGGAAGTATCCTTAGTGAAGCCATCTGGAACGTCCGCAGAGGGGCCCGATACCGAGGGGCAGGCGGCCCCGGGCGCTGGAACCAAAGACGACCCTTGGCGACTCACGACGCCCCCGGGTACTTCGGACTACACCATGTACAAGGACGAGGCCTCCGATCCCCCTGCGATCATCTGCCAGGTGGGCTCCACAAAACTGACCTACCAACTGCGCGCCATCGAGGACCTGCACGCCTGGCTCGTGGAGCAGGGTGACTGGGTCCCCCTCGGCGCTGCCGACGAGGGCAAAGAGGCCGCCGAAGGGACCGTGGAGGCGTGGGGTCGCAGCGAGGGTAACCCCGTGGGTGGCTGGTACGGGCTCCGAAAGGGCTACCGTGGCCGCTTCGGGATGTACATGCCGCCTCTCTTGGAGGCGCTGGGCTTGGCTGAGCTCACGCACGAAAAGCGGAACAACGCTATGCAGGCTATCTAAAGTCACACACCGTCTTGAGGTTCCCGGAACCTAGGTTCGCGGTTCCCCAGGTTGACCGATCGTGCGGGTGAACCGATCGTGCGGTCGGTCGCGACTCAGACGACCGACCGCACTAGCCCGGTTTCACGCAGCGACGGCGCCCCGGGCGGGCCCCAGAACCCGCCACACCCATCGCTGCCAACTCAGTCGATGTACGGCGGCAGGGCCGAAAAGGGCAACGGCAAAAGCGCGGCACAAAGACGTGGGCACTGGTTATGTACGTTGACCTGCGGAAACGTGACGCCGTCAATGAAAAAAGTTTGGAATACCTGCTCGCGCCCTCAGTGAGGGCGGAGCAGGCCAACCCATCCGGTGGAGCTATCCTGCTTTCCCGGACACAGCGACGAGAACGCCTGCCGTGGCAAAGTACTTGTTGCTGCCCAGGTCCCTAATCGTCTTGATGCCGAGTTCTTTGAACAGCTCATCGTGTTTTTCCGTCAATCCGGCCAATGCAGAAGGCGGCGCATTGAGGACTTCCTCGAGGCTTGCGTTTTCGTAGGCCTTATCCAGCGCCTTACCCAATTCGATAGAAACAGCCACGGCATTTCCTTTCATCGACACGAGACGGCCGCGATGTGCAGCAGTCAAGGAGCGCTTCCAGTAGGCACACTGACGGTTGGGGGCCCTACCGGAATCCCCCAAGTCGGCTCCCTAGCGATCAAGGTATCGCCCTTGCTGCACGTTTGAATAGGCCCCTAACGCACTTGCCCGGCAGCCAAAAAGAGCGCCAGATCCATCAGCATGCTTACTATAGTTATCCGGCAGCAACCGTCATCTGACAACAGGAGCGCGTCATGTCCCAACGAACGGTCTCGGATCTCATGGCGGAGCGCCTCAAAGCATGGGGCGTGGAGAGGGTGTTCGGATACAGCGGGGACGGTATCAACGGTTTCATGGGTGCGCTCCGCCGCTCCGAAAATGACCTCGAATTTATTCAAGCCAGGCATGAAGAAGCCGCCGCATTCATGGCCGTAGGGCACGCAAAGTACACAGGCGGCGTGGGGGTCGTAACCTCCACGCAAGGACCCGGAGCAGTCCACCTGCTCAACGGCCTCTACGATGCCAAGCTGGACAGCGTCCCCGTGGTGGCCATTATCGGTCAGCAAAGCACCACGGTGCTGGGTTCGGCATACATGCAGGAGATAGAACTCCTAACCCTCTTCAAGGACGTCGCTGCGCAATTCGCCCAGCTGGCCAGCTCCCCAGAGCAGGTTCCCATGCTGATTGACCGTGCTTTCCGGACAGCACTGGAAACGAAGTCCCCCTGCGTGGTGATCGTCCCCCACGACATCCAGACGGCGGAAGCTCCGGAGCTGGAACAAGAGCACGGAATCGTGGTCACGGCTCCTGTGTGGCACCGGGCAAACATCATGCCCCGACAACAGGACCTGAACAGGGCGGCGGATGTCCTGTCCGCAGGCGAACGGATCGCCCTCTTCGTGGGACAAGGCGCCCGCAACGCGCAAGCGGAAGTCATCGCATTAGCGGAGAAACTCGACGCCGGAATCACCACGAGCCTGCTCGGCAAGCCTTACGTCGACGAGACTCTCCCGCTTGCCACCGGCACCATGGGACACCTGGGCACCACCGCCAGCGCCTACTTGCTGGAAAACTGCGACACGCTCCTGATCATCGGCTCCAACGACCCTTGGACTGAGTTCTACCCGAAGCCGGGGACTGCACGGGCAGTGCAGATCGACATCGACGGCAGGAAGATCGCCAACCGCTATCCCGTGGAAGTGGGCCTTGTAGGTGACGCGGCAGCCACCGTCCAGGAGCTGTCGGACCTTATCGACGCGCGGGACCAACCGTCCCGCGCCCAGTGGCGGGCCGACGTCGAACATCAGGTCAGCGCATGGCGGCGCCTCGCGGGGGAACGCGCCGCCATTCCCGCCAAACCCGTCAACCCCGAACTGGTGGCGCGCGAGCTCAGCGGCAGGCTCCCGGGCAACGCCCAAGTGAGCATCGACGTCGGAAGTTGCGTTTATTGGTACGCACGCCAGCTGACGCTTCCACCGGGAGTTCCTGCGCATCTCTCGGCCACCCTGGCAAGCATGGGCTGTGCCATCCCCTACGGACTGGCAGCCAAGCTCGCGCATCCGGACCGGCCGCTGGTGGCGTTGGCGGGCGATGGTGGCATGCAGATGCTGGGGGTGGCGGAGCTGATCACGGTGGCGCATCGCTGGCGTGAATGGGCCGACCCGAGGTTTGTGGTGTGCGTGTTCAACAACCGCGATTTGGCCGAGGTCTCATGGGAACAGCGTGAAACGGAGGCCGAGCCGCGGTTCAATGCCAGCCAAGAGATTCCTGACTTCCCCTATGCAGGTTACGCGGAGCTGCTGGGCCTCAAGGGCGTGCGCGTGGACGACCCGGCCATGCTGGGAGCCGCATGGGATGAGGTGTTGAACGCGGACCGTCCTGCGGTCCTGGAAGTGCTCACGGACCCGAACATCCCGTTGCTCCCGCCGTTCCCCGCTGGGGAACAGAAGCTCGAGGGCATGCGCTCCGCCCTTGCCCAAGAAGGCAACGACGGAGAGCACGCCCGCGAACTGCTGGACATGTACGCCCAAGGAGAGGCGCAATTGCGCAACCTACGTTAAGAGCGCATCAAGATTCCCTCCGCAGCCATTAAGGAACCGTTAGGAACGCCTTTTCGCCTGCTTCACAGGAGTTGACTGGCATCAACCCCCGTAAACGGGGCGTGGATGAAAGGACGTTCCAGTGGCCGACATGGCTGTTGTGGTGATTCTCGTGGTGACCATGGGAATCGTGATGTGGGTTGCCCACCTCTTGGGCAAAATGGTCGACGGCGATGGCCCGGTGAGTGGTCAATGAACGTGGACGCCATCATGTGGGTGTGCTTGTTCATTGCCGGATTGGCCATGGCCGTATACCTTCTGGCCGTGCTGCTTAACCCGGAAAAGTGGTGACAGCACGTGGCTTTTAGTATCGCGTCATTCATCACCCAGATCGGGGTCCTGTTGGTGGCCCTGATCCTCCTGCACAAACCGCTGGGCTTGTACTTGGACCGTGTTTTCTCCGGCAACAAGTCCCGGGGGCCTGAACGGTTGTTCTACCGCCTGGCCGGGGTGGACCCGGACACCGAACAAAGCTGGTCCGTGTATCTCCGGAGCATCCTGGTCTTCTCAGCCGTATCCATCCTGGTGGTCTTCGCCCTGCAACGTCTGCAAGGGGTGCTTCCCGGGAATAACGCGCTGCCGGGAGTTGATCCCTGGATCGCCATGAACACGGCGATCTCCTTTGTCAGCAATACCAACTGGCAAACGTATGCTCCTGAGGCGACGGTAGGCATTTTCGTCCAGATGTGCCTGCTCGCGGTGCAGAACTTCCTTTCCGCCGCCGTGGGAATCGTGGTGGTGGTGGCGCTGATCCGCGGTATTGTCCGTACCAAGACGGACCGGCTGGGCAATTTCTGGGTCGATCTTGCCCGCACATCCTTCAGGGTTCTGCTGCCAGTGGCGTTCGTGGCGGCAATCGCCTTGGTAATCGGCGGCGTCGTCCAGAATTTCTGGCCAACGGACGTGGCGAACCAGGCGAGCGGGGCCTCCCAAGTGATTCCGGGCGGCCCGGTTGCCTCCCAGGAGGCCATCAAGGTACTGGGTACCAACGGCGGTGGATACTTCAACGCCAACTCGGCCCATCCTTTGGAAAACCCCAACGTGTTCACCAGCCTGTTCCAGATCTTCCTGATCCTGCTCATCCCCTCGGCCCTTCCCTATACCTATGGGCGAATGGTCGGGGACCAGCGGCAGGGCTACACGATCGCCGCTGTCATGGGAACGCTCTGGTTGACGTCCACGGCATTGATGGGGTGGGCTGTAGCGTCAGCCCAAGGAACTGCGACGGCGGCCGCGGGCGGGTTGGGCGAGGGGTTCGAGCAACGCCTCGGTCCCGCCGCGAGCTCGATCTTCGCCGCCTCCACCACCCTCACCTCCACCGGCGCCGTCAACGTGGCACACGACTCCCTGCCACCGCTCGCCGGGGGCATTGGAATGCTGAACATGATGCTTGGCGAAGTAGCGCCCGGGGGCACGGGTTCAGGCTTGTACGGCATGCTGCTCTTGGCCATCATTGCCGTCTTCATCGCCGGATTGATGGTGGGGCGTACCCCGGAATTCCTGGGCAAGAAGATCGGCCCGCGCGAAATGAAGCTGGCGGCGCTCTACATCCTGGTGACACCCACGCTGGTGCTGACGCTTGCAGCGATCACGGCGTTGTTGCCGGAGGTGATGGTCAACGCACCGGCCTCCGGACCCCACCAATTCAGTGAACTGCTGTACGCGTTCACCTCGGGGGCGAATAACAACGGCTCGGCATTCGGCGGCATCACCAGCTCCGGACCATACCTGTCCACCATGCTGGGCATCGCCATGCTGCTGGGCCGGTTCCTGCCGATCGCCTTGGTACTTGCGTTGGCCGGTTCCCTGGCCAGGCAACGCAAGATTCCGGCGTCGTCGGGAACGGTACCCACCCACGGGTGGCTGTTCGGATCACTGCTCCTCAGTGTCACCGTGATCATGACGGCTCTGAGCTACTTCCCGGCCCTTGCTTTGGGCCCACTCGCAGAAGGACTTATCAAATGACCCGGTCCAGCACGGCATCCGCCGCGGACTCCCCCACCCTCACCTACGCCGACGGCAACCCACTGGGCACTCCGGGTGAACACAAGCACCACACCAAAACACCGGCGAAACTCAATGCCGCCACCGTCCGGGCGGCCCTCCCGGTAGCTTTCAAGAAGCTGGCTCCCCGGCAGATGGTCCATTCGCCTGTCATGTTCGTAGTGCTCGTCGGTGCAGCCATCTGCACGGTGATCTGCGTGCTCAAGCCCGACGTCTTCAGCATCGCTGTGACCGCCTGGCTGTGGCTGACCGTATTGTTCGGCACGCTGTCCGAGGCCATCGCGGAAGGGCGAGGCAAGGCGCAGGCGGACAGTCTCCGGGCCAGCCGCAAAGGTGTCACGGCCAGGCTTCGCCTGGACGACGGAACCACCAAGGAACTACCCGGCACCGAGTTGCGGCTCAATGACGTGGTGATCTGCGAGGCCGGTGACGTGATCCCTTCAGACGGCGAGATCGTCGAAGGCCTCGCGAGCGTGGACGAATCCACCATCACGGGTGAATCAGCCCCCGTGATCAGGGAGTCCGGTGGCGATCGGTCTTCCGTTACCGGTGGGACGAAAGTCCTGTCGGATCGCATCCTGGTCCGCATTACCGCCGAGCCCGGGGCAACTTTTATCGACAGGATGATCAAGTTGGTGGAAGGCGCCGTCCGGCAAAAGACTCGAAATGAGATCGCCCTGCACGTGCTCCTCGTCTCGCTGACCATCGTTTTCCTGGTGGTCACCATGGCCTTGGCTCCTTTCGCTTCGCTGGCGGGAGCAACGCCGTCGCCCATTGTGCTGGTAGCCCTTCTGGTCTGCCTGATCCCCACCACCATCGGTGCCTTGGTGCCTGCCATCGGCATCGCCGGCATGGACCGGTTGGTCCAGCACAACGTCCTGGCGACATCCGGCCGCGCAGTGGAAACAGCCGGAGATATCACCACATTGCTGCTGGATAAGACGGGCACCATTACCTACGGCAACCGCCGGGCCGTCAACTTCTTCCCAGCCAAGGACGTGGAGCCCGGCGAACTCATCATCGCTGCCCGGCTCTCCAGCCTGGCTGACGAAACGCCGGAGGGCCGGTCCATTGTGGACCTCGCCAACGACGCCGGCGTCAATGGCCCCGAGTTGGTCGATCTCCGGAACACTGCGGAGGAGATCACCATCGTGGAGTTCACCGCGAGCACACGGATGAGCGGCGTGGACCTGGATGGACGCCTGATCCGCAAGGGTGCGGCGTCCGCCGTCGAGGGTTTCGTCACCGAGGCAGGCGGACAGCTACCCGACGAAGTCCGGCGGAAGGTGCAGGAGATATCCGCGGATGGCGGCACGCCACTGCTCGTCGCGGAGAAGACGCCCGACGGCGGCGCCCAAGTCCTGGGAACCGTCCACCTGGCCGATGTGGTCAAGCCTGGCATGCACGCCCGGTTCGCGGAGCTACGGAAAATGGGTATCCGCACCGTGATGATCACTGGCGACAATCCTGTCACCGCCAAAGCGATCGCGGCCGAAGCCGGCGTTGATGATTTCGTGGCCGAAGCCACTCCCGAAGACAAACTGCAGGTTATTCGGCGCGAACAGGGCGAGGGCCGGCTGGTGGCGATGACCGGGGACGGCACAAACGACGCCCCTGCCTTGGCTGCTGCCGACGTTGGTGTGGCCATGAACTCCGGGACCCCCGCGGCCAAGGAAGCGGCTAACATGGTGGACCTTGACTCCGATCCCACCAAACTCATCAATGTTGTGGGGATCGGTAAGCAGCTGCTCATCACCCGCGGCGCACTTACCACATTCTCCGTGGCAAACGATGTTGCGAAGTACTTCGCAATCGTCCCGGCCCTCTTCACTGCAGCGTTTCCGGGCCTCGGTCTGTTGAACATCATGGGCCTGTCCAGTCCGTCGTCGGCCATTCTCGCGGCGGTGATCTTCAATGCGCTCATCATCATCGTGCTGGTGCCACTGGCGCTGCGTGGCGTGAAATACCGGGCAGTCAGCGCCAACCAAGCACTGGGCCGGAACCTGCTGGTCTACGGGCTTGGCGGTTTGGTGGCACCTTTCCTCGGCATCAAGCTCATTGACCTGATCATTTCCCTCATCCCCGGCATCGGCTAGGAGGCCATCATGAACTTGCTGCTCGGATATCTCCGCCAAGCCGGCACCGCTGTGCGATTCCTGCTGCTGGCAACAATCGTTTTAGGAGTGCTCTACCCGCTGGCGGTCTTTGCGGCCGGCCAGGGAATTGCGCCCTTCCAAGCGAACGGCTCCATCGTTAAGGATCCCACCGGCCGCCCCGCGGCATCCGCGCTCATCGTGCAGGCCGCGGGCGGCAAGGACGGCGTTCAGGATGCCCGGTGGTTCCACGCACGGCCGTCGGCTGTGGGGTGGGACCCGGCGTCGTCCTCCGCAAGCAATCTGGGACCCAACGATCCGAAGCTGCTCGACGCCGTCACCACCAGCCGCTCAACGGTCGCCCGCGCGGAGGGCGTCAGCGAGTCTGAGGTGCCCGCCGACGCGGTGACCGGCAGCGGGTCAGGACTGGATCCGGATATTTCGCTGGCTTACGCAAAGCTTCAGGTTACGCGGGTTGCCAGGGCTCAGGGGCTCAGCCCCGTGGCTGTCCAAGGCCTGGTGGAAAGGAACACCACCAGCGGACTGGAAGCATTCTGGGGCCAGCCTTCGGTCAACGTGACGTCGCTGAATCTGGATGTCGCTTCTGCAGCGAAGACCAAATAGGGGCCCACTCCCGGTGGAAGAATGAGGACATGGCACGCGCGGCACTGAGAATCTTCCTGGGGGCAGCTCCGGGAGTGGGCAAAACCTATGCCATGCTCGAAGAAGCCCACAGGCTGCTGGGCCGTGGCGAGGACGTGGTGGTGGCATTCGCCATGCATCACGGCAGGGTCGATACCCAATCGCTGCTCCAGGGGCTGGACATCATACCGCCGCGAGAGATCGAGTACCGGGGAAGCATCTTCGAGGAAATGGACGTGGACGCCGTGCTGGCACGGCGTCCCCACACCGTGATCGTGGACGAATACGCGCATACCAACATTCCTGGTAGTCGTCATGGAAAGCGCTGGCAAGACATTGAGGAACTGCTGGACGCTGGCATCAACGTCCTGTCCACCGTGAACGTGCAGCATCTTGCTTCCCTAGGGGACGTCGTCTCTGCCATCACGGACGTCAAGCAGGCAGAGACAGTTCCCGATGATGTGGTGAGACGAGCTGATCAAATCCATTTGGTGGACATCTCACCGGAGCTGCTGCGGCAAAGGCTTGGCGACGGCAAGATCTACGCAGCGGACAAGGTCGATGCGGCCCTATCCAACTATTTCCGCATGGGCAACCTGACGGCGTTGCGCGAACTGGCGTTGCTGTGGCTTGCTGACCGGGTTGACGAGGGCTTGGCGCGGTACCGGGCCGAGAACCAAATCGAGCAAAGTTGGCCGGCAAGGGAACGGATTGTCGTAGGGCTGACCGGTGGCCCGGAAGGCGAAGTGCTCATCCGGCGTGCCGCGAGGATCCTCAAACGGGTCAACGGCGGCGACCTGTTGGCCGTCCACGTTAGGGCGGCCGACGGCGTCTCCGCGGAATCACCGCAGGCACTGGAAGCGCAGAGGACGCTGGTTCGCGATCTCGGCGGCAGCTACCACACCGTTGCCGGCGAGGACCCGGCCAAGGCGCTGCTCGATTTTGCTCGGAGCGTCAACGCTACGCAGATCGTGGTGGGCGTCTCTCGGCGGAAACTCCCGGCAGGCCGTCTCACCGGAGGCGTCGGAAGCAAAGTGGTCCGGGATTCCGGAGACATCGACGTCCACATGGTCTCCCACCCCTTGGGGGGCCGCGGGGTTGAGCGTTCGCGCCAACGGGACCTCGGTCGCATCCGGGTGATGGTTGGCTTTGCGATGGCAGTGGTGGTGCCGGTGGTGCTGCAATTCCTGCTGGCCGTGAGCCCGTCGCACGATATTGCCACCGCAGTGCTGATCCAGCTCACCGGATCCGTTGCCGTGGCCTTGGTGGGCGGGCTATGGCCTGCACTGTTGGGTGCACTTTGGAGCAGCCTCTTGGTGAACTATTTCTCCGTCCCTCCTCTCGGGACACTCACCATCAGCGACCCCCAGAACCTGTTGGCGTTGCTGGTCTTCGTGGGCGTTTCCTCAGCCGTTGCCCTGGTAGTGGACCTTTCAGCCCGGCGATCCAAGGAGGCAGCCCGCGCGCGCGCCGAAGCGACGACCCTGGGCGACTTGACACGCGGCGCTTCCTCAGCTGAGGACCCCATCAAGGGACTGCTGGAACAGGCCCTGGACGTTTTCCAGGTACGACGCGCGGCCCTCTATGAATCAGCCTCCGGCGACGACGGTTGGCAGTTAGTGGCCGCGGCGGGCGAGGAAGCCCCTGACGAGAACGAAAACACCGAGCAGATCGACGCCAACACCCGCTTGGTTCTCTCTGGCCGGGTCCTTCCAGCCAGCGATCGCAGGCTCCTTGGGGCTTTCGGATCCCACCTGTCCGCCATGATGGAACGCAAGCAATTGGCAGCCAGCCGGCGCGAGGTGATGCGCCTGGCAGAAAGCAACACGATGCGCACGTCCATCCTGCGTGCAGTCTCCCACGATCTGCGCACACCGCTAGCGGGTATCAAGCTCGCCGTCGGCGGCCTCCGGCAACCGGGTGTCAAGTACACCGAAGAAGAAGAACAAGATCTTCTGGCCACTATCGATGAGTGTTCGGACCGTCTTGACGTACTGGTGGGCAACCTCTTGGACATGTCCCGCATCACCTCGGACTCCGTGAACGCCCTGATCAAGCCCACCCGCTGGTTCGAGGTAATTCCCCCGGCCCTGCACGGTATCGCGGCGGGGCGGGTCCGGGTGGACCTGCCGGCGAACATGCCAGAAGTGGACGCCGACGCCGGCATGCTGGAGCGGGTCATCGCCAACATCGTTGAAAATGCGGTGAAATACGCCCCGGATTCCGACATTGTCATTGTTGGCGCAGCCGGTGGACTCAGCATGACGCCGTTGGCCGGACGACCAGCGGGCGAATTGCGAATTATCGACCACGGCCAAGGCGTTCCTGCCGCCAGCGTGGTCCAAATGTTCCAACCGTTCCAGCGGCTCCACGATGTGCCCGCCGCAGCAGGTGTGGGTTTGGGGCTCGCGGTCGCGCAGGGCTTCACCGAAGCGATGGGTGGCACGTTGACAGCGGAAGAGACGCCCGGAGGCGGGTTGACAATGCTGATCAGGTTGCCCCTCTCTGCCGGTCCGGTGTTTGACCACCCTACCGGTGAGGCGCCCATGGAAGCGCAGTCCTTGCTGCTCCAACGCGATCACCATCCACTGCCCACACGAGGAGCCAACCCGTGAACAACGTCCTGGTTGTGGACGACGATCCCCATATTGTCCGGGCACTCGCCATCACCCTCCGCGGTCAGGGTTATACGGTGGTGACAGCTGCCGACGGCGAATCGGGGCTGCACGCTGCGGCGCAGCGACCGGTCGCCGTCGTGATTCTCGATCTGGGCTTGCCGGACATGGACGGAACTACCGTGATCACCAAGCTCCGGGAATGGAGTACCGTACCGATCTTGGTCCTTTCAGCGCGCCACGGTTCCAACGACAAAGTGCTGGCGCTTGATGCCGGGGCGGACGACTACATCACGAAACCGTTCGGGTTGGACGAGCTTCTGGCCCGGCTGCGCGCAATCCTCCGCCGCCGCACGGAGCCCGGCCCGGAGCTTGCAACGGTAGAGACGAGTTCCTTCACCGTGGACCTCGCCAAGAGACGGATCACCCGGGCCGGAAGTGATGTGCGGATGACTCCCACCGAATGGAACATCCTGGACATCATGGTGAGAAATCCTGACAAACTCATCACGCAGCACCAACTGCTCTCGGAGGTATGGGGACCTGCGTACGCCAAGGAAGCCAACTATTTGCGGGTCTACATGGCACAGCTCCGCCGCAAGCTGGAGGCCGAGCCCGGCAATCCGCAGCACTTCATCACCGAACCCGGCATGGGGTACAGGTTTGTGCCGTGAGATCGCCGAAGCCCGGCCCTCCGAGCAGACTTGGCCCCTAGAGGTTCTCCACCAATGAGACATCGCGGACGGCGCCCTTGTCTGCTGACAGTGCCATGGCCGCGTAGGCCCGCAACGCCGGGGAGACGTGGCGTTCGCGGTTCTTCGGCTTGTAGCCGCCATTGACTTCAAGCTTTTCGCGGCGTTCGGCGAGGATCTCGTCGGAAACCTGCAACTGGAGGGAGCGCTGACTGATGTCGATGCTGATGATGTCGCCGTTTTCAACCAAGGCGATGGCTCCGCCGGAGGCCGCTTCCGGGGAGATGTGCCCGATCGACAGGCCGGAGGTGCCGCCGGAGAAGCGGCCGTCCGTGATGAGGGCGCACTTCTTGCCCAGGCCGCGGCCCTTGAGGAACGACGTCGGGTAGAGCATTTCCTGCATGCCGGGGCCACCGCGGGGGCCTTCGTAGCGGATGACCACCACGTCGCCTTCCTTGATGGTCTTGTTCAGTATCATTTCCACGGCCTCGTCCTGTGACTCGCAGACAACTGCCGGACCTTCGAAGGTCCAGATGGACTCGTCCACCCCTGCGGTCTTCACCACGGCGCCGTCGACGGCGACATTGCCGCGCAGCACGGCCAGGCCGCCGTCCTTGGAATAGGCGTGCTCCACGGAACGGATGCAACCGCCCTCTGCGTCGGTATCCAGGGTGGTCCACTGGTTCGACTGCGAGAACGCGGTGGAGGAGCGTACGCCACCGGGAGCGGCGTGCCACAGCGCCTGTGCTTCCTCGTTGGCCTTGCCGCCGCGGATGTCCCAGTCGTCCAGCCAGCTGTCCAGGTCGTTGGAGTGAACGGAGTGGACGTTCTTGTGGAGGAGCCCGCCGCGGTTCAGCTCACCCAGCAGCGCGGGGATGCCGCCGGCGCGGTGCACATCCTCCATGTAGTAGGTCTTGTCCCCGGCGACGTTCGGGGCCACCTTGGCCAGGCACGGCACCTGACGGGACTTGGCGTCCATCTCGGCCAGACCGTACTCCACGCCCGCCTCCTGGGCCGCGGCCAGCAGATGCAGGATCGTGTTGGTGGAGCCGCCCATGGAAATGTCCAGTGCCATGGCGTTGTCGAAGGCCTCGGCCGTGGCGATGGAGCGCGGCAACACGGAGTCGTCGTCGCCGTCGTAATAGCGCTTGACGAGCTCGACGACGGTGCTGCCGGCCTTCTCGTACAGCGCCTTGCGGGCGGTGTGGGTCGCGAGCACGGAGCCATTGCCGGGCAGGGCCAGGCCGATGGCCTCGGCCAGGCAGTTCATGGAGTTGGCGGTGAACATGCCGGAGCAGGATCCGCACGTGGGGCAGGCGTTCTCTTCGATGAGGTTGATGTCGGCATCGGAGATGGATTCGTCCACTGCATCGGAAATCGCGTTCACCAGATCCAGTGAGCGCACGGAGCCGTCCGTCAGGGTGACGCGGCCGGCCTCCATGGGTCCGCCTGAGACGAATACCACCGGGATGTTCAGGCGCAATGCGGCCATCAGCATGCCCGGAGTGATCTTGTCGCAGTTGGAGATGCAGACCAGGGCGTCGGCGCAGTGTGCGTTCACCATGTACTCAACGGAGTCGGCGATCAGGTCGCGGGACGGCAGGGAGTACAGCATGCCGGAGTGGCCCATGGCGATGCCGTCGTCCACGGCGATGGTGTTGAATTCGCGCGGAACAGCACCGGCGGCGAGGATTGCGTCGGAGACGATCCGGCCTACCGGGGCCAGGTGCGTGTGGCCGGGGACGAACTCGGTGAAGGAGTTGGCGACGGCGATGATCGGCTTGCCGATGTCCGTATTGGCGACGCCGGAAGCGCGCAGCAGTGCGCGGGCGCCGGCCATGTTGCGGCCGTGGGTGACAGTTCTGGAGCGGAGTGCAGGCATGGATACCATCCTGCTGTTCTTCTACGACTGGCGGAAGACGGCGCTACTACTAGTAGTGAAAGTAACAGAGTAATAGTGTTGTTCCGTGAAAGACGAAAGACGCAAAGAACTCGGGCTGTACCTGAGGGCCCGCCGAAGCCAGGCACTCCGTTCCGATTACGGCCTGCCGCCAGTGGGCCGTTCCCGCGAGCGCGGCCTCCGCCGGGAAGAGGTGGCTTTCCTCTCCGGCGTGAGCGTCACTTGGTACACGTGGTTGGAGCAAGGCCGGGACATCAGCCCTTCGCGTCAAGTCCTCGAGTCCATAGCGCGTGCCCTGCACCTCTCGGAGACGGGGCTGAGCTACGTACTCTCCCTGGGCGGCTATTCGTCAGCGCGTCCCCAAGGTCCGGTTGCGGCCAACGTTCCGGCTCACGTCCAACGGTTGCTGGACGCCTTGGACCCCAATCCCTCCTATGCCCTTTCGCCGGACTGGGGTGTCGCTGGCTGGAACCGCGCCTATGAGGCGCTCTATCCGAATATAGGAACGTTCGACGCCGGTGACAGGAACCTTCTGTGGTTGGTCTTCACCGATCCCTATGTCCGTGATCTGCTGCCTGACTGGGATGTCACCAGCAAACGCTTCTTGGCGGAGTTTCGCGCCGAAACCGGCCAACGGCTGGGCGATCCGGATGTGGCGTACCAAGTGGAGCGGCTCAAGGAGGCAAGCCCTGAGTTCCAAGAAAGTTGGGATCGATACGACATCCTGGGCTTCGAGTCCCGCGAGCGACTTTTCCACCACCCGGCCGTTGGCGTATTGCAGCTCGAGCATCACCAGGTTTCGCCGTCGGACCGGCCGGATTTGCACATCGTTGTCTACACGCCTGCGCCGGGCAGCGACGCGGGCGAGCAGATGCAGCGGCTACTAAGCGGCAATCAGGGGCTAAAAATAGGGCAGGCTGATAGGCTGAAACGAGTTTAACCACTTTCACCAGTTTCACCTACTTTTACAAGTGAGGCGTCGTGCAGAATCCCTTCAAGCCCACCGCAGGTGCAACTCCGCCGGATCTGGTGGGGAGGGCAGGGCTCCTTGATGAATTCGAGTACGGCCTCCGGCAGGGATCAGGGGCGCCCGGGCTACTCACGATCATCACGGGTTCCAGGGGCATCGGCAAGACCGTGATGCTCAGCTCCGCGGAATCACTCGCTCGGGAACAGGGCTGGGCGGTGATCTCCCGGACGGCCGTCCCAGGGTTCCTGGCCAAGGTGGGCGAGGACATGCTGCAGATACTCCACGAACTCGGCGACGGCGGCCCGACGCGAAAAATCACGGCATTCTCTGCCGCCGGATTCGGCCTAACAACCCAGCTCCCACCGGAGCAGATTCCAGATTGGCGGCGCACCGGCGAGGAGTTGCTGCGCGTATTGGCAAGCAAAGGTACCGGCCTGGTCATCACCATTGATGAAATCCATGCAGTGGACCGAACCGAAATCTCGCAGCTCGCGGCAGATGTGCAGCACTTCATTCGCGATGGGTTGCCGATCGGCCTGGTGTTCGCAGGCCTACCATCAGCTGTTTCAGACCTACTCAACGAAGGTGTGGCAACGTTTCTTCGTCGTGCTGACAGGATCAACCTCCATGAGGCAGCGATCGGCGAGGTGACCACGTCATACCAAGAGCTCTTTCGGGAAGGCGGCGTTGACATCCCGGACGAGTTGACGGCTGAGGCAGCGGAAGCCACAGAGGGTTACCCGTTCCTCATCCAGCTGGTCGGATATTACCTCTGGATGGCGGCTGAGCGTGCCGGTTCCAAACTTGACCAAGCCGCCGTCGCCGAGGCCATTGCAGCCGCCCGCCGTCGTAACGCCTTGGTTGTCGTTGGATCCGCCCTCTCAGATCTCTCGGATAAAGACCGCGCTTTCCTCCGCGCCATGGCCGAACAAGAAGGCCCATCAACAGCCGCGCAGATCGGCAGCATTATCCATTCCAAACCCAGCCTTGTGTCAAAGTACCGCAACCGGCTGATAGCGGCCGGGCTGATCGAACCGGCCGGCTACGGCAAAGTCGATTTCGCCGTACCCGGGCTACGGGACCACTTACGGCAGTAGGGGCGGGCGCTTCAAGTCTGGCTCCGCCGTGTGCCGCGGCCTCCCCCGTTGCACCATGACGTTCCGTAAACTGGACTAGCGATCTTGGTTCAGTTCCCGGTAGCCAACCACCATTTTGCTGCCGGTGCTGCTCCCGGCCTGATCGGCGCTAAAATTTCACATGCCCAAAGCATATTTGTTTCGGCATCAGCTGCGTTCCGTTTTCCGGAGTGCCCAACCACGAGTGGGGGACCTAACTGGTCATGACGACAGGTAGCACCCCGAGCAAAGGCACAGGATCTTCGACGACGACGCCGGAGGCACTCCGCGACGCAGAACCGGGTTCCAGCGCGACAACAACCCGCTCCGAGGGTAAACCCGTGGTCTACCCCGCCATCCTGCAGGGCTTCCTCGGCTCGCTCATGATGTTCGCGGGTTCCATCGGGATCGGTTGGATTGCCAACGGTTCCCCGATGATCCGCCACCCAATCGTCATCGCCTTGCGTACCGAGGACTGGGGGGTGACGGTATCTGCGATCAGCTTGGCCGTCGGCGCCATGCTGCTGGTGCGCTCGTGGCTGAGACTGGGCCAGAGAATGGACACGTGGCAGGGCAATGCCCTGGGCCCCATCGTGACGGCAATCGGCGCGTGGTCCTTTCCGTTGCTCTTTGCCGTGCCCGTCTACTCGCGTGACGTCTACGCCTACATTGGCCAGGGCCGGCTGATGATGGAGGGCCAAAATCCTTACGAGGTAGGCATCTCCACACTGAGCAACTGGTTTTCCCTGGGCGCGGACCCGGCATGGGCCGAGGCCCGAACACCCTATGGCCCGTTTTTCCTTTGGATGGCCAACGGCGTAGTGGCCATAACGGGGGCTCAACCGGACGTCTCGGTGCTGCTGTTCCGGTTACTGGCCGCAGCCGGGGTCCTCCTGTGTGTCCTCTACGTTCCCAAGCTCGCCGAATTGCACGGCGTCAACGGAGCACGGGCCCTCTGGGTCACGGTAGCCAATCCGCTTTTCCTCATCAGCTTCATCGCCAGCGCTCACAACGATGCCCTGATGGTGGGCCTGGCCGTCGCCGGTACGTACTTCGCAGCCACTCGCCGCCCGATCATTGGAGTGCTGCTCGTTACGGCATCCATTGGCATCAAGCCAGCAACCGTGCTGTTGCTCCCCTTCATCGGGCTGATGTGGGCCGGGGCGGGCGCCTCGTGGCCGCGGAAGTTCGGCATGTGGGCTGCCACGGCCGCGCTGAGTTTCGGGGTGTTGGCCATCAGCGGGATCCCACACGGACTGGGCTTGGGCTGGGTATGGGCCATCATCGACCCAACTCCCGGTTTCACGGGTTACTCCCCCTCCGGGTTCCTCGGCCAGCAACTCGAGTTTTTTGCCAACGCGCTTGGACTTCCCGGGGGCACCATGGCGAGCTTCCTGAGGACCGCCATGAAGTGGGGGGCCATGGTGCTGGTGGTGGTACTGATGTTCCGCGGAGACCATTCCAGGGTGGTACGGCGCATGGCGCTTGCCTTTGCTGCCTTGGTGCTGCTCTCCCCCATCATTCAGCCGTGGTACATCCTCTGGTTTGTTCCGTTCCTGGCCGTCACGGGCATCAGGGACGACTGGCAGATCCGTTGCCTCTACGTTGGAGTGACGTTCTTCATCGTCTTCGGAGCGCAGGATCAATTGTCCGTTTGGTCGTTCGTGCCGGTCTCGGTGGACCTGCAGTCGTTGGCTTTCGCCGTCACTCTGCTGTTCTCTTTTTACTTGGTGTTCTTGGACATCCATACGCGACGGTTACTGGTCCAAGGAAAGTTGTCGGGCTGGGTCCGGCGCGGTGACCGCCGCCTTTTCCGACGGCCACCGGCCATCCGCTAGGAAACCAGGACCTTGCTGGGCTTGCGCCCCAGCTCCGCCGTCCGCTGCACGGACCACCACAGCAACACCACCAGCAACACGTTGCGGGCCGTGAGTACCGCAGCCATCACGGGGTGCGCGTGGATGAGGGGAGTGTAGAACAGCGGGTAGATCACAAACGTGGTGACGGCGATCGCCATCAGAAGCGTTGCGGGGACTTTCCACCGGTCGAAATTGTGCGTCAGTCCTGCAACGATCACCGGCGCGAGCCAAATGATGAACTGCGGCGACCCTACTTTGTTGAACACGATGAACGCCGTGACCATCAGCAATGCTCCCTCAAGGAACAGTTCTTCCCGCTCGGCCCCACGTTTAAGGGCACGCAGCAACAACACCGCCCCGGCCAAGGCAGCCACTATGAGCAAGGGCTGCATCAGGAACGCGGCGGCATCGGCGCCCGGGCCGTGGACCTCCGTGGAATTGATGGCGACGTTGTCGGCAATGGTAGAACCGCCGATGTGGAAGACGCTCAGCCACACCCATGGGGTGGAGAACGTTGCCTCGAGCTGCATGCCACGCTCACCCTGATTGATCAGGAAGTCCATGATGTGGCTAAAGCCGCCGCTGAGATAGGTTCCGACGGCGACGACGGCGGTGACCCCGGCTCCCGCTGCGATCATCGGGAGCCGACGGCGGCTGGCGATCACAACGGGCACGAGCACGGCCGCCGGCCACACCTTGATCCACGTTGCGACGCTCAGCAGGACTGACGCCACCACCGGCCGCTGCGCGGCACACAGGAGGGCAATCATCACAATCGGCGCGGTGATTCCCTCAACCCTCGCAAAGCTGAGGTATCCCATGAACACTGTGAAGAAGAGCCACCACCACGCCGGCGCGAGTCCGCTCCGGCGTCGAGGCCCGCGGGTGAGATACCAGAGGCCCACCGCATTGAGCGCGGTGATCAGGAGGGTCCATACCAACAGGTACAGCGCCGGACCTGCCACGCCGGCGAGGAAGATCGGTATCTGGGCCAGCACCGGATAAACCCAAGGGCTGATCTTGCCATCGAGGTTCGCCGGGTTGTACCCGCCGAAGGCCCACTGGCGGTACTGCTCGGTGTCGCTGAACGTGTCCCCGTGAAGGAAGAACGACGCCATCCAAGCGAGGAAATAAAGATGGACTACAGCGAAACCCCACCAGACGCTGCCGGGCCGGGCGAACCAGGCCACGACCCGCGGTGACAGGATACTGCTACGGATACGGACCAGTCGGTCAAAAAACGTGGACGAAATCTTAAAGCTCCTTGGCCGCTGGTTCGTTGGCGACGGATGGCTTCCTGCCCAACGCGTACAGGCGGTGCGCGGACCAGAAGAAAAGAACCACGAGCAGGACGTTGCGGATGCTCAGCACCAAGGCCATCCACGGGTTGTTGTGGCTCAGTGCGTCGTAGAACAACGGATAGATAAAGTACGTAGCGACGGCGATAGCGATGAGCATCGCGGCGGGGAGGCGCCACCGCTTCCAGTCATGGGCAAGCCCAACGGCCACGGCCGGGCCCAACCACACCATGAACTGAGGCGAGCCCACTTTGTTGAACACGATGAAAGCCGTTACCAACGTCAGGGCACCGGAGAGAAGGAGCTCCGTGCGGTCCACGCCGCCAGTGAGCTTTCCTTGGTGCAGCGCCCAGAACGTCAGGCCGGCTACTGCAGCCGCAGCGAGCAGCAGCAGGGGCTGCATCAGGACGGACATGACGGCAGTTCCGGGACCGTCAACCTGCATGGAGTTGATGTCCGTGTTCATGTACATGTGGGAATCGCCAATCCTCAGGACCGACAACCACAGCCAGGGCGTAGTAAACGTAGCTTCCAACTGCATGCCGCGGTCGCCCTGCTGGGTGAGGAAGTTGAGCAGCTTGGGGACGGACCCAATGGAGGCAACAAGCGCCACTACCACCGCCGTCGTCACAATTCCTGCTGCCACGACGCGAAGGCGGTCCTTGACGACGGCGAATAAGGCCAGCAGGACTGCGGCAGGCCAAACTTTAACCCACGTGGCGATGCTCAACACCACAGCGGCAAGAAAGGGCCTGGCAACTCCGAAGACCAGGGCCACAAGGACCACTGGCGCCGTGAGGCCGTCGACGCGCGCGAAACCCAGCCAGCCCATCAGGGTCAGGAACAGCAGCCACCACCATCCGGCGGGAACGGCTTGTTGCCTCCGGCCGCGATCGGTGAGGGCCAGCAGCGCCCAGCCGTTGAGCAGCGTGGTCAGCAGGACCCAAAGAAAGAAAAACGGGCCGGGTCCGGCGACGGCGGCCACTGCCATGGGGATGAGGGCCAGGATCGGGTAGACCCATGGACTTGGGCCGCCCGACAGGTTGGCCTCATTGAAACCGGCCATCGCCCAGTCCCGGTAGATAAACGTGTCACTGAAAGCGTCGCCCCGGAAAGAGAGCAGGGCAGCGAAGACCAAAAAGCCCACGTGGACCAGCACAAACCCCCATAACAGGCCCTTTGGCGTGTTCAGGTGTTCGCGCAGGCTCCTTGGGAACGTTGTGGTGCGAGGTTCCGCGGGAGTATTAGTTAACCGGTCCATCACGTAAGGCTTCCTTGCTAAGCGGGCCACTGCCAGTGCAGATCCCTGATCATGGAGCCGACGTACAGCACCGGTCCCGCCTGACACTCTAACGCGAGGCGCGCCGAATCATGGTGCCCAGGGTGGCTGGTTTCAGTGCCGTTACCTAGCTTGTGGGCAACGTCTCCGTCTGTGCACGGATGCTCCAGGCGGACCAGTCCAGGGGGTGAACCGACGGGCGTCCCAAAAGGTAGCCCTGCGCCGCGGTGACCTTGAGGGCCGTGACTTCCTCCAGTTCCTCCGCTGTTTCGATGCCCTCGGCGATGATGTCCGCGCCAGCCGCGCGGGCCTGCTCAACAATGGCCTTGGCACGGATCCTTTGACCTTCGCTACCTGCGATGCCTTCAATCAGATGACGATCCAGCTTGATGATGTCCGGGTGCAATTGGTCGATCAGGTCCGCGGGGGCGAAACCGGCGCCCGAGGCACTGATCGCGACACGAAGGCCGAGTTTACGCAGCGGCCGCAGGATCTCGTCAGCCGATGGGCTCTCCATGGACGCGAGGCTGCCGGTGAGCTCAATGATGATCCTGTCCGCGGCAAGGGTTGCCGCTGCCAAAAGGTCCCGAACGCGAGGATCCTGGGCGGTTGCCGGGGTGAGGTTCAAGGCAACGGACATATCTTCAGGCACATCGTGCGCGGCAGTCAGTGCGCAGTGCAGGGCTGCTATCTCCAACTCGGTTCCGAGGCCCGCGGCCGCGGCCTCACTGAACCAGACGTCTGCCCCGGCCCCGTCCTCGCCCACGAAGCGCGTCAGTGCCTCGACTCCTACAACTTCCCCACCGGGAAGGGCATGAACAGGCTGGAAGGCCGTCAGCAGCAGCTTGTCCGTGAGGACCGACTGGATGGATTCCCGCATTTCGTGGCTGATGGGTACGCTGACCGACCGCTTGGCATCGTGGGATTCAAGGTGCAGGCTTGCCGGCTCCACCTGGACCGGAACCTTTGCCGACGGCTCTTGGGAGGCCGACGGCGGGTTGCGGGTTGCCAGCAGGTGCTCCAGGAGCGCGCGCTCGGGATTGTCCGGGCGCGCTTCAACCAAGCGGCGCAGCCTGGCCCTGGCTCCTTCAGACTTAGGCTCGGTATCGTCGAGGATGGATTCGATAATGTCCATCACCTGTCCCCGGATTACGATCTCGTCCGACGAAGGTGTTTCCTCCGAAGACGGCGCGTCAGGGACGTGTTTGGGCGGGTGTTCCGGCCCCCCGGTCTGAGAGTGAGAGCCCGCTTCTTGAGCCATCGATAGTTTCCTTCTAAGTATCCCCAACTGGGGGTGCCAAGCAATAAGCGGCCCGCAAGCGTGGGCCCTGTCACAAATCCTACCGAGAAAGAGTCCCTTTGGTGTCCAAGGCGCCCACATACCGGGCGCCGAGGTGCAGCCGTAACCCTAGGCCAGCGCACCGAACGTCAGGGCAATAAGCACGATGTTGAGGCCCACGATCAGAACCGCGCTGGTCCACGCGGCGAATTTGACCGGCATCGAGTCGGCGTGGATTCCCATGACATTGCGGCTGCCCGTGAGCCGGATCAGCGGAATCAGGGCGAAGGGGATGCCGAAACTGAGCAGCACTTGGCTCAGTATCAGGGCCAGGGTCGGTTCTATCCCAGCGCCGAGGATGATCAGGGCTGGAAGCAACGTCACCGTCCGGCGCACCATGAGCGGGACGCGCACCCGCAGCAGTCCACCCATGATGGTTGAGCCCGCGTAGCAACCCACCGACGTCGAAGCCAGGCCTGATGCCAACAGGCCTATGGCAAAGATGACGCCGACGCCGGGTCCCAAGGCCGCGGTTACCGCGGCGTGGGCGCCGGCGATCGTGTCGGTTCCTTCGACGCCACGAAGGCTGGACGCCGCCAGCAGGAGCATCGAAATGTTGACGATCCCTGCCAGGAGCAAAGCGCTGACCACGTCCACCCGAGTGGTCCGAATCAACTGGGTCCTCACCATCGGGTCCTCGGAAAAGCCGTGGCGGTCCCGGACCAATGCCGAATGCAGGTAGATTGCGTGCGGCATGACAGTGGCGCCGAGCATGCTCGCGGCGATCAGGACAGTGTCCGCTCCCTCAAAACGGGGCAGCAGACCGCTGACGGCGCTGCCGGCGTCGGGCGGGTTAACGAACAACCCGGAGATGAATCCGACGGCGATGATGCCCAGGAGAACCAGGATGGCGTACTCAAAGGAACGCTGGCCCTGGCGGGACTGGAGGGCGAGCAACAGCATGGACGCCACACCGATGATCACGCCGCCCCCAAGGAGGGGAAGCCCGAACAGCAGGTTAAGTGCCACTGCGCCACCGATCACTTCCGCGACGTCGGTTGCGCCGGCGACGATCTCAGCCTGCGCCCAGTACAGTCGCCGCATCTTGGTGCCGAGCCGTTGACCGAGAATCTCCGGCAGGCTCATCCCGGTGGCCAGCCCCAGCTTTGCCGATTGGTACTGCACCAGGACGGCCATGGCGTTGGCAACAACCAGAACCCACATCAACAGGTAGCCATACTTGGCCCCTGCCGTCAGGTTCGCCGCCACATTGCCCGGATCCACGTAGGCGATCGCAGCCACGAAGGCCGGGCCAAGCATGAAGAGCTTGGACCAGGCTTTGCCGGGCTTGGTGCCGAGGCGGAGCGTTGGGGCAGCCATTCCTTGTCCTCATCGTCGGGGAATCCTGATTAAAGAGTAACGGGGAGTTAGGCATACCGAAAAGTCCATTGCAGGGATGCCGATACTAAAGCGTATGGAGAAACGCGTCTCCAGTTCCGGCCCGTTTCGTAACCGGACTGTTACGTTAATCACGTTCAACCCCAGAAGGTCAGAGGTGCTGTCCCGTGAGCCAAAATGGCTCCCCTGCACTCACACCCTGCCGGTCTCCACGGAAGCAGGTCAATGTTGTCCTTGTCATCATTAACACGGTCCGTTCCCACCCAGTTACGGCGGCGTCGTACATCATTAGCCGCCGCAGTCTTGGTGGCTGCACTCGGAGTCTTCGCTTCAGCACCTGGTGCTGTTGCCGGGCCGACGCCCCAGCCCCCAGAGCTCGGCCCAAACGTCATTATCTTCACGCCAGACATGCCCCAGGCCAAGATCCAGGCCAAGGTGGACGAGATCGCGAAGCAGCAGGTCGATAGCGAAATGGGCACAGGCCGCTATGCGCTGCTCTTCGCGCCGGGAACCTACGGATCGGTCGCCCACCCGCTCGTGTTCCAGGTGGGTTACTACACCGAGGTCGCGGGCCTCGGCGCATCCCCGGACGACGTCACCATCAATGGTCATGTCGACGTTTACAACAGGTGCACCAACGGTACGAGCAACTGCATCGCCCTGGACAACTTCTGGCGCTCAGTCTCGAACCTGCACATCAACGCCGTCGGAGGCAGCGGTTGCCACAGTTCGGCCGAGTTTTGGGCAGTATCCCAGGCTGCACCGATGCGCCGGGTGCACGTGACAGGCCAGCAGTTGTCCTTCATGGACTATTGCAGCGGCCCGTCGTACGCAAGCGGGGGATTCCTCGCAGATTCCAAGACGGACTCGGCGATTGTGAACGGCAGTCAGCAGCAGTTCTACACTCGCGACAGCAGCATCAAGAGTTGGTCGAACGGCGTGTGGAACCAGGTCTTCTCCGGAGTGCAGGGCGCCCCTGCCCAGTCCTTCCCGAAGCCTCCGTACACAACGCTCGCCGCAACTCCCGCCGCGCGCGAGAAGCCGTACCTGGTGCAGGGAGGCAACGGGCTCTCCGTCGTCGAACCTTCCGTCAAGACCGACTCTTCCGGTGCCGACTGGACGGCGGGCGGCTCCTCCGGCCGCACCATCGCCCTTTCGGACTTCTTCGTCGCCAAGCCCGGTGACTCCATCAGCCGGATCAACGCCGCTCTCGCCGGTGGCAAGAACCTGCTCCTGACGCCGGGCGTCTACTCCATCGACACGTCGATCCGCATCAAGCGGGCAGGCACGGTGGTCCTTGGCCTCGGCCTTGCCACCCTGACGGCGGAGAACGGTTCCACGCCGCTCGTCATCGACGACGTCCCCGGAGTGGATGTGGCCGGTGTCACGGTCGACGCCGGTCCGGTTAACTCGCCGGTACTGGTCCAGGTGGGTACCAAGCACCAGCGCGGTGCGGGCGGTTCGAGCGCCGAGGATCCCATCTCGCTGCAGGACGTGTTCCTCCGCGTCGGCGGTCCGCACGCCGGGAAGGCGACCGTAGGGGTGCAGGTTGACAGCGATCACGTGCTGCTGGATGACCTGTGGCTCTGGCGTGCCGACCACGGCGTCGGCGGTGTTGGTTGGACCGAAAACACCTCCGACACCGGCCTCGTTGTAAACGGTGACGATGTCACTGCCACCGGCCTCTTTGTGGAACACTTCCAAAAGGACAACGTGGTCTGGAACGGAGAGCGGGGCAAGACGGTTTTCTTCCAAAACGAGCTGCCGTATGACGCTCCCAACCAGGCCGCGTGGCAGCACGATGGCACGCTCGGATACGCCGCGTACAAGGTAGCCGACACCGTCACAACCCACGAACTGTGGGGCGGCGGCAGCTACATTTTCACGAACGTCGATCCGAGCCTGCATGCAAGCCACTCGTTCGAAGTGCCGCTGACCGCGGGCGTGAAACTGCACGATCTGAGCACAGTGTCCCTCAACGGCGCCGGCACGATCGATCACGTCGTCAACGACACCGGAGGCGCCGTAACGCCCACGCACCAGGGCCCGGAAACGGTCACGAACTACGGCGGCTGACCACCACCACAGAACGCGGTGCCCTCCTAGCCCTTCGGCAGGAGGGCCCGCGCGCTATCACCCGCGCGACGTCAATTCTGATCCGACATCGCTATCCATTGCTGTTGATGGTCGTCGGCCTTCCTGCGGAAGCCGCAACAGCACCCACCCCTGGGAATGAGCGCCCAGTACGTCTCAAGCGGCTTCGACTATGACTACTCCTGCATCTGAGGCGCTAGTGCCCTAGGCGGTACCTGCGTCCGGCTCCGCAGCCAGTTGGCTCACCAGGCCAACGGTGTTGCCCTCGCTATCCCGGATAAAGGCCATCCATTCATCAGTTCCGGCACGCCCCAGCACCCCGTCCACGTGGCTGAAGATCAAGCGCGGAGGGTCGACTACCTCCACTCCCCTGGACCTGAGCTGCTCCACCAGTTGCCTTACGTCCGGAACTTCGAGGTAGAGGAGTGACCGCGTTGCACCCCTCTCCAAGAGGAGCCGCACGCCCTCCAGGTCAAAAAACAGCAGGCCGGGCGGGTCGAAGACCGCCGCAGGCCGGACTCCCAGCAACTCCGAATAGAACGCTGCAGCTCGCCCGAGGTCCTCGGCGTGCTGGGATACCTGGATCAACCGCATGATGTTTTGCCTTTCCGGTCCCCTCCATCATGTGTACTCCCAAATCGCTCACGTTTCACCCCCACCCGGTTCTGATTCGCTGGCTTCAACCTCGCTCGCCATGTCGTCTAGGAAGCGCATCACCGCCTGCCTCTCGGCAGGAGTGAGCCGGGCTGCCACCCTGCACCGCCTGGCCTGTTGCGAACTGACTGACCGGAGCGCCGCTTGGTGGGTTTCAGGTGTGATGGCGATGGCCAGGGCCCGGCGGTCCGAGGGGTGGGCTTGCCGCGTGATGTGGCCAGCACGCTGGAGCCTGTCCAGCAGCTTGGTAGTTGACGCTGTGGAGATATGCAAGTGCGCTGCGATCGCCCCGGGAGTGGCCACGAGCCCCTGGTTGCCACATTCAATCAAGTAATTCAGGGCCCGCATGTCCGATTGGTTAAGCCTCATGTACCGCAGCAAAGCGGCCGCCAGCCGCTGTTCGGCCGCTTGGAGTCGACCGAGGGCGGAGATGAGGTCACCTGAGGAAACCGGCAGGGCGATCTCCTCAGGTGTAGGCATAAAAAGCATGTTACACCTAGCTGCATACATGGTAGTCTTTCTTCTAGCCTGTCTAGCTATATCCATGTGCGGGCACGTTCGGCAGAACCGAGGAAGGCTCAGAGTGAACGCGACAGAGATGGTTGTCCTCCTTGATGATCAAGGCGCGCCGATCGGAGAAAGCCCTAAAGCCTCAGTCCACACACGGCAAACCCCGCTTCACCTCGCCTTCTCCTGCTATTTGCTGAACGAGTCGGGGGAAATCCTGCTGACCCGCCGCTCTCCGGAGAAAAGGACATGGCCGGGCGTGTGGACCAACAGTTTCTGCGGCCACCCCGCACCCGGGGAGGAGTCGGAGGAAGCCCTACTGCGCCGGGCGCGGTTCGAACTCGGGGTGGACGCCACGAGGATCCGGCTCGTCCTGCCGCACTTCCGATACCGAGCGGTTGACCCCACAGGAATGGTCGAGAACGAAATCTGCCCCGTCTACGTGGCACGAGTGGCAGGAAGCATCGTCCCGAACCCCGCAGAGGTCGCCGACTGGGCGTGGGTGACCCCGGCCCTGCTCGAGGACGCTCTCGAGCACACCTCCCGCGCCTTCAGTCCATGGCTGAGCATGCAGTTCCCCCTGCTGTTCGAAGCCGGGGCCTTCCAACCCGGGCCCCCGGCATGACCATCACCTCCGGCGCGCTCCGCACCCGCACGGAGCTCTGCACCGCCGTCGAAAGTGAACTCAACACGCAGATCGACAGGAAAGCAGGCGCCGCCGCGGCCTATGGTCCGGACTTTGCCCGGCTGTGGACACTCGCCGGCAAGAACGTCCTTGGGGGTAAGTTCGTCCGGCCCCTGCTCTTGATGGAAACCTACGACGCACTCCAACAGGGAGCCTCGCAGCCCGGGTTGGTGGCCCGACGCGAAACCGCCATCACCATTGCGGGGGCGATCGAACTCCTCCACTATGCGTTCTTGCTGCATGATGACGTGATCGACGGCGATTTGGTCCGCCGCGGTCACCCGAACCTGATCGGTTCCCTCCTGGATGAAGCCGGTGAACTGCCACGTCCCGACGGCGCGCTGCATTGGGCTCAAACCGGCGGGATCCTGATGGGTGACCTGCTGCTCTCCGGAACTCACCAAACCTTCGCGCGGGCAGAACTCCCGCACGAGCTCCGGTTGAGGCTCCTTGACCTGTTGGAGCACACCATTGATGAGACGGTCGCCGGTGAGCAACTGGATGTGGGACTGGGCGATGGCATAGTGGCACCTGAGCTTGGGACCACCCTGATGATGTGCGGCTACAAAACAGCCACGTACACGTTCGAATTGCCGTTGCGTGCCGCAGCCGCCCTGGCAGGCGCCAGCGCCGCCGTCGAGAATTCGCTGGCACGTGCCGGCAGGCATTTGGGCCTCGCCTTCCAGCTCCAGGACGACCTTCTGTCGACTTTCGGGGACCCGGGGCAGCACGGGAAGGACCCTTTCTCGGACCTTCGGGAAGGTAAGGAGACGGCCATCATCGCCCACGCCCGGATGACCAATGCCTGGCAGGACATCGAACCCTTCTTTGGCCGCCCCGAGCTGCACGCCACGGAGGCGGAGCACGTACGGAGGAGGCTGGCGGATTGCGGAGCGCAACAGTTCGTCCAAGCGCTTATCGATGAGCAGATGATGGCCGTCACGCACCTGCTCACCAGCTTTGCCTCGCCCATCCCCCCTGCTGCGCGCAATGTCCTCGTGGAGCTCGCCGCACAGCTGGAAGGACGGCAGTCATGATCGTGGCCACCAACAGTTCCTTCACGCAGTTCACCCGCACCGCTGAACGCGCCGCGAACCAGGTGATCTCGGAGTATTCCACCTCGTTTGGTCTGGCCTGCAAGTTGCTGGGGCCACGGCACCGCCAGCACGTCCGCAACATCTACGCCTTGGTTCGGGTCGCGGATGAATTGGTGGACGGCGTCACCGCTGAAGCCGGCCTGGACTACCAAGAGCAATGCGACGCACTGGCCCATTTCATCGACGAGACCCACCGCGCCGTGAAGATCGGCTACAGCAGCGACCTCATCATCCACGCGTTCGCCCAGACTGCGCGCGCAGCCGGCATCGACGGGTCCCTCATCGACCCCTTCTTCGACTCCATGCGCATCGACCTAGGCGAGCGCGACCCCGTCCCGGCTACCTCCCTGCGTTTCGACGCCGATGCGCACCGCGGCTACGTGCACGGTTCCGCAGAGGTGGTCGGGTTGATGTGCCTCCGGGTCTTCATGCGGGGCCAGGACATCGACGAGGACGTGTCGGCAGCCCTGCAGCACGGTGCAAGCCAGCTGGGCGCCGCCTTCCAAAACATCAATTTCCTCCGCGATTTGGCGGACGACACCGCCCGGCTGGGACGGAGCTACCTTTGCACCGCGGACCACCTTGATGACAAGGACCGGATGGAGTGGGTGGGTACCATTCGTGCGCAACTCGCCGATGCCGCGGTCGTTATTCCGCTCCTGCCCCATGATGCCCGGGCCGCCGTTCGGAGCGCGCTTGCCCTGTTCTCGGCGCTGACGGACAGGATTGAGCAGACCAGCGTTGACGAACTGTACCGCTCGCGGGTCCGCGTACCGGATGCCGTCAAAGCAGGGCTCACCGCACGCGCAATTGCGTCGACGTGGATGGAGCTGCACCGATGACCCGGACCGTAGTGATCGGCGGTGGCATCGCTGGGCTTGCCACCGCCGCCCTCCTCGCCCACGAAGGACACGAGGTACAGCTCCTCGAGCAGCGCGATCACGTTGGTGGCCGTGCCGGCAGCTTGGAGCGGGACGGTTTTCGCTGGGACACCGGCCCGTCCTGGTACCTGATGCCTGGAGTGTTCGACCATTTTTTCGAACTCCTCGGCACCAGCACCGCTGAGCAGTTGGATCTGCGCACGCTCGATCCCGCGTATCGGGTCTTCAGCGAACCGCTCGACGCCGGCGCGGGGCCGGACCCGTTGACCGTCCCCTTGGGGAGCGCACAGGTTTTGGAGACGTTTGAAAGGGTTGAGCCTGGCAGTGCCAGGGTGCTCGCCCAGTATCTTGCGTCCGCGCGGCACACGACCGACATGGCTGAGCGCTTCTTCCTCTACAACCCCTTCACCAAGCTTCGGGAACTGCTGCATCCTGAGGTGGTACGCAACCTGCCCAAGCTCGCACACCTTCTCACCACACCCTTGGACAAATTTGTCGCGGAGCGTTTCAGGCATCCCGTCCTGCGGCAGGTCCTCGGGTACCCCGCGGTGTTCCTGGGCACCAGCCCCTCGGCCGCGCCCGCGATGTACCACCTGATGAGTGCGCTGGACTTGGATGATGGTGTCCAGTATCCAATGGGTGGATTCTGGGCGCTCGTGGGACGACTCGAGGCGCTGGCAGTAGAGGCGGGCGTCAGGATCCATACCGGCGCGGAAGCACTCAAGATCACCACCCGCGAGGCAACCAGGACCAAGAAGCTTGGCCGGCTTGATGGCCTGAAGCTACCGGCCGGCCTTCCTGCTAGGGACAGCCGGGAAGTTACCGGCGTGAATTGGCGGGACCACAACGGAGCCGAGCATTACAGCGTTGCCGACCTCGTGGTCTCCGGAGCGGACCTGCACCACACCGAGACCCAATTGCTGGGGGTGCAGGATCGGAGCTACAACAGTTCATGGTGGGAACGGCGCACCAGCGGCCCCGGAGCGGTCTTGGTCATGCTGGGCGTCAAGGGGAAGCTTCCTGAACTGCCGCATCACTCCTTGTTTTTCACCCGCGATTGGGAAGCCAACTTCGCCTCGATCTTCGGAGCGCACACCCGCATTCCCGATCCCGCGTCAATCTACGTCTGCAAACCGAGCGCGACGGACCCCGGAGTTGCCCCGGCAGGCCACGAGAACCTCTTCGTCCTGGTCCCCATACCAGCGGACCCCGCCCTCGGTGCCGGTGGTCCCGATGGAACGGGCGATGCATTGATAGAGCAGACCGCCGACGCCGCCATCGACCAGATTGCCGCTTGGGCCAACATCCCGGACCTCCACGAACGCATCGTAACCCGGCACACCGTAGGTCCCGCCGACTTCGCCCTGGACTTCAACTCCTGGCGCGGCGGCATGCTGGGCCCTGCCCATACGTTGCGGCAAAGCGCCATGTTCAGGGCGCAGAATGCCTCCAAGCGGGTCCGCGGACTTTACTACGCGGGCGCCACAACGGCGCCCGGCGTAGGCGTGCCCATGTGCCTGATCAGCGCGGAACTGGTCCTGAAGCGCATACGCGGGGATCACAGCCCCGGCCGTACCACTGCACGGCGCGTAGCTAGCAGGATCAGCTGATGGGATCCCTCTACCTGGTCTCTTTAATACTGGGCATCATGTGCATGCTGCTGCTGGATCACCGCTTCCGACTGTTTTTCTGGCACAGCGCGAAAGCAGCCGCGATGGTGACCGCCGTCGGGGTCCTGTTCCTGCTCGCTTGGGACGCTGCTGGAATCGGGCTGGGCATCTTCCTGCGTGGAGAAGGCACCGTGGCCACCGGCCTTCTGCTCGCACCGGAGCTGCCCATCGAAGAACCTGTGTTCCTGCTCTTCCTGGTGCTGTGCACCATGGTTATTTACACCGGCACCCGGAAACTGCTGGACCGGGCGCCCACCAGCAACGCTGACAGTTCCGGAGCCCGCTCACGGGTCAGGGACAATGCCGAAGCCAGGGAGAACGCGTG
Source organism: Arthrobacter sp. efr-133-TYG-104 (assembly GCF_030208915.1). Taxonomy (NCBI): domain Bacteria; kingdom Bacillati; phylum Actinomycetota; class Actinomycetes; order Micrococcales; family Micrococcaceae; genus Arthrobacter; species Arthrobacter sp. efr-133-TYG-104. The sequence goes on from NZ_JARVTA010000011.1 coordinate 143,927, forward strand.
ACGTACCTCTGGCTCGCACTGGCCTTCATCTCGGCAGCAGTTATTGCCGGTGTGATCTTTGCCCGCCTGGGCGGGGCCAAGGGCGAAGGGCGGCAGCACTGGCGAGCTGTTGGCCTCGCGTTCGCGGCCTTGGCGGTGCTGACGGCGGTGTTCGATTCGGCCATGATCGGGATGGGACTGTTCCACTACGACGCCTCGCACATTCTCGGCGCCAAAGTGGGCCTCGCGCCGATCGAGGACTTCTCGTACCCGTTGGCGGGCGTTGTGGCGCTCCCCGGGCTGTGGATGTGGCTGACGCGCAAACGGGAAGGGGGACACTGGCAAAGCCGCAAAGGCCTGCTCTCCCAAGCGCTGCTGGCGTCCCGGCCGGTCAGTTGGATCAACACCGCCTATCCCTTCGCCGCTGCGATGCTACTCACCACTCGCGAGGTCACCTGGGTGCTGGTCCTGGGCACTTTCTACTTCCTCATCCCGTACAACCTGGCGATGTACGGGATCAATGACGTCTTTGACTATGAATCGGACCTCAAGAATCCGCGCAAGGGCGGAATTGAAGGGGCCCTTCTGCAACCCCGGCTGCACCGGCCCATGCTCTGGCTCGCCGCCGCCACCAATGTTCCGTTCCTGATGGTGCTGGCGTTTGTGGGAGGTCCCGCAGCCTTGCTGAGCCTGGCCGTCAGTGCATTCGCCGTGGTGGCCTACTCCGTGGCCGGCCTCCGCTTCAAGGAACGCCCGGTCTTGGACTCGCTGACGTCCAGTACGCACTTTGTCAGTCCCGCCGTCGTCGGGTTGACGTTGGCCGGCGCAGTGGTCACTCCCGGACTCCTCGCCTTGCTGGTTGGGTTCTTCCTGTGGGGCATGGCTGCACACGCTTTCGGCGCGGTTCAAGACATCGAACCCGACCGGCAGGCCGGGATAGGTTCCATCGCAACCGTGATCGGCGCCCGCCGGACGGTGAGGCTCGCCGTCGTGCTCTGGCTTATCGCCGGACTGGCCATGCTGGCAACGCCGTGGCCTGGGCCTCTCGGGGCGATCATCGCCGTGCCCTACATCGTCAATTGCGCGCCTTGGTGGAACGTCACGGATACGACGGCGGGAGGCACCAATGCGGCGTGGCGCCGGTTCATCTGGCTCAACTACGGTTCAGGATTCCTGGTGACGCTGATTTTCATCCTGCAGTGGAGCCAGGCCTCATGACGGGGTAGGTTCCTCATCGATGGTGTCCAATGCCTCGCGCATGTGCTGCAGGAAATCCACCACCACCCGGGACTCATCAGGGCTCAACGCACAGGCGGCGTCCAACATGCGCCGGTGCATCCCCCCGAGGGTGTGCCGCACTTCCTGGTCCGAGTCCGGCGTGGCCCGCAGGATCAGTGCGCGGCGGTCAGTCGGGTGGGGTTCGCGCCGAACATGGCCGGACTCCACCAAACGGTCTATCAAAGTGGTCATGGAGGCGGACGTTATGCCAAGCCGGTCGCCCAGATCCTTCGGCTTCATGACTTTGCCGGCGGCTTCGGCTTCGAAGAGGTACCGCAGGGCCAAGAGGTCCTTCTCGCCCATTCCCATGGACGATCGGGTCCTTCGGCGCATTGCTTGCTCGGAGACACGGTAATCCCTGAGGGCATTGAGGACGTCAACGGCAATGGCTCTTTGCCCTGGATCCTTACCGTACCAATAGCCCTTAGCGTGACCGTCCGAGTCCATCCATGGTTCCTTCGATAAGCGTAAAGCTTGTTTCACTAGCAAAACGATACTAAGTCACGCCGCTGCGAATGCAGAGCTCGAACGCGTGTAAAAGAAAAGTGAATGCACGCGCCCGGGGTTACCGGGCGCGTGCCTGCGGATCAACGCGCGGTAGTGGTCCCCGTCCGGTCAGCCGTGGTGCGGCGGCTAAGGATGAGCCCGAGAGCCAGCATTCCCACACCCAGCAGGAAATGCAACCAATTGTCCGCAGAGTTCACGGGAACAAAGTTGGCAGCCGAATCATGGTTGATCAACAAGCCGTAGATCCACAAAACCAAGTAGATGACCCCGCCTCCCACAAGGAAGTTCCGGGATTGTCCGGGTGTACCTGCCATCATCAGTCCGGCAATGCCGAAGAGGAGGTGCACGATGTTGTGCAGGATGGAAACTTGGAAGATTCCCAGAAGCAGCGCCCCCGAATCATGTCCGGCAAAGGACATGGATCCGAAATCGGCGGTGATGCCGGGAATGAAGCCCAAGACACCGACGAGCAGGAATACGGCACCCACGATTTGGGCTGCACGTTGGATGGTGGTGCGGTTTCGAACGGGGCTATTAGTGGATGTCATGGTTCTCCTCAGTGGGCAACGGCTCGAAATCCTGAAAGGCCGGGACCGGAATAATAGGTCTCGACTCCTCGGAAAATATCATAAGGATACTTACGATTGGAAGGCCTGATTCCGACTTGTAACCCGGGCGACATCATTGACATGACGTAAGTCACATTATGTATGCTGGTTTCAAGTCACGCAGTCGGCTTCCTTCGCACTATTTCGGGAGGTCCAGATGACCCCCAGCATCCCTAAAGCGGAAAACCTCCTGGCCCACGGAGTCACGCCGTCCGCAGCCACCGTTGCTCGACGCAGAGCAGCAGGACACCACAAAGCGGCCCACAAACCGGATGCTTTACTGGGCGCCATCGCCGTTCGAGAGCTATTTCATCGCTGGCCCCTGGTTCCGTCGCGCGAACTTGAACGCATACGCCACGTCCTGATTCATTGCGACCAGCTGGGCTCGCCGGACACCCATCACTTGTCCGAGCCGGCCCAAGCGCTCCTGCAACTTATCAACGACGAACTGGACCGCCGTCGTCAGCCGGACGAAAGCTGCCCAACTGACCAAGCGGAGCCTGTTGATTCAGCGCAGCCGGCCGATTCGGCGCAGCCGGCAGCCTGAACGCGGTAGGCAGCGCATGAAAAAGCCCCGCCCAATGCGCAGTACGCATCAGGCGGGGCCGGGACTTTCCCGCGCGGGCCTAAGGAATGGCCGCCACGACGTCGATCTCCACCAGGAAGTCGCCAAGGAAAGAACCAACGGTGGTGCGCGCCGGGTAGGGGGCAACGACGTACTTTTCATAGATGGTGTTGAAGCCGTCGAAGTCTCGCCCCGGATGGTGCAAATGCACTGTCGCTTTCACTACGTGGGAAAAGTCGAGACCATGAGCCCGAAGGACCTCCCCCAAGTTCTTCATGGCCTGGATGGTTTGCTCTTCGATGGTGATGCCTACGCGCTCGTCCGTGATGGGATCGTGCGGCGTCTGCCCGGCGGTGTAAAGGAAACCATTGGCCACAATGGCTTGTGAGTAGGGGCCTGCGGGGCCGGGCGCGAGGTCGGTGATGACTTGCTGACGGGACATTGGCTGCCTTTCGGGTTTTCGTACGGAGTTTTAGTTGTTCTAGTAGTTCTGTGCGTAGTTTTCAGAGGACTTTGGAAAGGAAGGCCTTGGTGCGTTCCTGCTGCGGGTTGTCCAGGACTTCCTCCGGCGGACCGCTTTCCACCACCACTCCGCCATCCATGAAAATCACCTGATCAGCCACTTGCCGGGCGAATCCAAGTTCGTGCGTGACCACCACCATGGTCATTCCGGCCTCGGCCAGCGCCTTCATGACGTCCAGCACTTCGCCCACCAATTCCGGGTCCAAGGCAGAAGTGGGCTCATCAAAGAGCATCAGCTGGGGCTTCATGGCCAGTGCCCGGGCAATCGCGATGCGCTGCTGCTGCCCGCCGGAGAGCTCCTGCGGGTAGGAGCTCCCACGGTCGCCCAGCCCAACACGGTCCAGTAAGGCCTGCGCCTCCACTACCACCTCTTTGCGCGGGCGGCCCAGCACATGGACCGGAGCCTCGATGATGTTCTCCAGTACCGTCATATGCGGGAAGAGGTTGAAGCGTTGGAACACCATGCCGGCGTTCAGCCGCGAGCGCGCCGTCTGGCGTTCCTTCATCTCGTACAGCTTGCCGTTGCGTTCGGCGTAGCCAACCAGGTGTTCATTGACGTACAGGCGTCCGGCGTCGACTTTCTCAAGGTGGTTAATACAGCGGAGGAAGGTGGTCTTGCCTGATCCGGAAGGTCCGATCAGGCACGTCACCGAACCCTTTTCCACCCTCAGGTCGATGCCTTTCAGGATTTCGATAACACCGAAGTTCTTCCGGACTCCCCGGGCTTCCACCATGGCGGTAGTCATTATGCTGTCCTTGTCTTAGGCTTGCGGCTGCGTCGCGGCGCGGAGTCGAAGCCACGGCCGTACCGGCGTTCAAGTTTGTTTTGGAAGAAGCTCAGGACGGTGGTCATGAGCAGGTACCAGAGGCTGGCAACGATGAGCAGCGGAATGGTCTGGTAGTTGTTTGCGTAGATGATCTGCGCCGAGTACAGCAAGTCCGAGATCGCCAGGACACTCACCAATGAGGTTCCCTTCAGCATCGAAATGACCTGGTTCCCGGTGGGCGGCAAGACAACCCGCATGGCTTGGGGCAGGATCACCCTGTTCATGAGCTTGCCGCCGCTCATTCCGAGGGCTCGGGCGGCGTCGTACTGCCCCTTGTCCACGGAACCGATGCCACCACGGATGATTTCAGCCATGTACGCAGCTTCGTTCAGGCTCAGGCCCAAGAGGGCGGCCCCCAAGGGAGTGATCAAGACGTTCGCGGATCCCAGGATCATGGACGGGCCGCCGAAGGGGAGGCCGAAGGCGATCACCGGGTAAAGCGCGGCGATGTTGTACCAAAAAATCAGCTGGACCAGCAACGGTGTGCCGCGGAAGAACCAGATGTAGCCGCGGCTGATGGTGCTCAGGATCGGGTTGGCTGAGAGCCTCATGATGGCCAGCACCGTACCGAGGGCAATGCCTACGCTCATGGACACCACCGTCAGCACGATTGTCAGTCCCGCTCCGGCAAGGATCTGTGGCGCGAACAGATAGGACAGGACAACGTCCCAGTGATAGCGCTGGTTGACGGCTACATCCCAGGCCGCGCTGAGAGCCACCACAATGAGCACCACCGCAAGGACCAGGCGGACCGGGTGCCTCAGGGGCACCACGGGGATGGAATCCTCGGCGACCGCGTCGGCCGAGGCGCGGCTGGTAAGAGTCTGGGTCTCAAATGCCTTGGCATCAGGGACAGGAGGTTGGTTTTGCATGGTCGTCACCCTTTTAGTGGTCGCGTGCATTACTGGGCGAAGTTAACGCGGGCATCGGTGATGGCGCTCTTCTCAAGGCCGTATTTCGTAAGAACCTTGGTGTACGCGTCACTCTTGATCACCGCGGACAATGCAGCGGAGACGGATTTCAGCAAGCCGGACTCCTTGGGCACACCCACACTTACAGGTGCGAACTCGTACGTTGCGGCCACCTCGATCTGCTGGTTCTGGGTGGCCGCGAAGTTGAGGATGGGCGAATCGGCCAGCACGGTGTCCAGCCGGCCACTGGTCAGGGCGGAGATGGCTTGGCGGGTGTCCTGGAATTCGTTGCGCTGGATGGTTTCCTTGCCGGCCGCGGTGCATTCCTTGTCGTAGTCGGGCACGTTCACGGTCAGCTGGTAGGAGCCGGTCAGGAGACCAACTTTCTTGCCGCACAGCGCGTGCTCGTCCTTGATACCGGCCGGGTTGCCCTTGGGAACGGCAATCGCATTGCCGATCTGCATGTAATCAACAAAGTCCAGGACCTCCATGCGCTTGGTGGTGGGGGTCATCGAGGACACGGTCATGTCATAACGGTTTGCTGCCAGGCCGGGAATGATGGAGTCGAAGTTGGTCACCTGGATGTCCACTTTGACACCCAAGGCCTCACCGATGAGGCGCGCCACGTCCGGGTTGGTTCCTGTCATTTCCTGCGTGCCTTCGCGGTAGAACTGCGTGGGCGGCTCATTGGTGGGGATCGCTACCCGCAGCACCTTGGAAGACTTGATCGACGCCGGAAGAAGATCGGCGGCGGCCTGGTTCACGGCCAACGTTGGCACGCTGGTGTCCGAGGCGGAGCCTGTGGAGGGGTTCGACGCCGATGCGCTGCCGGCCGGGCTGCACGCCGTCGCGGACAAAAGCAGGGCCGCGGAGGCAACGACTGCCGGCAACGCGAACCGAGCCCGCCGGGCTAATGGGGGAATGTTCATCAGGGGGTCCTCATTTCTGCAAGGCCCAAGTGGGCCTCGGGGATTACGTGGGTTTCAGTGCTTTTGAAGGCGTCATTGCGGTGCCGGATCAAATCCCGGCCTTCAGAGCGAAGTTCCTCGATGGTGGTCACTCCGAGGAGCATCATGGTGCGCGTGATTTCGGCATGGAACATTTTCAGGACGTGCGCAACACCGGCCTGCCCGGCAGCGGCAAGGCCATAGAGATATGGCCGGCCAATGGAGCACGCATCCGCGCCCAAAGCCAGCGCCTTCACGACGTCGGAGCCCCGGCGGATGCCGCCGTCGACAATGATCTCCAGCTGCCCCGCGGTCCGATGGGCAATGTCTTGGAGGACATCCAGCGGTGCGGCCATATGGTCAAGCTGCCGTCCGCCATGGTTGCTGACCTGGAGGGCATCGATCCCCAAGGAGGCAGCCAACGCGGCGTCGTTCGGGTTCACCACGCCCTTGAGGACGATCGGACCGTTCCAGCGCTCACGCAGGTCCCGGATGTCATCCCAGTCGGTGGGTTCATATGAGCCCGCAAGCAGCGTCCGCCACATATCCGGCGAGCTGGCGAGCGGACCTACCGGCACCTCTGCGTCCAGGTTTGGAAAGGCGATTGCGTCGTTTGCGATGAACCCGAGGGCCCAAGAGGGGTGCAGGATTCCTTCAACAACCGTCTTGGGCTTGATGGACGGCGGCGCGGTGAATCCATTGCGGTAATCGCGCTCCCGGTGCCCGATGGCCCGGCAATCCACGTTCACCATCAGTGCCTCGTACCCGGCTTTGGACACCCGGTCCAGTACGGCCTGCAGCAGCCCCTTGTCCGAGGTGGGTTCCAGGTTGAACCACCTGCGAAGCCCCGGCGCCGCTGCGCTGACGTCCTCCATGGTGGTGGTGCTCAGGTGGGCCAGGCCATACGGAACCCCCGCGGCGAGCGCAGCACGGGCGACGGCGGACTCACCATCGGGGTGGAACAGCCGTGTGCCGCCTGTGGGCGAGAGAGTCACCGGCATGGCCGAGGGGCCGCCGAGGATGGTGGTGCTGAGGTCGAGGTTGTCCACGGAGCCCCACTTGGGCAGGAAGGACCAGTCGTTGTAGGAGGAGCGGTTGCGGCGGAGGGAAACCTCGTCCTCGCCGCCGCCTTCGATGTATTCGAAGATGCTCTTAGGCAGGCGCTTGACGGCAAGCTTTCGCACGTCTTCCACGCTGTAGCAGCTCCTGGACAAGCGCTCCTCGACCGAGCGGGCCGGGCCCTGCACCGAGGCAAGCGCCTTGATGTCTTTGAGTTTCATAGTGAGTCCTTTGGGTTCCGGTGTGTTCCGGTTTGTTCCGGCTGGAGGTACGTCGTCCAGCGCCTTTCCCAATGGTGACCCAAATCTCCCCGACTCTATATGTGAATACCTCTACAACATCCGCCTGTGGCTTGTGATAACTTCCATAGATGGAGCCAGAATCACCGTCAGAGATCATGCCGCGGCCCGCCGAACCGGGGATGCAGCAATCCGTGGTGAGGCTCTCCGATTGCATCCAACTCATGCAGGCAGACCTCGTGCACGCCAACCCGACGCCGGAGAACCTCGGACACCCGGTTTCCGATGTCCTGATGTACGACCCCCTGGACAACTGGTCCAGTGTGGATGACCGGATCATCCTCGCCGTCGGATGCAGTTACGGATCCCCGGATTTCGATCAACTCCTCCACAGGGCCGCAAACAGCAACGCCGCTGCCGTGGTGGTCAAAGCCCACGGCGCATTGATGGAGCAACTGCGCGCGGCCGCCGTCCGTCACAGCCTGGCGGTCCTGGTGGCACCCGACGCGGCCGACTGGACGCGATTGGTGGCCCTCGCGCGGGCCTCCGTGATGGGTGCTGCAGCTGATTCCGTCTCTGGAGTCCGGCTTGGGGACCTGTACGCCTTCGCCAACGCCGCCGCCTCCATCACCAACGGCGCAGCGAGCATCGTGGACCCGGTCGGCCGCATTCTTGGCTACTCAACGTTGCCCGGGCAGCCGATTGACGAACTCCGCAGAATCACCACCCTCACGTTGCAGGAAACCACCCAGCCGGCCTTCGACAACGACTTCAAGGCCGTTTATGCCGCCCCTGGGGCGGTAATGGTGCCGGCGCTCGACGACGGAATGGCGCGGCTCGCGCTGGCTGTCCGGGCCGGCGGTGAGTTGTTGGGCTCGATTTGGATCATCGACCCGGGAGAAGAGCGGCGAGAAGCTTCACTGGTAGCGCTGGACAGGATGGCACCGTTGGCCGGGCTGCACATGCTCCACGCCCGCTCTGCGTCCGACTTCGGGGAAAGGCGCAACGCCGACCTCATCCGAACGCTCATGGATGATGCACCCCACGCTTCCTTTGCAGCGGCGCAGCTGGGTTTGGATGCGGCCAATGGGCTGGCGGTTGCTGCCTTCTCCATCGCCCGCCCGGAAACCGGGAGCCTGGAGTCCGTGCGGGACCTGCACCGCCTGCTGCACCTGGTCACCACGGTATGTAACGTGCAATTCAGCACCAGCCACAGTGCGCTCCTTGGCTCGGTGGTTTACGCGCTCTTGCCAAGCCAGGGCAGCTCCCCGCGGGCTGTCCACGCCCGGATCATCCAGGAAATCGAAGCGTATTCGCACACCATCAGCTCATTTCCACTGATCGCATCCGTAGGCGGGATCGCCGCGAGGGTAGAGGACCTCCCCCGCTCCAGGTCAGAGGCGGTGCACACCATGAACCACCTGCTCAGCCAGCGGGCCCGGGGCATTGCCGGCCCAAGGGTTGCCTTGTTCGAGGACTTCCAAATTCCCTTGAACCTCCTGAAAATAGGGAAGTTCATCGAAGACAACGGGCTTGCCGGCGCGGACGAAATCGCACGGATCCAAGCCCGGGACGCAGAGCAGCAGACAGACTACCTGGACACCTTAAGGGCGTATCTGGCCACTAACGGCAACATCTCCGCCATGGCCGCGCAACTCCATGTCCACAACAACACGGTCCGCTACCGCGTTGGTCGCTTGGCTGAGGACTTCACCATTGACCTCAATGATCCCCAAAAACGGCTGTGGCTATGGTTGCGCCTCACCACCACGGACCTCGCTGCGCAATGAGACTGCTCTACCCCGGCGCACCGCTACCGCGGGCGACTACCGCACGCTGCCGACTAACGCATGCTGCCGACTAACGCACTATGGGCAGTCCCGCCGTCGGGAAAACGCTGGGAAAGATCGACGGCGGTGGAACCGGTACGTCGTCCACGGGCACGGTGACGGCGTCCACGCCAACAGTGATGTGCTGGTCGCGCACATTCACGGGGAGTGGTTCGGCGCTGTAGTCCGGGTCGGAAAATAGCTTGAGCACCATGGAACCCGGGACCAACTCTACGGTCAGCAGGCGGCCCTGGACTTTGAGGCTGAAGGACAACCCCTCCCATTCTGCGGGCAGGCGGGGGTCGAAACGCAGGACGTCGCCCTGGTCTCGCATGCCTGCGAATCCGCAGACCAAGGAGCTCCAGATACCACCTGTGGAGGCGATGTGGACGCCGTCGATGGTGTTGCCGTGGGAGTTGTCGAGGTCGATGAAGAGCGCGTCTGTGAAGTGCTGCAACGCCACATCGTTGTAGCCCACTTCCGCCGCCATGATGCCCTGCACGCATGCGGACAACGTGGAGTCGCCGGTGGTGATGGGATCGTAGAAGTCGAAGGCGCGCTGCTTTTCCTCCGCGGTGAAGTCCTGCCATTGAAGGAACATGGCGAGCACCGTGTCGGCCTGCTTGAGGACTTGGTGCCGGTAAATCACCAGCGGGTGGAAGTTCAGCAGCAACGGGTACTTGGACTTCGGGGTGTTCCAGTCCCACGGTTCCAAGGTCATGAAATCGTTGTCCTGGCTGAAGACCTCAACATGGGGATCGTAGGGCAAGGTCATCCGCTCAGCGGCCTGCCGCCACACCATCCGCTCTGTCTCGGCGATGCCCTCGTTCTCCAGGGCCGCAGCGGTCCGCAAATTAAAGCGCGCCATGACGTTGGTGTAGAGGTTGTCGTTGACAACAGCGGTGTATTCATCGGGGCCCGTGACACCGTGGATGTGGAACATCCCGTCCTTGCCGAAGAAGCCCAGCGAAGCCCACATCCGGGCCGTTTCAATCAACAACTCGGCGCCCAAGTCAGGGCCGAACGTGTCATCGCCGCTGGCCCATTGGTACCTGTTGGCCGCGAAGGCAATAGCAGCGGCAATGTGGAACTGGGCGGTTCCTGCAGCGTAATAGGCGCTGGCCTCAAGCCCGTTGATGGTCCGCCACGGGAAAAGCGCCCCGTCCACACTGAGTTCCTTGGCGCGAATCCTGGCATCGGGCAGCATCGCGTGCCGTGATTCGAGGACCTTCCGTGCACCCAAGGGGTTGGTATAGGTCAGGTAGGGCAGGAGGTAGACCTCTTGGTCCCAGAAATAATGACCCTCGTACCCCGATCCGCTCACTCCCTTGGCCGGAATGCCAGCTACGCCGGCACGCGCCGTGGCTTGGGCGAGCTGGAATAATGCCCAGCGGACAGCCTGCTGAAGCTCCGGCTGACCCCCGATGGAAACGTCCGCCGTGGTCCAGTATTCGTCGTAGTGCGCCGTGCTCTGGGCGAGGATCTCAGACAACGGTACGAGGTTGGCTTCCGCCTCCGCGGCAAGTGCCTCGCCAACATCCTCCGCGTCGCTCGATGATCCCGCCACTACATAGCTGACAGTCTTTTCCATACGGAACTGTTCGCCGCCATGGATAGCCAGAACGTAACGGACGGATGAGTCGTCCTCCCCTACCGCCGTCTCAAACGGTTGCACTTCTGCCGAGATCCAGTGATCCACGGCTATGGCCACTCGTTGGCGTGACTCCGCCGTTTCCCACGCCAGACGCAGGGAACCATCGACGCCGTTCAGGTACAAGGGAAGCAACACGCGGCCCGCGTGCCGGCCGGAGCGGCGGGGATCGTGGACCGAGTGGTCCTCCACGGGCTGGTCCTGCCGGTTCACGACGCCGGAGGTGATGTCCGCGGACACGTCCCGGTCAGCGCTGATGGACAGTTCCAGGCCGAGGCACCCGCGGGAATCGAACCCTACCGCGCGGCGCTCCGCCGTGGTGACGGTAGCGCCCGAGCGGCACGCCCACGTGGTGCTTACCTCGTACACGCCTGTGGAAAAGTCCACGCTCCGGCGGTAGTCCACCACTGTGGATTCCGCCAGGCTGAGAACCTCGCCGTCGATCGAAACCGTGAAGTTGTTCGCGTCCGGCACATACACGATCCGCTGTCCGGTACGGGCGAACCCATAGGCGTTCTCGGCGTGCTTGATATCCCAAATCTCATGGAATCCGTTGATGAAGGTACCCGGGAGCTCCCCGTCGCCTGCCGCGGCATGGGCGCCGCGAATGCCAAGGTGGCCATTGCCAAGGGCGAACAGGGTCTCAAGCGTTCCTTCGTCACCGGGGACGTGGACGCTCTCAACGAGCTTCCAGGGCTCGCACGGAAAACGCATGCGATCAGAGGTAATGAGTGCCATGGGCGGGTGGATCCTTCGAAAAAAGTAGGTTTAGAGAAGATCGCTGAGGTCCTCGACCACCAAAGTGGCACCAGCCTCAAGCAGTGTCTGGCGGCCCGCCCCCCGGTCGACGCCGATCACTGCGAAAAAGTCAGCCGCCGCACCGGCCTGAACGCCGGACACCGCGTCTTCGACCACTACGCATTCCTCCACCGGAACGCCCAACAGACCCGCGCCGTAAACATACGTGGCCGGGTCCGGCTTGCCGGGAAGCCCGACGGCGGCAGCCACCTGTCCGTCCACCACCACCTCGAAGTGGTGGTCCAGTCCTGCGGCCCTCAGGACCGCTGGCGCGTTCCGGGATGAGGAGACAACAGCCACTTTCAACCCCAGTTCGACGGCGGCGTTGATGAACTTGACGGATCCGGGGTACGGTTCCACGCCTCGGGAGTCCACAATCCCGCTGAAAATGGCATTCTTTCGATTGCCCAAACCCTGCACGGTCTCATGGTCCGGATGGTCGTTGACCGGACCTTCGGGCAAGGTGATTGCCCGGGATGCGAGGAAGTCCCGGACGCCGTCGAAACGCGGCTTGCCATCGATGTGATCGAAGTAGTCACTTTCGCGGTATCCCTGCGGATGTCCTGCATCAGCCAAATACCCGTCGAACAGCTCTTTCCATGCCTGCTCATGAACAACCGCGGTGGGTGTGAGCACGCCGTCGAGGTCGAACAACAACGCCTTGGCGCCCGTCCAGGCGTTACGGTGATCGGTCATGTGTGGTTCCGTTCCGCGCCTAAGGCGCGTGTGATGGTTTCAGGCAACAGCCCAAAGTGTAAGCGCTTACAATTTCGTTCCACAAGGGCGCTGAAGAATGCGCTGGTGAGACGGCTCTTCGCGGGTTCAGATTCGCTGGTTGAGGGCGTAATACTTCAAGAACGCGCTGACATCCACCAACTCGGCTTGCTCAATGCGATGTCCCATTCCGGGATACGTGCGGGCTGTGAGCGCCGTGTTCGCGTTCAGCCACTCCTTGGTGTGGGCAATGGCGTCTTGGTTAATCACTGGATCGGCCTTATCCCTCCCCCAGAAAAACGGAGGCGGCGTATCGAAGGATTCACTGAGGCCCAAGAGATCATTGTCCATGACGAACCCTGACAATCCTACCGTGGCCGCGAACTCCTTGGGTCGCAGTCGCAGCAGTGTGCTGGCCATGGCCATTCCTTGGGAGTAGCCCAACAGGCACACGCTGCTGTGGTCCCCTTTGGCGGAGTTGATCCAGTCGAAAACCCTGTTGGTGGACGTGATGACGTCCGCGAAATCGTTGGTCAGGAAGTAATCCAGCAGGAACCAACCGTGGCCGTCCCCGATAATTTTCGGGCCCCGTAACGCCGCGCAGGTGAACTCACCCGGCAGGTGCGGGAAAAGGTTCGCCATCCGCTGCTCACTGGTGCCGTAACCGTGCAACATCACCAGCAACGGCGTGCCGGGACGCTCGCTTTCGGGCTTCGACCACACCACTGAATCCATGGAAAGAGACTAGTAGACTGACGCCATGACACCGCAGGAACTGGCCAATCTGGCCCATCTGCGTCGCGCACGCGATTTCATTGATCGCGAATACGCCCGGCCGCTGGACGTGCCCACCATGGCCGCCGGCGCGCTGATGTCCCCCGCGCATTTCTCGCGCCAGTTCAAGGCAGCCTACGGGGAATCTCCCTACAACTACCTGATGACGCGTCGGATCGAGCGGGCCATGGCGCTCCTGCGCGCAGGGATTAGCGTCACCGACGCATGCATGGAGGTCGGCTGTACTTCCCTTGGCTCATTCAGCACCCGCTTCACGGAAATCGTAGGCATCACCCCCAGCGACTACCGGGGTCGCGAGCACCATGCGGCCAAGGCCATGCCCAGTTGCATCGCGAAGCAGCACACCAGGCCGGACAGGCACGGCCGTCGTCGAGCAGCAGCGCAAGAGCCGGAAAACCTGAGCAGGATTGAAGAAGCGCCCACGTCAAAGCTGCAATAGCGTGTGAAACATGAACATTTCATTGAAGTACACACACGTAACAGTCAACGACGTCGACCAGGCACTCCCCTTCTATCGGGACGCCCTAGGCCTTGAGGTCCGTAACGACGTCGGCTCTGACGGGCAGCGTTGGGTCACGCTGGGCAGTTCCGCCCAACCCGAACTGGAAATTGTCCTTTCCCCGCCGCACGCCGGCCGCTCGCAGGCCGACGGCGACGCCATCCAGGAATTGGTGACCAAGGGCGTCATGCCCATGCTTGTCTTCAACTCCGATGACCTGGACGCCACGTTCGAGTCTTTGCGCGCCTCCGGCGCCGAGGTCCTCCAGGAACCGATCGACCAGCCGTGGGGTCCTCGTGACTGTGCTTTCCGCGACCCCTCCGGCAACATGATCCGTATCAACCAAGGCTAGTTGCCGCCGTCGTACGGTGCCGTTGGCTTAGCGGCTCAGCAAGCCGGCGTCAGTCCGATCGCCGTAATGGTGGGTGGACGCAATGGCAGCGGAGACGACGTCCGGCAGCCGCAGGCGCCGCCTGTATGCCTGCCGCTGGAGCCTCTCCCCTGTACCGCGGCGGAGGATGCTGGCAACGCCGCGGCGCGCCAGCGCCAGGTCGCCGGCCTCCACCAGGGCATGGCGGATGTGCCGGAGTAACGCTCCGGCCACATCCGCTGCCGGGAACGGTTTCTCCTCCGCGGGGTGCCATAGTTGCTCGTTGATGCCGAAGCGGCTGGATTTCCAGTTGGCCATGCGAAGCACCGCCGTCTTAGTGCTCGACGGCGGCTCCCCCCGACGCCATGCGGCCGCCGATGTTTCCACCAAGGCGCGTGCCATGACCGCCAAGGTCAGGGCATCCTCGGGAACCAGGCAGACGTCGGTGATCCGCAGCTCAACAGTGGGCTGGCCCCTGGAGAGGCGGGCATCGAAATAGATCATTCCCTCGTCCATGGGGACGCCCGTGCCCAGAAGTTCGGTCAGCACGGCCCGGTATGCCTCGGCTGATCCGAACACATCCATGGGTCCAGCAGTGGGCCACCGGTTCCAGATCTGGGTTCGGTAGCTGTCGAAGCCGGTGTCAACGCCCATCCAAAAGGGGGAATTGGCACTTAACGCCAGGAGTACCGGGAGCCAGTGGCGCATGCGATCCAGCACCCCCACGGCTTCCTCGGATGACTCCACGGACACGTGAATGTGGAAACCGCACGTCAACTGCTCCCGGGCGATCAGACCGAAGGCGGTACCCATGGTGGCATACCGTTCGTTCCCCGCCGTGGGCGTCGCGTGGAAAACAGGGGGAGTGGCCAGCGCAGCTACCCGGGCACCCAGCTCGCTTGCGGCCTCATCGGCCAAGGCACGGCCGGCGCAGATTTCCGTCCACAACTGCGCCGCCGTGCTGCACGGGCGGGAGTTGACCTCGATTTGTTCCTGCTTGAACTCTGACTTCAGCGAAGGTCCGGCGTCCGGATCCGCCTCAGCCAGGGCCGCGATGTCCAGCATGCTGCCGGCCAAGGCCAGCGGCGTACCCGCGAGGGGATCTGCGATCAGCAGTTCCTCTTCCACCCCGAACGTCCGCATAGCCGCCCCTCCCGACGATGATCAAATTGAGACGGTGGTCAACCGACGGGACGGGGAACCTCCATCTGGAATCCGCAACGGCAGTGGAGCACCTGGGTCTGCAGATACACCTCCAGAAGGCTCGGATTGTCCGGATCATCAGTGTTGCGGGGCGCCGCGATGATCTGTTCCGCCGGGCGCCCCAAAGTCATGGGCTCGCCGCAATGAGTGCAGCTGAACCACAGTCCGGCGGCGGAGGTGGAGAGGAAATCCCGCTGAATCTCAGGGACTAGCTGCTCCAAACGGACTGCGTGGGCATAAAACGTGTCACATTCGCTGCAGGTGTAACTCACTTCAACCACATGGGACCGGTTCGGTTCGGCTTCGACCACCGTTTCCACAAATATGTATGAGTCAGTGTCGCAGACCGTGCACCATGGCGGCGCAGCAGTCTCAGCCGTTGCGGAGGCCGTGCGGCGTGCGGTTTTCAAGCGGCTCTCAGGCTTTGGGGCGGGAAGTGCGGATCCAAGCGTCATTGCCATTCTCCTTTGCTCCTGCTGGAGTCCTACAAGGATGCACGCTGGGGGCCGGCCGATAGTGACCACGGCGCTTAGGTGCAGTTCTTGGACCATCTGAGGATGGCACCACGTCATGAGGCTCCAAGGGCTATCTGCTTAACCCACCTAAAATGTAGTGCAAAAGTGGCGGCCGTCACAAGTGAGAGGCCGTGCATGGCTCCGTTACGGCTCAAAGTGCGCCACTGGAGCGCGGTTGGAAACGGACTTGATCAAAGACTCAGCGACATCCCGGAGCTTCAGGTTGCGGGTGCTCGATGCTTTCTTGAGGATCTGGAACGCCTCCTCCTGGGTACACCGATTCTGGCCCATGATGATGCCGCTCGCGAGGTCGATGGCAGTCCGGGACTGCATGGCCTCTTTGAGGTCTTCCGCGTGCTGCTGCTTCACGCCGATCCGGACGGCCAACCTCAGGGAACGCTCCGCCTGGGAGGCATAAGCTTCGCAGTTTCGGATGGTTTGCTCGTCGTACACATTGGCTTGCGGCGCAAAGAAGTTCAGCGCCGCTGTGGCACCTTCATCAAGTTCCAACGGAACACAGAGGGCAGCCATGTGGCCCCGCTCTGCGATGACACCACAGTACTCCGGCCACCTCTCCTCCTTGGACGTATCCGGAACGTGGACGGTGGCATGGTGGCGCATCGCTTCCAGGCACGGACCATCGCCGTACTCTTGCTGAACTTGGTCAATCAGCCGCGCCTCATGGGTACTGCCGGCCACCGTTGCGGTGCGCCGACGGCGACTCAACGTGATGCCACAAAGAACATCCATGCCCACGGCCTCGGACACTGCCGCCGCTGAGAATGCAGCAAGCTCATGGAGGAAGCCACCCACGTCATCGCTGTCAATGACCAGGTCCTGCAGCTGTTCAGGGACCGAAATGTCATCGGACGCGGAAACATCTTCAGGCACCGCAAAATCAACGCTCATCTCGTCCATGCCTTAGTCTACTTTTTGCCGGGACCTAAGTGTCGAGTCTTTTTCGGCCGATAGCAAATCCCCTGTTGCCTCACGTCAATAGGTCCGGGAAGCGTGGTTCGTTGCCTCATGTGAAAAGGCCCGTTTCGGGGCCTTGTTGAACCAGGCGTTGGTTTTGTAGTCCCTTGCTGGTGCTTTGGCTTTGGCCTGGGCTTCCAGTTCACCGGTCAGGGCGAGGATTTGCCGGGACAGGGCTGCGGGTCTGAGCCGTTTAAGTTGGGCGTTCATGCCGATGACTGCCCGTTTTCGGACCTCGGG
>NZ_JARVTA010000027.1:0-1966 GCF_030208915.1 Arthrobacter sp. efr-133-TYG-104
CACGCCCCACCACACCAACGCAAATCCACCCACAAACACCACCCACGGCAGCCCAGACAGGAGCTGCAACTGGTGGGAGGATGGGACCCATGGAACTGCACATCACAGGAGATCCCACCGCGGACCGGCTACTCAGCGACGACGCATTCGCGCTACTGACGGGCATGCTCTTGGACCAACAAGTCACCATGGAATCGGCCTTCGCCGGGCCTGAGAAAATCCGCGCGCGCTTGGGGTCGCTGAACCCGGCCGCGATCGCCGAGTACGACCCCGCCGAGTTCGTCGAAGTTTTCAAGGAAAGGCCGGCAGTCCATAGATTCCCGGGATCCATGGCGGGCAGGGTCCAAGCACTGGCGGAGACAGTGCACCGTGATTGGGATGGAGACGCAGCGGCAATCTGGACAAGCGGCAATCCCGACGGCGCTGAAGTGCTCCGGCGCCTCCTGGCTTTACCTGGCTTCGGAGAACAGAAGGCAAAGATCTTCCTGGCGTTGCTGGGGAAACAATGCGGGCTCCGGGCTGAAGGGTGGAGGGAAGCATCCGGCCACTATGGCGAACAGGGCTCTTACCTGTCGGTCGCCGACATAGTTGACCCGGCGTCGTTGGCCAAAGTGCGCGCCAGCAAGCAGGCAGCAAAAGCAGCTGCCAAGGCCGCAAAGTCACCGGCCAGTTGATTAGCAGGTTCCCTCCGGGAACCCACCACGAGTACGCGAAAGCAGAAGGGCCCTCACGTAAAAAGTGAGGGCCCTTGCTGGTATCAGCTCCAGAGTTCCTTGAGCGTTGCCGCTTGGGCTCTTCCTTGTTCGTACCCGGCTTGCGCGGCGGCGGGACGAAGCGAAAGGTCCATGGCGTTTACTCCAAACATGTGTTCGGCGTCGCTGTCGGGAAATACTGTGGCCACACTGCTGCCACCTTGGCGCAGAGCATCTATCTGAGTGGCGAGGTGCATGCCCCACTCCACTGGCTGCAGGGACTTGCCGCCGAACGGTGAAAGCACCAGGACCCGGCCGAATCCAGCGGCGAGATCCGCATTCTCCGCATTGGACCGGTAACCGCCATCGATGAAGTAGTTGTCCCCGATCCGGTATGGACGGCCACTGGAACAACTGGCTGCGATGGCGTCCACCAAATCGACTCCACTGTGTCGGTCAAAAACGGCCGGTTCACCCGTCTTCGCGTCGACGGCCGTGATGAATACCGCCCGCTCCGGCCAGTCTTGGTTCGGTAGCCGGGAAGCGACCGTTTTTCGCCACTGTGCCTGCCAGGAATCGTCGGCACCCGCATCCAGATCCAATGCGGCCGATCCCAATCTGCGTCGCATGTCGGCAGCGTCTACGGCCGAAGAGATGATTCCCTTAATACGCGCCAGATGATCTACCGCCGGCCTAGCGCGCGTCTCGACTCCCCCGGGGCGTTGCCGGGAGACAGGTAACGGCGCCAGCGTGGCCGCCAAAAGTTCAGTCGGAGACATACCCGCGATCTGCGCCGCGGCCGTGGAGCCGGCTGACGTTCCGATGGTCAAGTCCGCCGTAGTTGCGTCGAGCCCAGCCTCATACAGCCCAGCCACGACGCCGATAAGCCAGGCATTGCCTGTAGACCCACCGCCGCCTAGGACCAACGCTCGTTTCAGTCCACTAGCCCCGGCAATGGAAGCCGGCGTCGGGGTGGAGTTCAGGGACGAAGAATGGTTTCTGTTCATGGGAGTCGCCTTTCGCGGTTTTGCGCTAAATGACGCTCCCGACGGCGACTACCTTAGTCGCGAAATCGTGGACAGCGAGGGAGCGCCCACTATGGATACTGCGTTCATGGGTCTCACCTCCAGTCGATATGACACGATCACTGAACAAGCTAGCACGGTTAGCGGCGGTCCACCACGGCGCGGCCGCCGGCACTAGGTCGGGGTGTCGGAGCGGGTGGTGTTTAAATGCGGGGAGCCCCGACCGTGTGGTCGGGGCTGCCCGGTTGA
>NZ_JARVTA010000018.1:0-150168 GCF_030208915.1 Arthrobacter sp. efr-133-TYG-104
CAGAGCATTCGACTGTTAATCGAAGGGTTACTGGTTCAAGTCCAGTCGGAGGAGCAACCGAACCCCGTACCGGCCAAGGCTGGTGCGGGGTTCTCCTTTTCCTACACGAAATCCATCTCTACTTGGAGGAAGCGTGCGGCTTCGCCAACCGCGGCGAGGAAGGCCTCTTGTTCAGTGGGGGGAGTCCTCGGGTCGCGTGGATGCCATTCATGGGGTGCGGAGTGCACCCGCGTGAATCCGCCACCGGGTGGAGCGTAGAAGATGCCGAACCGCTGTACGGGCCACTCAGGTGATGTTTCGGGCGCGACCAACAACGCGGCGTCGGTCTCGGGGTTGTACCACTGGGCGATGGGCCGCCGTCGATCATCCATGAACAGGCCGGCCGCGTAGAGGGCGGCCGACTGGGCGCTGGTGACCGAGCACAACCGGTCCCACCACAGCGGCAGGATGCGTTCATCCCGTCGCTGCCAAGGGGATGGAAGCGGCTGCAGGTCTTGCCATGGGGGCACGAGGCAATTTTATCGCCGGGCGTGGGTGCAGGAAAGGGGTGGACGAGCCTGGGGAAGAGTTAGTCGCGGTTCCAAGGACCCGGGTTGACGCGGTACAAAAGGGCGGCCCCGATGACAGCCCCCAATGCCGCCCCGAAGGGCGCTCCGCCTACCGTCCGGCCCAACAAAGCACCGGCAATCGCTCCCAACATGGCGCCGAGGAAAAGGCCCCTGCCGTTGCGGTGCGGTTTCTTCATCGACTTCTTGGTCATCGTCCTAGCCTACGGGTTCGGCTGCCCTGGTGAGGGGCCTGGGGGAGTGAACTGGGAGACGGGACTTAGTGGATGGAGGGGACGGTGCGGGGACGGACCACCAACCACAGTGCGGCCATGGAGCCGGAAATGCAGACTGCTTGGACGGCGCCCATCGGAACGGCGGAGCCGACGCCGAGCCAACCAACCACCGGCGGTACGATCCCGGCCATCAGGAACTGCGCGGCGCCCAGCAATGAGGCCGCTGTCCCCGCTTGCGCACCATGCTTGGCCAAGGACAGGACCTGGACGCAGGGGAACATGAATCCGGTGCAGCAGATGTAGAACCACAGCGGAATGAGGATACCGAAGAGGCCGGCATGGACCAGATCCAGGCCGACAATCAGCAGGGCCATGAGCAACATGGCAGCGGTAGCCCCAGCCACGATCCACTGTGGTGCAACCCGCTTTATCAACCGTGAACTGATCTGTACGCCGGCCACGATGCCCAAGGAATTGACCCCAAAAAGCAATCCGTATTGCTGCGGCGAAAAGCTGTAGACGTTTTGGAACAGGAATGTCGACGCCGAGAGGTAGGCAAACAAACCACCGAAGTTCAGGCTGCCAACCATCAGCATGCCTACAAAAATGCGGTCAGTCAGCACCGACTTATAGCGTTGCCGAACGGTGGCCGTGGACTTGCCCCGTTTCTCTGCCGGCAGCGTTTCCCGGATGAGGAAGATCGCGGCAATGATCACCAGGAAGCCATAGCAGGCCAGGAAAACAAAGATGCCGGGCCATGCGAAGATCAGCAGCAGTTGGGAACCAATGATGGGCGCGAGGATCGGTGCGAGTCCATTGACCAACGACATACGGGAAAACATGCGAACCATCGCGTACCCGTGGAAGAGGTCCCGGACCATGGCCATCGCCACGACGCCACCACCTGCGGCGCCGATCCCCATGAGCACCCGGAAAAGGGAAAGCAGGCCTATGTCCGTGGACAAGGCAGCCCCCAAGGATGAGCCGATGTGGACGCCGGTGGCCAGAATTAGTGGAAGGCGCCGGCCAAACTTGTCACTGAAAGGCCCCACAACCAGCTGACCCAACCCAAAGCCCACAGTGGTGCCTGTCAGGGTTAGCTGAATAGCTGCAGCTGATACGTCAAAGCTCTTCTCCAACGCCGGGAATGCGGGGAGGTAGAGGTCCACGGTGAAAGGGCCCAAAGCGGTGAGGGCGCCCAACAGGACAATGTACACAAGCTTTTC
Source organism: Arthrobacter sp. efr-133-TYG-104 (assembly GCF_030208915.1). Taxonomy (NCBI): domain Bacteria; kingdom Bacillati; phylum Actinomycetota; class Actinomycetes; order Micrococcales; family Micrococcaceae; genus Arthrobacter; species Arthrobacter sp. efr-133-TYG-104. The sequence continues at coordinate 2,008 of NZ_JARVTA010000018.1, forward strand.
GCGTCGGCTCAGGGAATCGCCTGGGGCGATGGAGGAGGTCACGAAGACCAATTCTATGGCCCAAGTCATATTTATTAGCGGCAGCGATGGCGCGGCGCGGTTACAAGGCGAAAATTGCTGAAGAACCTCAGTGATAGCTTTGTGGACAGGCGTGCGGGGATTAAACCCTCCGCATTCGCCCGACACGATGCCCAGAGGAAGCAGTTAGGCGGAACCCATGAGTGGACGTCATACCGGCAGGACCAGCCAAGGACCAGCCATTCGTACTTTGCCGAAGACCCTCAAGCTTGTTGCGCGGCTGGCCCCGCGGCAAATCAACGACGAAATTGCTTTGGCCAAGGTGGAGCTCAAGCGCAAGGCGACCCAGCTTGGGGTTGCCGGAGCCTTCTTTGGCGTGGCGCTGGTTTTCCTGGCGCTACTGGTCATTGCCCTCGTTGTGGCCGCGATCCTGGCCCTCGCCACCATTATGCCGGGCTGGCTTGCGGCTTTGATTGTTGCGGCCTTTTTCCTGGTGATTGTGGCAATTGCAGGGCTGATAGGCCTGGCAAGGTTCAAGAAAGCAATGCCCTTGATTCCGGAGGACACCATCCGGGGTATCAGGCACGATCTCGGAATCGCGAAAGAAGGGTCCGCATTCGACGCGTCGATCCTCGATCCGAATTCGCCCGCCGCCAAGGCAGCTAAGGCTGAGAAGGAAGCTGCCGCACAAAAGGCCAAGGCGGAAAAGGCAGCCAAGGAAGCGGCCAAGGAAGCGGATGCCGTCAAGGCCCCCACTGAGGCCGAATTGCGTTCGCGCTTGACCAGGCGCCGTGAGCACTTGACGGGTGTTCGTGACGAGCTCGGAGAGCAGCTGGACGTCAAGACACAGGGACGGGCCTTGTGGGAGAGTGCCAACGGCAAGTTCCAGGAGGGCAGGGAATTCGCGGGCGAACGGATCTCCGGCCTCGGAGGCTCGGTTCCCGGCGGCCTCTCGGCAAGAATTGCTGCCCGTTGGAAGGACCTTGCGGCCTTCGTAACTGCCGCTGCGGTCTTCATCGTTGCCGTGAGGAAGTTGCTGCAAAAGTAGTCACGTCCCGCTGCGGTGCACATTCAGGAAGAAAGGGGGACAGGATGAAGTTGATTGGAGCCGGTTCTCGGCCCGGCCGTCCCCAAGTGGACCACGACCTCATCTTCACGGTCCCCAACCTTCTTACCGTGCTCCGATTCATGGGCGTCCCGCTGTTCATGTGGCTCGTGCTGGCCAGGCAGGAGTTCGGGTTCGCTGTGTTGGTTCTGGTCCTCATGGGCAGCACGGACTGGGTGGACGGCTACGTTGCGCGTCGTTTCAACCAAACGTCCAAACTGGGCCGGATCCTCGATCCGATGGCAGACCGCGCGGCGCTCCTGGCGGTGGCAGTCACCTTGGTGATTGCCGGCGTCGTGCAGTGGTGGTATCTCGCCGCGCTCATGGTGCCGGACGCTGTTCTCGCCCTGGCGTCGCTGCTCTATTTCCGTGGACATCCCGACCTGCCGGTGAGCATTGTTGGCAAGATCCGTACCGCGCTGTTGTTGCTTGGCACCCCGCTTTTGGTTCTGTCCAAAATGCACCTCGCATTGACGGACGTCTACTTTGTTGCCGCGTGGACCTTCCTGGGCTTGGGGCTCGTGGGGCATTGGATCGCCGCCTACAACTATTTCTGGGCTATCGTGCGCAAGGGTAAAGACTTGAAAAACGACGACGAAGGGCGCCGCTGATGGTTTGGCTGGCGGTTTTCCTGGCCGTCCTCGGGGCCTTTTTCCTGGCTATCGGGGCACAACGGCAAGGCAGTGCCGTGAAGGCGGACACAGGTGGCCTGGCACTGAGCTCCAATGGCTTCCTTCGGCTCCTGCGTAATCCCCGGTGGATGCTTGGTCTTCTCTTCTTGTGCCTGGGGATGGTGATGAACTCCATAGCCCTTGTGTCTGCGCCGCTGACTGTCGTCCAACCCATCGGGGCCATTGCCCTTGTGATCACCACGGTGGTCAACGCCAAGGACCAGGGCCTGAGTATCAACCGTGCAACCGTGGTGGCCATCAGTACCTGCGTCACGGGGTCTGCGCTCTTTGTGCTGCTGGCCGTTTTTGTCACCCAGGAGAACCACCACGTCAGCGGCGAGGACGAGCTGACCATCGTGTTGTTGTTGGCTTTGGCCGTGGGGATCTTTGGCAGCTTGGCGGTGTTGTTCAAGCACCGGCTGAGTGCATTTGTGTACATTGTGGGCGCAGGTGTCCTGTTCGGGTTCGTTGCCGTACTGACCCGCATCATCGGCAAGCATCTTCTCGATCCCAACGGGCTGTTCCTGCTCAACGTGCAGTGGTACACCGTCATTGCGATCATCGCGGCCGGGGGACTGGGCTCGTGGTTTGTCCAGAGCGCCTATTCGGGCGGCCCGCCGGACTTGGTCATTGCGGGATTGACGGTCATAGACCCCATGGTGGGCATTGCTATTGGCATCATCATCCTTGGTGAGCTTCGTCCCGATGTGCACGCCGTGATGGCGATCGCCATGGCCGCTGCCGCTTCGCTTGCTATCGTGGGGGTTATTACCTTGAGCCGCCACCACCCGGAAGTCACCAAGCGCAGGAAAGAAGCGAAGGCGACCTCCGGTCGGAAGGCCTAGGGCAAAGCAGCACCTTGCGCCCCCGCCCTGCGCGGATCGGCAAATCGGCGACACCTCAGCATTACCACCATCAATGCTGTCCGCACCGTGACCATCAGGAGTTCTCTACGTGACCATTCCCGACACCGCCCAACCCCTCACCTTATTGATTGCGGCTGATACGTATCCTCCGCACGTCAACGGTGCTGCCCAGTTCGGCTACCGCTTGGCCAAGGGGATGACGGCCCGAGGACACAATGTGCACGTCTTGGCGTGCCGGCCGGACACGGGCAAGAGTTTCACTGAGTTCCGCGATGAGGCCACGGTCCATCGACTCCGCTCGCACGGCGTGTTCACACACGAATATTTCCGCATCTGCTTCCCTTGGGAGATCAAGAAGGAAATCAGCCTCCTGTTCGACAAAGTGCAGCCGGACGTGGTTCACATCCAAAGCCACTACATGATCGGCGAGCAGGTTCTTTACGAGGCCGTAAAGCGAGGCATCAGGGTGGTTGCCACCAACCACTTCATGCCCGAGAACCTGAATCCGTTTTTGCCCTTCCCGCAGTGGTTCAAGGACATTGTGGGCCGGATCTCCTGGAAAGACATGGGCAAGGTCATGGGCAAGGCGGACGTCGTCACCACCCCCACCCCATTGGCTGCCAAGGCGATGCACCAGCACGCCTTCCTTCGCAAAGTCCTGCCCCTGTCCAATGGGATCGACTCCTCTGCGTACGAACTCCAGCCCGGTGAGACCCTTGAGCCGCATGGCCATCCAACGGTTCTCTTCGTAGGCCGCCTTGCCGAAGAGAAGCACATCAATGTGTTGATCGATGCCGTCGCCAAGACACCGCGGGAGCTCAACGTCCATCTGGAAATCGTCGGTGGGGGCGAAGTCCGTCCTGCCCTTGAAGCCCAAGTGGCGAAGTTGGGGCTACGGGACCGCGTCAGGTTCCTGGGGCTGGCCAGCGATGACGATCTGCGCGAGGCGTACATCAAGGCGGATATCTTCTGCATGCCCGGGACGGCCGAATTGCAGTCCTTGGTCACCCTTGAAGCGATGTCCGCGTCCACCCCCGTGCTGTTGGCCAACGCCATGGCCCTTCCGCACCTGGTCCGCGATGGAGAGAACGGCTACCTGTTCACCCCCAACGACAGCAACGACCTGGCCGCGAAGATCACCAAGCTCGTGGAACTGCCGGAGGACCAGCTCAAGGCCATGGGAAAGCTCAGCCGCGAGATGGTGGAACCGCACAGCATCAACAGCACTCTTCAAACCTTCGAGGACCTCTATCGCGGTGCCTCGTACGAAGACATGGTGGTGTGACCGGAGCACTACCCGGCAGCCATTAGTATTGCTAGAGTGCTTTGCCCGCTGCCGTGATTAAGCGGTGGCTGGGCGGGTGCCAAGGGGCTATAGCTCAGCTGGTTAGAGCGCGGGACTCATAATCCTAAGGTCCTCGGTTCAAGTCCGAGTAGCCCTACCAGATCCGGATCGTCCCCCTTCCCTGCGTATGCGTGGGAAGGGGGACGTTTTTGTGTCCGGCCATGTAGTGCCGATCCAAGCGGCGTCCATTGCGGGAAGACGTGCATCTGCGATATGTTACTGACCAGTAACTTTCCCTGTGGTCCCTTGCCACCCTTGAAGGAGCGAACATGTCCAACGCTGCATTCGACGCCGCCACCCTCCCGTATGCTGACGGTGACTTTTACGCCTTTGAGCAGATGTTGACGGGCAAGGAGCGCGATCGGCTCGCCGAGGTGCGCGAATTCCTGGCCCGTGAGGTAACCCCCATCGCCAATGACTGCTGGAACCGCGGCGAATTCCCCATGGATCTCATTCCCAAGCTTGGTGAGCTGGACCTTGTCAGCCCCGTGCGCCGCCAGGGATTCTCCAACTTGTTTGCCGGCATGCTCCACGCCGAGGTCACCCGCGCCGACGCGTCGATAGCCACCTTCATGGGTGTGCACGACGGCCTCTTCACCGGCTCGATTGAGGCGCTGGCGTCCCAAGAACAAAAGGATGCCTGGCTGCCGGACATCTACTCCTTGAAGAAGATCGGCGCCTTCGGACTGACCGAGCCGTTGGGTGGTTCGGATGTGGCTGGCGGAACCCGGACCACGGCGCAGCGGGACGGTGATAGTTGGATCCTCAACGGCGCCAAGCGTTGGATCGGCAATGCAACTTTCTCGGACTGGGTGGTCATCTACGCCAAGGACGTGGCCGATAACCAGGTCAAGGCATTCCTGGTGGACACCTCACTGCCTGGTTACTCGGCCAGCAAGATCGAGAACAAAATCTCGCTGCGCACCGTGCAGAACGCCGATATCACCCTGGACAACGTGGTGGTGCCGGACTTCTACAAGCTGGCCAACGCCAACAGTTTCCGTGACACCAACAAGGTCCTCAAGGTGACCCGCCTAGCGGTTGCGTGGCAGGCGGTGGGGCTTCAGATGGCCGCCTTTGACGTCGCGCGCCGGTACGCCGTTGAGCGTCAGCAGTTCGGCCGTCCGTTGGCAGCATTCCAGCTCGTGCAACACCAACTGGTGCAAATCCTCGGTAACACGGTGGCCTCCACTGGGATGATGGTTCGCCTCGCCCAGCTTGAGGATGCCGGGGTTGCCAAGGACGAGCAGTCAGCCCTTGCAAAGGCATTCGCTACCGCTCGCATGCGTGAAAGCGTCGCCCTCGGACGCAGCATCCTTGGCGGCAACGGCATCGTCACGGATTATGGGATGGCGAAGGTCTTCGCCGACGCCGAGGCCATCTTCTCCTACGAAGGCACCCATGAGATCAATACCTTGGTGACAGGGCGGGCCATCACGGGGGTTTCCGCAATCGTCTAAGGTGACGGCGTAAATCCAAGGCGCTGGCTGATCATCCCAGTGGCAGCAGTATGGAGGGCCGCATGTCCTGCACGAAATCCAAAGGATTGACGTACTCATCGCCACGTCTCACCCCCCAATGCAGGCATGGACTGCTGCCGCAGTGCCCGGAAACCGGCTCAATTGAACCTATTATTTGTCCTTTGCTCACAGGATCGCCAGGCCTGAGATTACTGGTCGCCGGCTCAAAACTGCTCTTGAGGCCATTGCCGTGGTCAATGGTAAGGACTGACCGATCGACGACGACGCCGGCAAACGTCACCACGCCGTCCGCAGGCGCGGTGACGGGTTCGCCGTCGAGCACTGGCCCCAGATCCACGCCGCGGTGCCCGCTCAGCCACGGTTTGTCCGGCGGATCAAAGGTCCGCAGAACCGCAGGTTTGGGCGAGAGCGGCCAACTCCAATGTTCCCCCGTAGGGTGCACCGGACTGGACGGGCCCGCCGTGATGGCAATGGCGAGGAATGCGGACAATAGGGGCTTCAAGAGGAGCATCTGACAAGCCTTCCGCCTAGGCACCCGCACCGCGATCCCGACCCTTGGCTATGTGGACAACGCGAAGGTCCGCGCGGTCAGATGGAGGGGGTCGCTGTAGTACACTTGTTGGAGCAGTTTGCTGTGCCCTCAAGCTTGTTCAGGATCGTGTCTCATTCAGATATGCGAGGGCGCCGAACTGACTACGCGTATCCAGCCCTCCACCAGCGAAGCCAACAAACTTCAGGCTGCGGAGGATTGCGCCTCCTGCGGTCCGGCAGAGCCTAAGGGCTTACCCGGATGGGAAGTGCAATGGATGCCAGGAGCCGCGCCCGTCCGGGCAAGGCTAAACAACCGTCAACTATTGGCAGGGTAAGAGCAGCCCCATGGGCGCTCTCATGAATGACCTGCCGGAAGGAGCGTCGGCATGCCCGTCGTAACTATGCGCCAGCTGCTTGACAGCGGCGTCCACTTTGGACACCAGACCCGTCGTTGGAACCCGAAGATGAAGCGCTTCATCTTCACGGAGCGCAACGGCATCTACATCATCGACCTCCAGCAGTCGCTGTCCTACATTGACCGCGCTTTCGAGTTCGTCAAGGCTACTGTCGCCCACGGCGGCACCGTCCTTTTCGTCGGCACCAAGAAGCAGGCTCAGGAAGCAATTGCCGAGCAGGCTACCCGCGTTGGCCAGCCGTACGTCAACCAGCGTTGGTTGGGCGGTATGCTCACCAACTTCCAGACCGTTGCCAAGCGCATCCAGCGCATGAAGGAACTCGAAGAGATCAACTTCGAGGACGTCGCAGGCTCCGGTTACACCAAGAAGGAGCTCTTGCTCCTCAAGCGTGAACTCACCAAGCTCGAGACGAACCTCGGCGGTATTCGCAACCTGACCAAGGCCCCCTCGGTCCTCTGGGTTGTTGACACCAAGAAGGAACACCTGGCAGTTGACGAGGCCAAGAAGCTGAACATCCCGGTTGTTGCCATCCTGGACACCAACTGCGATCCCGACGAAGTCGACTTCCCGATCCCGGGTAACGACGACGCCATCCGCTCCGTCAACCTGCTGACCCGCGTTGTTGCCGACGCCGTTGCTGAGGGCCTCATCGCCCGTAACCAGCGCGCAACGGGCACCACCGAAGCTCCGGAAGAGCCGCTGGCTGAATGGGAGCGCGAGCTCCTTGAAGGCAGCAAGGCTGAAGAAGCTCCGGCCGAGGCACCTGCCGCAGAAGCACCCGCAGCAGAAGCTCCCGCGACCGAAGCCGGCGCTGGCGAAGCCGAAGCCGCGAAGTAAATCTTGACCTTCCCTGGTGCCGGTAACGGCTCCAGGGGCAACTGACAGGATGGCAGCTCACCTTGTGGGCAGCCGTCCTGTCAGTCCGTAAACACACAAATTTCTAGACAGAGGGGTTCCCATGGCGAACTACACTGCTGCTGACATCAAGGCCCTGCGCGAGCGCACCGGCGCTGGCATGATGGACGTCAAGAAGGCTCTCGACGAAGCCAACGGTGACGCCGAGAAGGCCATCGAGATCATCCGCATCAAGGGCCTCAAGGGCGCTACCAAGCGCGAGGGCCGCTCCACCGCAGAAGGCCTGGTTGCTGCCAAGGTCAATGGCGGCGTGGGCGTCATGATCGAGGTCAACTGCGAAACCGACTTCGTGGCGAAGGCTGACAAGTTCATCCAGCTGGCGGACAAGGTCCTCAACGTGGCTGTCGAGTCCGGCGCTGCCGACCTCGAAACCCTGCTGGCCACCGAGGTTGACGGAAAGCCGTTGTCCGAGGTTGTCATTGAAGAAGGCGCCGTTCTGGGCGAGAAGGTCGTCGTTCGCCGCATTTCACGCGTCGAGGGCACCACGGTTGATGCCTACCTGCACAAGACCTCCAAGGACCTCCCGGCCCAGGTTGGCGTTTTGTTCGCAGTCGACGGCGAAGGTGAAGCCGCTACCACTGCTGCGCACGATGTCGCTGTCCACGTTGCAGCCATGGCGCCGAACTACCTCACCCGCGAGGATGTTCCGGCTGAACTGGTTGAGTCCGAGCGCCGTATCGCAGAAGAGACCGCCAAGGCTGAAGGCAAGCCCGAAGCGGCACTTCCGAAGATCGTCGAAGGCCGCGTAACTGGCTTCTACAAGGGTGAAGTCCTGGTTGACCAGGCGTTTGCCAAGGATTCCAAGAAGACTGTTGCACAGGTCCTCGAAGAAGCCGGCGTCAAAGCAACCGCAGTATCCCGTTTCCGCGTCGGAAACTAGCACGTCATGAGAAGGGGTGGTCACTTCGGTGGCCGCCCCTTTTTCATGCAACCGTCCGGTCAATAACTGCCCGGGCCATCAGCACGATAACCTAGCCAGAGTCCACCAACGGGAGGCACCATGGAAACCGTCAACACTGCAATCCACCCCGAGAAGACTCGGCGACGCGTACTTCTGAAACTTTCCGGCGAAGTAATCGGTGGCGGCAAGCTCGGCGTCGACCCCGAAACCGTCCGGGCCATCGCCAAGCAGATCGCCGCGGCCGTGTCCGACGTCGAGGTGGCAATCGTCGTCGGCGGCGGTAACTTCTTCCGCGGTGCCGAACTGTCCCAGAGCGGTATGGACCGCTCCCGCGCTGACTACATGGGCATGCTGGGCACGGTCATGAACTGCCTCGCCCTGCAGGACTTCCTGGAACAAGCCGGTGTTGAGACCCGGGTCCAGAGCGCCATCACCATGGGCCAGGTAGCCGAGGCGTACATTCCCCGCCGTGCCATCCGCCACATGGAAAAAGGCCGCGTGGTCATCTTCGGCGCAGGCGCCGGTTTGCCTTACTTCTCCACCGACACCGTAGCCGCCCAGCGCGCCCTCGAGGTGCACGCTGACGAGGTCCTCATGGCCAAGAGCGGCGTGGACGGCGTCTACACAGCGGATCCCAAGAAGGACCCCGCAGCAGAAAAACTCGATGTCCTCAGTTACGACGAAGCGTTGCGCCGCGATATCAGGGTTATGGACCAGACAGCGATGACCATGTGCAAGGACAACAACCTTTCCATGGTGGTCTTCGGTATGGAAGGCGAGGGCAACGTCACCCGCGCTATCTTGGGCGAAACGCTGGGAACCCGGGTAAGCCCCTAGCAAGGGCTAGGATATTTCTAGGACCGTCCGCCCCTCGTGGCGGCGCTTTAATGTGCAGTGCCGCTTCCAGCCAGGCGGCGACTAATTTTGAGGAGACACCCGTGATCGAAGAGACTTTGCTCGAAGCCGCCGAGAAGATGGACAAGGCGGTGGAGGTCGCCAAGGATGACTTCGCGACGATCCGCACGGGTCGGGCCAACCCCGGTCTCTACAACAAGGTCATTGTTGAGTACTACGGCACGCCCACCCCGCTCCAGCAGTTGGCCTCCTTCGGCGTTCCGGATGCACGGACCATCTTGATCACCCCCTACGACAAGACCGCGCTGCGGGACATCGAAAAGGCCCTGAGTGACTCTGAGGTTGGCGCCAACCCGTCCAACGACGGCAACGTTATCCGCGTGACAATCCCTGAGCTCACCAAAGAGCGCCGCAAGGAATACGTGAAGATCGTCAAGGGCAAGGGTGAGGACGCCAAGGTCTCCATCCGCAGCATCCGCCGCAAAGCCAAGGACACGTTGGACAAGCTTGTCAAGGACGGCGAAGCGGGCGAGGACGACGGCGCCCGCGGCGAGAAGGAACTAGACGCCCTGACCAAGCAGCATGTCGACAGCATCGACGAGCTGCTCAAGCGCAAGGAAGCCGAGCTGCTCGAGGTCTGATGAACCAGGCTGAGCCGGCGCCCGCAGAGCGGGCCCCGACACACGATAGGCCCCGGCGTGCCAAGCGGCCCCGGGAGAACCCCACGCCGAAGGCGGGCCGGAATCTTCCGGCGGCCATCGGCGTCGGGCTCGCCATGCTCGTGGCGGTCCTGGGTGGATTGCTGTTCCTTCCCCTGGGCTTCGTCCTGGTGACCACGGCCTTCGCAGTGTTTGGGGTGTGGGAGGTCTTCCGGGCCCTGCAGGCCCAAGGCACCCGGCTGCCGATCGTCCCCGTTATGGTCGGGACATTGGTGATGCCGGTTTCGGCCTACTTCGGTGGCTTGGAAGGCCTGCTGTTTACCATGACAGCCTGCTCGGTGGCGGTGCTCGTCTGGCGTTCGGTGGAGAGTGCCGCAGGGGCGCCGCGGAGTGTTTTCGCCGGGGTTTTCACCTTGGCGTGGGTTCCTTTCCTGATCAGTTTCGCAGCACTGCCGCTCCATGCCACCGGAGGTGCGACGCCGATCGGCTTGTGGCCGAGCGGTATACCGCAAGGTGCTTGGCAGATCGCGACTCTTCTGCTGCTCGTGGTTTCAAACGACACTTTCGGCTACATCGTGGGCGCTTCGATCGGGAAGCACCCCATGGCGCCTAAAATCAGCCCGAAGAAGTCTTGGGAAGGCTTCGCGGGATCCGTGGGTGGTGCCATGGTGATTGGTGTCCTTGCCTGTATTTTCCTTCTCGACAAACCATGGTGGGTTGGCTTGGTGCTGGCCCTTGGCATGGTCGCCGCCGCAACTGCGGGGGACCTTGCGGAGTCCATGGTCAAGAGGGAATTGGGCGTCAAGGACATGAGCAGCATCTTGCCCGGCCACGGGGGCGTCATGGACCGGTTGGATTCCATTGTCTTTGCGGCCCCCGTAGCTTATGTTTTGTTCGCGCTGCTCAGCGGCGTATGAGAACCCGATGAAGGATAATTAGTGTCCGTGGATATTCGACGCCAGATTCCCGCAACTTTCAATCGCGTGGAGCGCAGCAAATACGGCTACAACGCCAAACAAGTGGATGACTTCCTCAGCCGCGCCAAAACGTCGTTCGAGAATCCGGTGGGCGCCCCCGGCCACGTTGCCAGCGCAGACGTCCGTGCGGTTGCCTTCGACCCCGTCAAGGGTGGTTACGACGCCCACACCGTCGATGCAGCCCTGGATCGACTGGAGGATGCCTTGGCCCGCCGGGAGCGGGACGACCTGATCGGGAAAGAGGGCGAAGAAGCCTGGCTGCGCCAGATCGGCAAGCTATCGGGAATCCTGCGGGGCAGGCTCCACAGGCCCGACGGCGAACGGTTCCGCCGCCCGTCACACAAGCGCGCCCGCAGTTACAACGTCCAGGACGTTGATGCTTTGTGCGCGGAATTGGTCGGCTACCTTGAAAACGATCAGACCCTGAGCGTGGATACCGTGCGCAGGGCCGTATTCCGCGCGGCCCGTGGCGCCGACGGCTATGAGGAAGCCCAGGTGGACGCGTTCCTGGAGCGCGTGGTGGAGTTGATGGCGGCCATCGACTAGCGGCCGGGCTGCTTCGATCGGGCTACTTTTTGAGGCTGAGCCATTCCGTGAGCTGCTCCAGCGGCCACGTGGTGACAATCCGTTCCTTGGGCACTCCAAGCGCCTCCGCCCGCTCGGCGCCGTACTGCAGGAAGTCGAGCTGACCGGGGGCATGGGCATCGCTGTCGATGCTGAAGAGGCACCCTGCGTCTAGCGCTAGTTTTATCAGGTTATCGGGTGGGTCCTGCCGCTCGGGCCGGGAATTGATTTCGACGGCGACACCCCATTCGGCGCACTCGGTGAACACCTTAGCGGCATCGAACTCCGACTCCGGCCGTGTACCCCGGGATCCCTGGACGAGCCGCCCAGTGCAATGGCCCAGCACATTTGTGTGTGGATCCCGAATGCCACCTAACATCCGCTGGGTCATGGATTGCCTGTCCGCGCGCAGCTTGGAATGCACGCTGGCGACCACGACATCCAGGCGGTCCAGCATCTCCGGCGTTTGATCCAGGGTGCCGTCCTCCAGGATGTCCACTTCGATGCCCTTAAGCAGCCGAATGTCCTCCTGTGATGAGTTGATCCCCTCCACGATGCCAAGCTGCTTCTCCAGCCGCTCGACGCTCAGCCCGTTGGCGATGGTGAGGTTGGGGGAGTGGTCCGTGAGCGCGAGGTATTCCCGGCCCAGTGTGCGGGCAGCGGCGACCATGGCTTCGATGGGGGAGCCGCCGTCGGACCAATTGCTGTGGCTGTGTAGGTCCCCGCGCAGCGCCGTCCGCAAAGTACCGCCACCAGCGGCCAGTGCTTCCTTGCCACGCTCCCGCAGGTCGGCCAAGTAGTCCGGAACGGCGTCAGACATGGCCTGTGTGATGACCTCACCGCTGCGGGCGCCCACGCCTTTAAGGCTGGTCACCCGCCCGGAGTCGACCAATCTCCGCAGTTCTTTCGGTGCGAGTTGCTGTATCGCATCTGCGGCTTTGCGGAAGGCTTGGACCTTGAACGACGGGGCCTGGCTGCGTTCGAGCCAAAAGGAAATTTCTTCGAGCGCCTCAATGGGATCCATGGGTCCATGATCCACGAACCGGGGCTGCCATCAACAGAAGGCAGGGCGGCCGGTGCGCCGGACAGTGCCATCGCTAGTGGTGATGTCCCTGATTCAGGGTGAGGTTCGTGTCTTGGCCTGGTGCGGGAGCTTGGCCGTGCTCTCCATGGGGAACGGCGTGCTGTCCCGCCAAAGAGGCGGCCAACCCGGGCGTCGCCACGGAGGAAACAACGACGGCGGCGCCGAACGCCGCTGCCAGGAGTCGCCCACTCCGCGGCGGTGCGCCTGCACCGCCGTCGTTGGTCTTGTGTTGCCGCCGGAGCCACCCTGTGCCGGCAAGTGCCATCAGCACCAATCCGAACGCTGCAAGATCGCTGACGCTCATGAACCTGGGAACAGCGCTCAGGCCAGTCGCTATGGAGGCGACATGGCCGACGGCGGCAAGGATCAATGCCGGTGCGGCGTAACGGGTCAGGACCAATGCGTTCCGGTGGAGCCCCCAAAGGGCCCACATCAGGAAGCACAGCCCTGCCAACAGGGTTGCCGGACCGGCAATGATGAGGCCGGGAGTGGGGGCGGCGTGCCCCGCGAGGTATCCGGCAGCCAGGGAGAACTCAACCAGCCCGGCCGCCATAGCCGCGAAGTAGATGAAAAGCAGTACTGCCGCTTTGACTGTTGGGCGTTGGTACTCCATGGTGCCGCTCCCTTCCGGTTCTCTGGTGGTGGGGCTAATCAGGCGCGGGCTGTTGCGACTGTTGCTTTGTCCTGTGACAGGGCGACTCCGAGAAGGAGGACGGCGCTGGCAAGGTGCAGCACGTTGTCTGCGCCGTTCAGGGCAATGATGTTCAGTGAGGTTCCCACGAGGAACAGGCCGAGGATACCCACCAGGAGGTAGACCCCGCCGATGGTTGTGTTGACCGACTTGGCGGCAGTAACGCCGTTCATTCCGGAGTAGAGGAGTGCCGCACCGATAGCCAAGTGGATGACGTTGTGGAGCGGGTTCACATCAAAGATGATCAAGGTGGCACCCTTGGTCGCGAAGAAGCCGGTTCCGGATGTGACGAAAAACCCGAGCAAACCTACCAAGAGGTAGACGGCTCCGAAGACGGTGGCGATCAAGCGGTTGGGCGAAGTGCGCATTGGTCCAAACCTTCCTATGACGGCCGGGTTGGCCGGCCATTCTGCTGAGCCCCGGACGGGACTCTCAGCAGTGATTCGGACCATGGATCGCGGTGGATGGGTGGAAGCCGGATTTATTCTGTTTCTTTGGCGACCTCAGGCCTGCGAGCCCCGCCCTAGCAGGGGTTGAACGCGGTAAGGGATCATCTCACGCATGGCCAGCGCCGTATCCGTTCGGTCCACTCCATCGCAGGCAAGGATCTTCCCGTTGATGCGGAAGAGGTCTTCGGCATCCAAGGCAACAACGCGCAGCAGCAAGTCCGCGGATCCGGTAAGCCCGAACCCTTCGAGAATTTCCGGAATGTCGGCCAGGTCCTGGGCCAGCGAGGCCAGCTTTTGCTGCTGGACGTGTACAGAAATGAATGCCGTAAGGGGATAGCCGAGGGCTGCCGGATTGATCCGTCGTTCGAAGGATAGGAAGGCGTGTTTCTTCTCCAACTGTGCCATGCGGGCCTGGACGGTGTTTCGTGACAGCCCAAGCTTCTGCGCCAGGGCCACCACCGTCCCCCGGGGGTCTTTGGCCATGGCTGAAAGGAGCCGGGTATCAGTGCCATCCAAAGGTTGCATAATGCGCAAGATTAGCACGGTGAAAGCACCCATTACCGTGCGTGATGATCAATTTTTTCGCCGGCAGTTGTACCCGATGCTGGTTGTGAGTAGGGTCACAAATAACTCCGGTGAAGGCGCCGGAGGGCCGATCTGCGGCAGGATCACAAGTCCTGCCAACGCCGGCAAAACCGAACCGGAAGGGTGCGATCACCTGTGTTAACGGATCAGGCGGGCAAACGGGCGCAAGGGTACGCTCCGACCCCGGAAACCCCAGGCAATGACGCTCGGAATCCATTGCGGACCGGTGGCGAGCTGCTTCAGCTGGTCTCACCGGAGGGCGAACGCATCAGTCATCCGGAGTTCGACGTCTGGGTCAAGGACGTTGGGGATGAACAGTTGTGTGGCCTGTATGAGGACATGACGGTCATCAGGCGTATCGACACCGAGGCCACAGCCCTTCAGCGGCAGGGGGAGTTGGCCCTTTGGCCGCCGCTCCTCGGCCAGGAAGCGGCCCAGATCGGTTCCAGCCGTTCACTGCACGACGACGACTTCGTCTTTCCCAGTTACCGCGAAAGCGGTGTGGCTTACGTGCGCGGTGCGCATCTGAGCGAAATCAGCAGGGTATGGCGAGGCAACTCTTCCTACGGCTGGGATCCGCAGCGCATCAATATGGCAACACCCCAAATCATCATTGGCTCCCAGAGCCTGCATGCTGCCGGATATGCCATGGGAGTCCAGCTCGAGGGCGCCACTACCGCTGTGATCGCGTACTTCGGAGACGGCGCCACAAGTGAGGGTGATGTCAGCGAAGCCATGGTTTTCGCCGCCAGCTACCAGGCTCCGGTGGTATTTTTCTGCCAAAACAACCACTGGGCCATATCGGAACCTGTCCGCATCCAATCGCACATCGAATTGGCCGACCGGCCCAACGGCTTCGGTATTCCCAGCATGCGCGTTGACGGCAACGATGTGTTGGCCGTGATGGCCGCGACCCGCCTTGCCCTGGATAGGGCGAGGAAGGGTGGTGGCCCCACGTTCATTGAGGCCGTAACCTACCGGATGGGTCCGCACACCACCGCTGACGATCCCACCCGGTACCGGGATCCCATCGAGTTGGAGGACTGGGCTGCCAAGGACCCGATCGTTCGGTTGCGCAAGCTCCTGGAAACCAAGGGGCTGCTGACGGACAGCGTGGAAGCAAAGGTTAAGGCCAAGGCCGACGCCGTTGCCGCTGAGTTCCGTTCCAGCTGCATAGGAATGCCGGACCCGAAGCCGCTGGAGGTCTTCGACCACGTCTACAGCACGCCCAACTCCTGGATCGAACGCCAAAAAGACCACTACACGCGGTATTTGAACAGTTTCGGCGAGGGCGATGCAGCCCAGCCAGGCCAGGAAGGTGGACGCTGATGTCCAAGCTCACATTCGCCCGCGCCATCAACGCCGGCCTGCGCAAATCGCTCGAGGACGATCCCAAAGTGGTTCTTTTGGGCGAAGACATTGGCTCCCTGGGCGGGGTATTCAGGGTGACCGATGGTCTCCAGAAAGACTTCGGCAAGCACCGTGTCATCGACACTCCCTTGGCGGAGTCCGGCATCATCGGTGCTGCGGTCGGGCTGGCCTACAGAGGATTCCGACCGGTATGCGAGATACAGTTTGACGGTTTCATCTACCCCGCGTTTGACCAGATCGTCAGCCAGGTCGCCAAGATGCATTACCGTACCCAGGGCCGCGTCAAGATGCCGATCACCATCCGAGTTCCATTCGGGGGAGGGATCGGTTCACCGGAACACCACTCGGAATCTCCGGAAGCCTACTTCACCCACACGTCCGGATTGCGCGTGGTGGCAGTGTCTAACCCGCAGGATGCGTACACGATGATCCAGCAGGCTATCGCTTCCGATGATCCGGTTCTCTACTTCGAGCCCAAGCGGAGATACCACGACAAGGGGGATGTGGATGAGGCCTTGGACCTTTCCCGCGCCCTGTCCTTCGAGCGGGCCGCCGTCGTAAGCGCTGGCAAGGACGTGACGTTGGTCGCCTACGGCCCGCTGGTCAAGACAGCCAAGGACGCCGCGCTCGCCGCAGCCGATGACGGCATTTCCGTTGAAGTCATTGACCTGCGGTCCTTGGCACCTGTTGATTACCCGCTGGTTGAGGCATCGGTACGCAAGACCGGTCGATTGGTCATTACCCATGAAGCGGGGCAATCGGGGGGCCTCGGTGCGGAGATAGCAGCGAGCATCACGGAGCGTTGTTTCAACTACCTCGAGTCCGCACCTGTCCGCATCACCGGCTTCGACGTCCCGTATCCGTACTCGAAGCTGGAAATGCACCATTTGCCGGACCTGGACAGGATTTTGGACGGCGTTGACCGGGCGCTGGGGCGCCCCAATTCATTGAGCGGTTTGGAAGGATGAGCGCCACCATGATCAAGGAATTCAGGCTGCCGGACTTGGGCGAAGGTCTGACCGAGTCGGAAATCCTGAGTTGGAAGGTGGCCGTGGGGGACACGGTTACCCTCAACCAGGTCATCGCCGAGGTGGAGACGGCCAAGGCGGTAGTGGAACTGCCCTCACCGTTCGCCGGTGTGGTGGCCGCACTCCACGAGCAACCGGGAACAGTGGTGGAGGTCGGCAAGCCCATTGTCTCCTTCGAAGTGGATTCCGCTGAGGGCGGCTCCGCCCAAGCTGACACCAACGAACACGACGACGGCGGCCACGGCGGCGAAGTGCCCACCGCGGCAGCCAAACGAGAGCCGAACCTGGTGGGATATGGTGCAGTCCTGGAAAACACCGGGCGTCCCACGCGGAAGGCCCGGGGACAGGTGGCCCCGGCCCAGTCGCCGGTGGCGGCCCGAGTCGAACCCACAGTTGCCTTGGAATCAGCGGGCGCTGAGCGCCCGCGCTCCACGCCGCCGGTTCGCAAGCTCGCCCGGGATTTGGGCATCGATTTGAGCGCGGTTCAGGGTTCCGGGCCCGGCGGCCTCATCACCCGGGAAGACATCCAGCAGTACACGGACGCTGAAGCCTCGCAGAAAACCGGGCAGGGAACGGCCACCCAAGCCTCTCCCGCCAGGCAGGGCGAGCGGGAGACGCGGACGCCCATCAAGGGTGTCCGCAAATTCACCGCCGCAGCAATGGTGCAGAGCGCTTTCACTGCCCCGCACGTAACCGAGTTCCTCACAGTTGACGTCACGGCGACCATGGAGCTTTTGGCCCGCCTGAAGGGCAGTAAGGCCTTTGAGGGCTACAAGCTGACGCCCCTGACCCTCGCAGCCAAGGCGTTGCTGGTCGCGTTGCAGAATAACCCGTCGTTGAACTCACGGTGGGATGAGGCCAACCAGGAAATCATCCAATTCAACTACGTGAATCTGGGTATTGCCGCCGCGACGCCGCGAGGCCTGACGGTTCCGAACATCAAGGATGCGGACCGCCTGACGCTGCGGGAACTCTCTGCGGCACTGACTGACCTGACGGACACGGCCCGTTCCGGAAAAACCCAACCGGCGGACCTCTCCGGCGGCACCATCTCCATCAGCAACATCGGCGTCTTCGGCATCGATGCGGGGACTCCCATCCTCAATCCCGGCGAAGCTGCGATCCTTGCCTTGGGAAGCGTCCGGAAAGCGCCTTGGGTTGTGGAGGACCAGGTCGTGGTCCGCCAGGTCATGTCCCTTAGCCTGTCCTTCGACCATCGCTTGGTCGACGGGGAACAGGGCTCCCGGTTCCTGGCTGATCTCGGCACCATCCTGGCCGACCCGGCCATGGTGTTGACCATGATCTAGCCGGCCAGCTTCGCGCCGGACCGCCTCAGTCTTCGGTGGGGGTGGTCCGGCTCGGGTGGACATCGCGCCAGCTGTGCTGGGGTTCAAAACCCAGCAGCTTGCGCGCCTTGTCGATCGAGAGCATCGTTTCGTGTTCGCCCAACTCCTTGACCACCTCGACGCCGGGAAACACTTCGGCGGCCAACGCGGCACTGCTGCGGGTCATCACGGTATCCGAGGCGGCAATGATGAAGGTTTCGAAACCCGGCGTCCCGTGTTCCAGTGCCTGAACCACGGCAAGTGCACCGTCTCGCGCGTCGATGTAACCCCAGAGGTTCCATTTGCGCAGAGTCGGGTCCGAATCAAAGGACGGGAAGGCCTCATAGTCTTCCGGGTCCATGACGTTGGAGAACCTCAGCGCCGTGATGCTCAGGTTCGGGTCCCACCGCGTCAGTTGGATGGCCATCTGCTCTTCGAGGTGTTTCACCAGCGAGTAGGTACTCTCTGGCCGGGCTGCATACTCCTCATCCACAGGGATGTACGGCGGTTCGACGTCGAAGGGCAGCCCGAGGACGGTCTCGCTGGAGGCGTACACCACCTTGGTGATCCCGGCCCTGCGGGCCGCCTGGAACACGTTGTACGTGGAGAGCATGTTGTTCTCAAAAATCGCGGCGTCAGGAGCGAGCCCCGGGGCGGGAATTGCTGCCAGGTGCACAATGGCATCTATGCCGTTGTGCCTGTCGTCGAGGCCAAGGATCACGTCCAGGACCTGTCCGTAGTTGCGGAGGTCCACGTTTACGTAACCCGGGCCGCGAGTTCCCACGCGATCCAGATTCAGTACGTCGTGGCCATCGTGGACGAGCCGCCTGACGACGCTCCTGCCCAATTTTCCGCTTCCCCCGGTGACGGCAATCCTCATCGTGAACTCCTCGCTTGTAGCTGCCCTAGCCAAGGGCCTGTTGTCCGAATGGTGCAACGAATGGTCGGTCTTCCAACCCTAAACTTCAGGAGCACCCATAACAGCCCCGTGGCTGGCCCTGTGAGTCCTAGGATGTGCAGAACGGGTGAGATCCCCGGCGGCGTCAGTGCCCTTCGCCGTCGTCGTCCTGTTCATCAGCGGTGAGGGCATCAGCGGTGAGGGCCGAGTACGCCATTTGCTCCAGGATGGGCCGTGCCGTCTTGGCCGCGATCTTTCGCCCGTGGTGGCGGACCGAGTGGGGTGTGGAATTGATGAGGCCAAAAGCGGCGTGGGCACGAACCCGGAGCCCGGAAATGTCCGAGTCCGGGTGGATCCTTGCCAGCACCTCTACCCACGTCTCCACGTAACTGCGCTGCAGGGACCTGACCTCGGCTTGGTCCGCGTCAGTCAGGCTTCCGAAATCGCGGTCCTGAACCCGAATGACGTCGGGGTGGGTTAGCGCGAAGTCGACCTGAAATTGGACTAGGGCCCGCAGGGCATCTTTTGGGTCGGAGCTTTCAGCTGCGACCCGGCGCCCGCCGTCGAGCAGGTCCCGGCTTACGCTCAAGAGGAGTTCGCCGAGGACTGCCTGCTTGCCCGGAAAGTGGCGGTACACAGCCGGGCCGCTCACTCCAGCTGCCGCTCCGAGGTCTTCCAGCGAAACCCGGCTAAAGCCGTTTTCGGCAAAAAGACCCGCCGCAGCGGACAACAAAGCAAGGCGTCGGACTTCCTTTGCCTGGCTCCTTTGGGTTGCCGTGGCGCGCGTGCCCGCAGTGCGTGCTTCCGGCACTCCAGTCACTTTCTCCTCCTTGGCCCAATACGGGCCGGCTGGCAGGACACCGTCAAGGTTTCCGTCGGCGCCTTCGAATCCACATCCACTCCTGCCCGAGGACGATCCTAGCCGGTGGCACCCGGGGTGCCCAGTTCCCACCCCGGCCGGAAAGACGGAGCTAAATGAAAGGGTGCGGAAGCGTGTTGCCTGGTAGCCCGTTCCCGGCGGCAGCCGCACCAAGCACGTTCCACTCCAACGCCTCGGACATTCGAAGGGGCTGGAGGGTGTCGCAGAAGATCTTCACCGCCCACCAACCCATCTCCTTGATCGCTTGTGGCAGGCGCGGTGTCAGATCCACCAGCGTGTATCCAGCCAAGATGTCCAGCCAAGCTCCTTGCTCTCCGTCTGCGGCGCCCGCCTCCGCATCGGAGCGGAGGAAGTGGCGCGCGCGGGGGATGCGGTCCAGCCATGTACGGATTGCCGTGATACTCGCATCGGCTGCCCAGTAGCGAGCCCGGGCCATCTCACTGGTGATCGGCGGCAGTATGGGCCTCTCGCCCTCGGAATCTTTCATATTGATGAGCAAGGACCTGATTTGCAAGGACTCCTGAACGGCACGCAGCACGCCGAGGAACCGGTCATGTTCCAGGCCTAGTCCCGCGCCCACAACCCCGT
Source organism: Arthrobacter sp. efr-133-TYG-104 (assembly GCF_030208915.1). Lineage (NCBI taxonomy): Bacteria > Bacillati > Actinomycetota > Actinomycetes > Micrococcales > Micrococcaceae > Arthrobacter > Arthrobacter sp. efr-133-TYG-104. Next base: position 22,211 of record NZ_JARVTA010000018.1, read on the forward strand.
GCTTTGTGTCGATGGCAACGGCCATCCACACTGCGTGTCCGTGGGGCTCGTCGAGGAGGACCAGTTCCAGTTCCACGCCTTGGGAGGCGGCGCCTTTGGCCACATCAAGGACCCGGGTGTCGGGGCCTGCGCTCTTCAGCCCGGGAGCTCCGCTGTCGGGTTCGAACGCCGCCTCGGCAAGATCGAACCGCAGTGCTGCTTCGGGCCGGTCCCACCCTCGCATTGCGGCGTGGCGTTCGATGATCTCCTTGGCGGCCGACTGTGCCGCGGTTGCCCGGTTGATGCCCGCAGCGGTCCCCGACGGGCTGGGGTCAAAAAGATCCTGTGCTCCTGGCGATGCTGCACGAGGGAAGTCCACCGCCGCCGCAGGTACAGCCACCGCTCTTTCTGTGCCGTCGCCGTCGTATCTTGTTGCGGCATAAAAGTCCACGTTGGGTAGGGCTGAGATGTCTGCCCAGCTCACACCGCGCGGCGCCATGGGAAGTCCGGCACCGTTGGGCAGTCCAGGGTGGGGGATGAGCGCTCGGCGCTCCACGGCTTCGCCGGCCGCCCGGGCGAACGTCGGGGCGCGCCTGACGCCTGCCGCACCCACCCAACTCATATCGATGCCGGCGTTCGTTTCGTCCGGGCGTTCCTGACCGATATCGACGGCGACCGTCCACAGCAGGCTTTTCGTACCGTCCGGGGGGAGAACGCGAACACGGCGCGCCAATCCGAGGGCAGGGTTCAGTGTCTGGAGGTAGTCAACTCCCATAGGGATCAATCCTTAAGTCAGTCAGGCCGGCGGCCCGGAGACCGGCTGCAAACATTTCCGACACTTGCTCATGCCCCAATTCCTTTTTCATGGGACGCCCCCGGCCAAACCGACGCAGGGTGTTCCGGGCCAACGTATCGGCGAGGCTTGGGGGAATGAGGCTGCCGCCGCCCGAAGGCCCGCTTCCCGAAACATCGCTTACAGGACGCAGGCCCTCGGAACGCCGGCCTCCGGAGCCGGGGGCACGATCCGGCCCCGACCGCGCGGCGCTCGCCGCAGGGGCAACGCCGTCGGCAACCAAGGGCCAGAACTCCTCGAGCTTTTGCACGCTACCCCAAACGGTGTTTCCTCCGGCGACGGCGGCGAGCCACGGCCCCAGCAGGAGTATGGATGCCTGGTTCTTACGGATACCCAGGGCCATGGACAACTCGTTCGCCAAGAACCACAGCGACGACGGCGCCGGGCCACGGCCGCGTAATGACCAACCAGCGTGCGACTCCGCACTCAGCAGGGCCGCATCCAGACGCTCTTGGCTGGACAATCGGAAAGCACTCTCAGTCCCGGCCAGGAGGTTCGCACCAGCGGCTCCGAGCAGCCAACGCCCCTGTGCCTCCGAGTAACCCAGCGCTGATCCGCCTTCCACCAGTGAGGTTAAGAGCCGGACAGCGGGTTCCAACAGGCCCTCTGCCGCGAGCCACGGTGGTGCCTCAAGGAACCCGGGGTCGTAGGCGACCATGGACGTGCTCAAGCCCTCCAGCAGGACCAGGTTCTTTGCCCTGCCCGGCCAGGGGTCGCCGTCGTCACTGCGGGGCGATTCGTAGCAGGCGCCGGCGTTGATCTCGGAACCCGTACCAAACGTGCTGGGGATCACGCCAAGCTCTATGTGGCCCGCGAGCGGCCGGGGGAGGATAGCGACGCCGTTTCGGTCGCCCATACGCCGCAGGAACGGCTCCACGGATGGATCGGACGCCATTGCTACAGCGAGCTTTGCGACGTCCATGGTGTTGCCACCGCCCACCGCAAGAAGGCGTTCGACGCCGGACTGGTCCAACCGCCGTGCGAGCTTTGACGCCGTCTCAATACCGGTTGGCAACCCAGCATCCTCGACCCACAGGAAGCCGCCCGGGCCGAGGATTTCCAGTCGGTCGCTCAAAGCCGGGTCAGCCACCAGTACGGTCCTGGTGGAACGAAAAGCCTGCGCCAGCCGGACGGCCGACCCCGCCCCGGCAATCTGTGCGGGAGTGGCCGGCCTTTGAACAAGGGCGGAAATCACGCGAATTGCCCGGCCAAGTAGTCCGTTACGACACCTTGGATCCGGTCGAACAGCACGTCCAACTCCGCGTCGGGATAGTTCAGCGCCGGCACGAACTGCAGCGCCCCCGGAGAAGGCTGGACGACGGCGCCTCGCCGTCGGCACTCGCTGACGAGTTCGAAGACTTTGTCCGTCCCGATGAGTTCTCCTGCCTCGTCGAAGAGCTGCACAGCGCGGAATGATCCGCGGCCGAACCCTTTGACCCGCGGTGAAAGGCTCTCCAGCCCGGAAATAAAGGCCGCAAGCCTCCTGCCCACGCGGGCTGCGGAGGTAGCTATGTCGAGGCGGTCGATTTCATCCAAAGTCGCAACGATGGCGGCACAGGACTGCGGGGACCCGGCTTGGGTCTCGCCGTGCCAGAACACTTGCTGTGCCTGGTCGAACGCGTCCACAACACGGTCACCCAGGAGCAGCGCCGACGCGGCACATGTTCCGTTGGTGAGGGCCTTGCTGAGGACCAGGACATCGGGCTGGATCCATTCATGGCTTGCGAATCGTGGGCCTGTCCGGTGGAAGCCGGTGGCGACCTCATCGGCAACAATGAGGAACCCTTCGGATTCCCGGTAGGCGTACACCGCGTCGACGATGTCTTGTGGCACCGGTAGCGCGCCGGAACCCAGAACGGGTTCCATGATCACCGCGGCAATTTCCGGACCAAACCTCTTCATCACGATGTCCAAGGCCGCGAGGTCATCGTAGGGAATCTTGATGTTAAGCCGTTGATCCACCTGGTAGACGTCCTGGAAAAGATAGGAGCCCGTAACAGCCATCGCGCCCATGGTCACACCGTGGTAGCTGGCGGTGAAACTGACAATCCTGCGGCGCTTGGGATTCGAGTTGATGTTGTGGAACTGGCGGCTGAGCTTGACCACGGCATCGAGCGCCGAGCTGCCGGAGGTGGCGTAGAAGACCGAAGAGTACTCATGGGGAAGGGCGAACTCCAGCAAGCGGGTAGCAGCCTCGCGCGAGTAGGCACTGCCGCGGCGGAAGATCGGCAGGGTGGCCGCGTTGAGGTTCGCTTCGTTGATCGCTTCTGCTACCGCCACGTTGCCGTAGCCCAGGCTTGCGTTCCAGAGGCCACTGATGCCGCACAAAGCCTCTGTCCCATCCGCAAAGGTGATGGTGTTGCCGCGAGCAGCCGTTGCTTCGGCATTTCCCCAATCCTTGGACGGGAGGTAAAACTCGAAGTACTCACTGCTGGACATCCGTGGTTTCCCCATCGCGTCTGGCCCAGGACAGTGGGCCCTGAAAAGTTTGTAGTCGCCGATCGCACCGACCCGGTTCCGCGGCCCGACGTCGACCGCGTCCTTGAGGACCAATCCCGCCTCGCGCAGTTCAGTCCTTAGCTCGGTTTCGGTCAAAAGATGTGTCGTCACCGAATACTCCGCGATAGCCTGCCCGTCATCTGTTCGTTCGATCAACGTCGAGGAGAACGTTCCGCGGACGGGGTCGAACCTCTCCTCGATTGCCAGGTTCGGCGATACTTCATGCACGTATCTGTTCTGTCCGCCTAAATCGGGAGTACGCAACGAGAGCAGGAGCTCGCCCCCTGGGTTTAACCATTGGCGGATGTCGGCAAGGAGCGAGCGGCGCTGGTCGGCGTCGAAGAGACAGAAGGATGTGGTGCCGAGGACGACGCAGTCGAAGTGGCCACCCGGCTCCAAGCTCAGGATGTCAGCCAGGACGACGTTCGCTTTTGACGCAGCGTTCTTGCGGTTTGGCCGTGCAAGTTCCTCGCTGAGTATGCGCAGGAGCTCCGCTGAGTTGTCCACGGCCGTGATGGATCGGACGAAGGGCAGGAGAGCAAGCGTTATTCGGCCGGAACCTGCCGCCAGTTCAAGCACGCGGGCGTCCTTGCCTCTGAGGCTGTGGATGATCTCTCGCAGTTCAGAGGTGTCCGATTGGACGATCTCATGGTAGAGCTCGGCGCCCCTCCCGGTGTAAAGGGTTGCGTGGGGGCCGCTCATGTGATGATGACCGGAACGATGGTCAGTGCGGGATTCACGGGAACTGCAACTGCAGGGGGCGCTACGGCGTCCATGCCGGGGCTAACGTCGATGCCCAGATGGCTGAACAGCATTTGCAGCTCCTTGCTCCGGGCAATCTGCGCGGAGGGGGCAAGATCCTTGCCCGAAAGCTTCAGCCCGAGCCTGCCCTGCAGTTCCGCACCAAGCTCAACACCTGAAAGAATGGTTTCCACGGCTTGGGCGACGTCCTTGGGAACCTTGTTCAGCCGTCCCGTGCGTAGCTCCGTCACGAAATACTGTTCGTCGGCAACGATGACGAAGACGCTATCCCGGCGGGACCGTTCCGCTGCGGGGTCGCCGTCGACCAACGAGGACCCGAAGCCCGAAATCCGGGCGTCAGCCGGGAACCGGCTTTGTGCGGCTCTTAGCACCTTTGCTGCCCCGAGAAAGCGCCCGATCCCGCTGTTTTCGCTCAGCATTTTCGCGTTCTCCTCACCGGCAACCGGGGAGTGAGTGGTGTACGCGCCGTCATTTATTTCAACGCCGCCCCCGGCCGGTCCCGAGAGCATCAGCGATGATCCCGCGGGGACAAACAGCCGCGCGGGATCACTGCCCAGTTGGCCACAGCGGTGCCAGAATTCCTGGTCCACGATTGTGACGAGCTGGGTCAGCAGGAACCGCGGAAACACCCCGGTTTCGAAGGCCGTCGCGGCATCTGCTGCCACGGCTTCACGGTCAGCGTCTTCTTCGATGGAGAAGGCTGTCGGGCAAGAGATCGCAACGTAGGGGGCCGTTGCATAGCCCTCAAGCTGGACCACGAAATTGGTCCCGATTCCGATTTCTCCGCCGTTCGTCGAGAATTCACCGTTGTAACCGACAACCCTTGAGCGGGTTAGTGCCTGTGCGGCTTCGACCTGGGATTCCTCGACGAACAGCAAGGACTCTTCAGATCCGGGAAGCGACGTCATCGCCTCATCACTAAGGGCGCCCACCACGAGTGCATCATGGACCCCCAGGGCAGGCCGTGTTCCTTCAAGCCACAAACGCAGCCGTTCTGAAAACGCGGCCTCCTGCGTCAAATCTTCACTCATGGTTACCCCTCCTGAATATGTGCAGTTCCATGTCTTTAAGCCTGAATTTCTTGAAGTCTCCGCGCCAACGCAGATCGCATGTGGGCCACAGCTCCGGGGAATCGGTGGCTAAGAACCGTCCCAATGGCTCGGCGGTGGCTGCCGCTGACTACCGGCGCCGCAAGGCCTACCAGCCAGCCATCCTTGCCGCCCGGAAACACGCCCAAGGCGAAGGTCGCGCCTGGAGCTCCGGATGTGCCACCGGAGAACCCGGACATCTCACCCGTAACGTGCGACTCTGCATCCGGTACGGAGCCAACCCCGGTGAGTGGCATCATTGTTAGCGGGTCGTCCTCGATGTCCGCAGCCCAGCGACGGAAGTCTTCAGTGAATTCATCAGCCGGAACGTTCCGGTGCCACTCATCGAGCAATGAAACGGCTGCGTTCTCGCCGGAGGTGCTGGCCAGCGCCGTGACCATGGTGTAGTCCAGCGAATGCCGCCGGGTCGACCCGGAAATGGAAACAACCGCAGTCGGTTCATCGACGGGCTGCAGGGCAGCTCCCTGGCAGGTCATCCGCCACCAGAGGTCCCAGTCCTCAAGGCCGGCTCCCGCGCGGCACCAACCTCCAGCCCGCTCCAACAGCCCGTGACGGTGGGCCACGCGGCTTGGCTCTGCGTAGGGATCGAGGGTGGCAATGTCCGGATGCCACAGGAGGTTTCGGCCGCGAAGGAGGGTGGACTGTCCGTCCTCCTGTTGGTAGGTGGCGCCACTGGCCACGAACTCTGAACCGCCGTCGAGTGCCTTGCCAAGGACCGCGAGATGGTCCCCCCGCCACAGGTCGTCGTGGTCGATATAGGCCACGTACTCGTCGCGGATGCCGAGGCTCAGTTGGCGCCGGACCAGACCCGGATCACCGGTGTGCGGATAACGCAGCAGCTTCACGCGCCGGTCAGCTCGGGCGAAGCCGTCAACGACGTCGTCCGTATCGTCTGTGGAACCATCAGAGCCAACAAGAAGGTCGAAGTTGCCGTTGCTTTGGCCCAGGACGCTTTCAAGGGTGGGCGCGATCGCTGTTGAGCGGTTGTAGGCGGGGCAAATGACGGTAAACCGGGGATGGCTCATGGCCCCATCACCCTGCCCACGATATTTCCCGCCCATTGGGCCATGGTCTGACCTGGAACTTCCCACACGGCTGTGCCGGTCCGCGGTGCCGTGCCGGCGTAGTCAAGGCGAACGCAGAGCGCTTCTCGGGTCAGGTCCGACTCCTTTACGGCCACCGTTGCGGCCAACGGAACCGTGCAGGGGGCTGGCGCTCCGATTGCGGTTGCTTTTCCGATACTGCTGCCGGACACGAGCCCGGGACCAAAGAGGTCCACTGTCCCGCCCGCAGAACCGGTGGAGCCGCCGAGTAAGACAAGCTTTGGACCGTTGGCATCGATATAGAGTCCGCCGCGGACGTTGTTCGGGAAGGGGATTGCTACCACGAGAACCACGGCGGCAGCGAGGAGGGCGAGGGCATATGCGGTGGCAGGGCCCTTGCGGATGCCGGACTTGCGCAGTTCGATCACGTGTCCGATTCCCCGCATGAGCAGCCATATGGCCAAGGCGCCTGCCAAAAACAATTGAATCCACGCGGCAGCCTTGCCAAGCGAAGAGAGGTAGCTGCCGGCAGCAGCGACAACACCGACCAGGATAAGCAGCGGGAATACAGCGCAGAGGAGGCCGAAGAGAAGACGGAGGGGAGTGGACGGCAGCCCGGGCTCCCGGCCGGTGCGGAAAATCAACGTCCGGGTCCAAGCGCGGAACTCATGCATGCAGCGGGCTCGAAGATTCGGCGTGTCCAAAAGCCCGATCAGCGCGATGTAGCCATCCAGCTTCACGAACGGAAGCAGGTTAAGCACACCGTAGAGGAAGCACAGCGCGCAGAAGGTGGCAGCGAGGGTGGCCAGGTCGCGGGGCAGCACGAAGGCGCCGACGCCGGCGACGGCTGCCAAATTGCCTTGGGCGGCGATACCTGCGAGGGCAACCTTGGCGCGTTCGGCGGGTTTCAGTTTCCAGGCCTCGGTGACATCGCAAAAGAACGCCGGAACGAGATAGAACAGCATGAAGCCAACACGTCGAGACGTCCCCCCGTAGGCAACCAGGGTTGCTGCATGGGAAAGCTCGTGAACAAAAACAGCCAGATACAGGGCCAGGAGTAAGTAGAGGTATCCCGCCACAGTGGTGGTGTCGTGCAGGGCACTTTGCGAGTCCAGGAGCAGCGCAGCAACGGCGACCACTCCGACGGCATTGAGGGCGGCGACGCTCCACCAGAAGCCGCGGCTACGGATGATTCGTCCAATACCGGGCAAGCGGCCCAGCAGTCTTGACGGGTCCAACAAGGTCAGCTGGATGGAAAATGGTTTGCGGAATTGAAGGCGCCGGGTTGAAGGTGCGTCTATCCGTGCCAGAGCCGGGTTCTTGCCCAAGGTATCGAGCAACAGTTGCACTTCTTCCCCGGTCACGGGTTTCGTGACCGTTCCGGTCCGCCCTGCTGAAGCGGTGGCCCGGAGCCTATCCGCGATCACTTGGACGTCAATGTCCGGTAATGACTGCTGCGCTTCCTCAACGATGCGCCCCAAAGTGTCCGGCAAACGTAGGACTGGGCCGGCAGCGCTACTAACCAGGACTCGGCCCGCTTCATCGGCATCGGAGAGATGAATCTGGCTCAGCCAAGGGTACTGGCCGTTCATAGGAGGTCGGTTCGTTTGAGTCGGATGGCGGCTGCGGTGAAAAGAAGCACAAGCCACCCCAGGTAGGTAGCGTAGCCGGCGCCTACCGGAAGCATGTCGAACGTGGCCGAAGGATCAAGGCTCATGGCTTGGCCCGCGGCGCCGGGAAGGAACTTGCCGACCACTGGTAGAAGGTTCACGAGGTTGGGCTCGAGGACCAAGGTCCATGCGACCAAAGCGATGACTACGGGCAGGGACTTCCGGCCCTGCCAAGCGACAAACTGGCCCAGGTAGGCCGCAAAGACAATGGTGAAAAAGACTCCCGCCAGAGTGGTCCTTCCGTCGGTATCGAGGATGAATAGTCCGCCCTTTGACGAAAGGCTCATCATGGCTACGGCCACCACGGATAGGGTTCCTGCGATGGCGAAAGCGATGGCGGGAAGCAGCAAAGCGAAGGCACGCAGGGTCAGCAAGCGCAGTGGGCCGCCGGAGAGGAAGGCGCTCCGTCCGATGGAGGAGTTGCCGAAGTCGCGCGTGACACAGATGATTCCAAAAATCATGGAAAACAGGCTCGCTCCGAACCCGAGGCCCACCAGCGAGGCAGTGGCCTTCTCTGAGCCGCCCGGCAATGACAGCCCGGCGGAGTCCATGCCTGTGGAGGTGCCATAGGCCGCGAGGACATTCATGGCGAATGCGCTGAGAAGCAGAACAGGCAACGACCAACCACGGGACATGCGGAAAACTTCAGAACGAATCATGAGCGCTCAGCCACCCCTGCGGTGTCCCGGGCGGCGGTTTCGGGATCGTCGTCGACCAGCGACAAGTACCAGCGTTCCAGTTCCGCCTCATCCATGCCGGGAATGGCGCCGTCGAACCGCAGGCTGCGGCGAACCACGATAGCCCGCTCCGCCAGGCGCCGTATCTCTGAGAGATTGTGGCTGGAGATCAGGGTCGTCTTGTTCCGGGCTGTTCGCGCTTCGATCTTCCTGCGAAGCCAACGCGTTGATTCAATGTCCAAACCGTTCATGGGCTCGTCGAGGACCAAGATCTCCGGGTCGCCCATCATCGCAGCTGCCAGGGCTGTTCTCTGCCGCTGGCCTGTGGACAGCTTCCGCACGCGACGGCCCGCGAATTCGGATAGCTCAAAGTCCGCCGTGGCGGTGGCGACGGCGGTTCCGTCCAGTTTTTGGCCCAGCGCCTCGATGGTGAGGCACTCCCTGACCGTGAGATCCGGCGCGAGGCCGGCGGGATCGAAAACAAAGCCCATTGTGTTGCCGGGCTCCGTGACGGAACACGGATCCTGGCCCAAGATGCGGACGTGCCCTGCGCTGGGCTTGATCAATCCACACAGGGTTTTCAAAAGGGTTGACTTTCCAGCCCCGTTCGGTCCCAGAAGACCGACGCATTCACCCCGGCCAATGGTGAGGGTAATTCCTGTGATTCCTGTTTTCCGGCCGTATCTTTTTTCCAGGTCCTTCACGGAAACGACCGGTTGCGTTGTCATTGCCACTAACTCCGCTTCCGCAGCAGTCCAATGAAAATGCCAAGCACTATCAGCAGGATGAGGCATACCGCCAAAGAAATTCCGAGGAGGATCGGCTGGGTGCCGTTAACCGCAAGCATCGCGGTCAATCCGCCCAGCGTTGCCACGAGGGCTCCAAGTATGGCTATGAGGGGGATGACAGCCTTACCTTGTGTCATTCGAGTCGTCACTCTTTTCTGCACTTTGATGTCAGTGGACCGTGATGAATTGCGGTCGTGGTCTTCAGGGTGTGCCTGTGGGGGCGGAGTGTAATGGCCGCCCCCACAGGGACGGTCATTCCTAGGTGATGGCTACGCCGATGCCGATGCCGCCGGCGACGACGCCTGCAGCACCAACTCCGATAGCTACTCCGCCGAAGAATTCTCCCCAGTTCCAAGCCGCGTCGAGCGACTCCAGTGGTTCGATTCCGGCTACGAGGGTCATGAATTCGTTGTCTACATCAAGAGTGGTTTCCATTTTCACCTCCCCAAAGGCCTTATATGGACAGTCCGGACTCGCCATTGAATATCAGGTGATTGCGACGCCGATGGCGATGCCGCCGTAAATGAGGCCACCGCCAACAACTGCGCCTACGCCGATTCCGGCAACCCACTCACCCCATCCGGGTGCGTCAAGTTCTTCAAGCTGCTCAATCTGAGCCAGTTGGTTCTCCATGGTTCTTACCTCCCCCCAGGAATAGAACAATGCACTTGTCCATTCATTGGACAAATGGAATCTAACAGCAGGAGTGAGCCAAGTCTTGCCCCGGACAACGGCCCCTTTCGTTTGACTTGCGTTCGCTGCTGCAGCATGGGACAGTCTCTGGCCCGTCCGAAGGCGAGCAGCTCTAAAGGGCGAAAGCGCGGGGGTTTTCAGCTCGCCGGGCTGTCCATCGCCTGGCGATTCCGTGGACCTCACGCCGCTTGATCCGCTCCATTTTTAGCTCTCAGCGAAATCGTCAAAGGGCGACACGTTGGCCTTCAAACCGCTGTGCCCGGCATCGCAAGAGGCTGGACATTTCAGTTAATAGCCACTAACCTAAATCCTACTGGGGTGCTACTTGGAGCACGGTCCGGGAGCGGAACGGGACAGGGGTCAATGGAGACGATTTCCAGCTTTGCAGGGGCGGTCAGCGGCACGTTCGAAACTAACCGGGAAGGGCAACTGAACCTGGTGCGGGAGCTGAAAGAACGTTTGGCGACGTCGGCTCTCGGCGGCCCGGCCAAGTCACGGGAGCGGCACGTTGCCCGCGGAAAACTCCTTCCGCGCGAACGGATCGATTACCTGCTGGATGAGGGCAGCCCATTCCTGGAGATTGCACCGCTTGCGGCAAACGGCATGTACAACGACGATTCGCCGGGAGCCGGGGTCATCGCAGGAATCGGCCTGGTTCACGGCCGGCATGTCCTGGTCATCTCAAATGACGCCACCGTCAAGGGCGGCACGTACTATCCCATGACGGTCAAGAAGCATCTCCGGGCACAGGAAATCGCGATGGAGAACAAGCTTCCCTGTATCTACCTCGTGGATTCCGGGGGAGCCTTCCTGCCCAAGCAGGACGAGGTTTTTCCCGACAAAGAGCACTTCGGCCGGATCTTCTTCAATCAGGCACGGATGTCGGCGGCCAAGATTCCCCAGATCGCGTCAGTCATGGGCTCCTGCACCGCAGGTGGTGCCTATGTGCCCGCCATGAGCGACGAGACTGTGATCGTCCGGAACCAGGGCACGATCTTCCTGGGTGGTCCGCCCTTGGTGAAAGCAGCAATCGGTGAGATTGTCACGGCCGAGGAACTCGGCGGCGGGGATGTGCACTCCCGTATCTCGGGAGTCACCGACCACTTGGCCGAGAACGACCAGCACGCCTTGGAAATCGTCCGGGACATCGTGGCGACCTTGCCGAAGCCGGCGCAGCCGGCCTGGGATATGCTCGACGTCGTCCTGCCGCCCGTCGTCGATCCCGCAGGGATCTATGGCGTGGTTCCTACGGATGTCAACGCCCAATATGACGTCCGAGAAGTCATCGCGAGGATTGTTGACGGCTCGGAGTTCCACGAGTTCAAGAAGAACTACGGCACCACGCTGGTGACCGGATTCGCGCACCTGCATGGGCACCCCGTGGGCATAGTGGCCAACAACGGCGTTCTCTTCAGCGAGTCGTCCCTCAAAGGCGCCCACTTCATCGAACTTTGCGACCAGCGCGGCATTCCCTTGATTTTCCTGCAGAACCTGTCCGGCTTCATGGTTGGCAAGGACTACGAGCAAGGCGGCATCGCGAAGAACGGGGCCAAAATGGTCACCGCCGTGGCCACGGCGCGGGTGCCGAAATTGACGGTGGTGATTGGCGGCTCCTTCGGTGCAGGCAATTACTCGATGTGCGGCCGCGCTTACTCGCCACGGTTCTTGTGGATGTGGCCCGCTGCCCGTATTTCCGTGATGGGCGGAAACCAAGCCTCCAGCGTCCTCGCCACGGTGAAACGCGACCAGTACGAGGCCGCCGGCCAGGAATGGTCCGCGGAGGACGAAGAAGCCTTCAAGGCCCCCATCAAGCAGCAGTATGAGGATCAGGGGAGCCAGTACTACTCCACGGCCCGGCTCTGGGACGACGGCATCATCGATCCAGCGGACACACGCCGCGTCCTCGGAATGGCTCTGGACGTCATCTCCCGCCAACCATTGCCCGAGACCTCCTTCGGCCTCTTCAGGATGTGATCATGACGCTGTCACCAACCACAACAGTGCAACCAATGATGCAGACCGCCTTCAGTGCGGTCCTTGTCGCCAACCGCGGTGAAATCGCCTGCCGCGTCATCCGCACGCTGAAAGCCATGGGCATCCGCTCCGTGGCTGTCTACTCGGACGTGGATAAAAATGCCAAGCACGTGGCACTGGCTGACACCGCCGTTGCCATCGGCGGAACCACTCCGGCCGAGAGCTACTTGAGGATCGACGCCATTGTCGATGCTTGTCGGCGAAGCGGGGCCGAAGCCGTCCACCCCGGCTACGGATTCCTCTCCGAGAACGTGGAGTTCGCCAAGGCGTTGGACGCAGCCGGCATCACGTTCATCGGGCCGGGGATTGGCGCCATTGAGGTGATGGGGGACAAGATCCGCTCCAAGAACCACGTGATGGCCCACGGCGTGCCGTGCACCCCCGGAATTTCAAAGCCCGGACTGACGGACCAGCAGTTGATCGAGGCCGCTCCGGAAGTCGGCTTTCCCCTGCTGATCAAGCCGTCGGCGGGCGGCGGCGGCAAGGGCATGCATGTGGTCGAGCGGGCTGAGGACATGGCCACTACGCTGAGCACCGCGCGGCGCGTTGCGGCCTCAGCATTCGGCGATGACACCCTCTTCCTGGAGCGGCTGATCTCCGCGCCGCGGCACATCGAGGTGCAGATCCTGGCAGATAAGCACGGCAACGTCATCCACCTTGGCGAGCGCGAGTGTTCCTTGCAGCGCCGGCACCAAAAGGTCATTGAGGAGGCGCCATCTGCGTTGTTCGAGTCGCTGCCCGACGGCCCGGCACAGCGGGCCCGCATGGGTGAGGCAGCCTGCAACGCAGCCCGTTCGGTCAACTACACGGGCGCTGGAACCGTGGAATTCCTGGTTTCGGATGAGCACCCCGACGAGTTCTTTTTCATGGAGATGAATACCCGCCTTCAGGTGGAGCACCCCGTCACGGAGATGGTGACCGGCGTCGACCTCGTTGAGTGGCAGGTGCGGATCGCCGCCGGCGAGGTGCTCACCGTGGCGCAGGCCGACGTCGAACTTAAGGGCCACGCTGTGGAGGCGCGGGTTTACGCCGAGGTGCCCGAGCGGAACTTCATGCCGTCCATGGGGCGAATCGTAGCGCTCGCCGAACACGGTGCCCCGGACCCTGGGGTGTCCGGCGTCCGAGCGTCCCGTGGAAATGTCCGCATCGACTCCGCCATGCGGGAGGACTTGGAGGTCACCGGCGACTATGACCCGATGCTTGCGAAGGTCATTGCCTGGGGTGCGGACCGCGCCGTAGCGTTGGACACGCTCGACGATGCACTGGGCAGGTATACGCTGCTGGGCATTGACACCAACGTCGAGTATCTCCGGTTGTTGATCAACGATCCGCAAGTCCGCGCCGGAGAACTCGATACCGGCTTGATTGAGCGCAAACTGACGGCGATGAAGTTCCGGCACGCGGGCACTCACGAGCTCATTGCCGCCGCAGTCACGCTGTGGTTGGAACGCAGCGGAACGACGAAGGCCGGCAACGCGTGGGCATCACCGGACTCATGGCGGCTGGGTGGCGCCGGGGCATGGAGGGTGACCCTGGGCTTGCCCGGTGGCGATGCAGCCACTGTGTCCATCACCGAGGCGCATGGCAGCCTGATAGCGACAGTGGCCAATGCCCTGACCGGCAGCCTCTCGGCACCGACCGAACCCCAGTACCGGGTCTCAATGGCCGAGCGCACAGGCGATGGCATCCGGCTGGAGTTCGACGGCGGTCCGGCTGCCTACGCCGTGGGTACCAAACACGGTGTGACTGGTGAAGTGGAAGAGATTTTCCTGGGCAACGACGGCTGGTCCTGCCGGTTCGAGGTCCTCAACCGGGCCGAGCGGTTACGGCGGATGCTTGCTGGCATTGAACGCGAAGAAGGTGCTGCCGATCCCGAGGTGCGCTCGCCGATGCCCGGAACCGTGGTGTCCGTGTCCGTGGCGGATGGTGATTCCGTCAGCGAAGGCCAAGTCCTCCTGGCCGTCGAAGCCATGAAGATGGAGCACCAACTGGTGGCGTCGGTGGCCGGAACGGTTCACCTGACCAGCAAACGCGGGGACCTGGTCAAAGCCGATCAAGTGCTCGCCACGATTCATCAACCCGTTTCTGCTGAGAATGAGGAAGTTTAGCCATGAGCTCTTTTGAGTTGTCCGAGGAATACCAAGACCTGAGTGACTCCGTCCGTGAATTCGCAGACGAAGTAGTTGCCCCCGTGTCCACCAAACACGACGAAGAGCACAGCTTCCCTTACGAAGTGGTCAAGCAGATGGGGGAGATGGGCCTGTTCGGGCTGCCCTTCCCCGAAGAATTCGGTGGCATGGGTGGCGATTACTTCGCCCTCGCACTGGCCCTGGAGCAGTTGGGCCGGGTGGACCAGTCAGTCGCCATCACCCTTGAAGCCGGGGTATCACTGGGGGCCATGCCTGTGTACCGGTTCGGTACCCAGGAACAAAAGGAACGCTGGTTGCCCGAGCTGGCATCGGCACGGTCCTTGGCCGGGTTCGGACTGACCGAGCGCGAAGCGGGTTCGGACGCCGGGGGCACCAAAACTCAGGCCCGGCTCGAAAACGGTGAGTGGGTCATCAACGGAAATAAGGAGTTCATCACCAACTCCGGCACTGACATCACCACGTTGGTGACCGTAACAGCCGTCACCGGGCAGCAGGAGCGCGCCGACGGTAGCATCAAGAAGGAAATTTCCACCATCCTGGTACCCACTGAGACGCAGGGTTTCCGGGCCGAAAAGCCCTATAACAAGGTGGGCTGGAATGCCTCGGACACCCACCCCCTGACGCTGGACAACGTCCGGGTTCCAGAAGCGAACCTCCTAGGCCAGCGCGGCCGCGGTTATGCAAACTTCCTCTCCATCCTGGATGAGGGCCGGATTGCCATTGCTGCTTTGGCTACTGGCGCAGCCCAAGGCTGTGTGGACCTGTCCGTTAAGTACGCCAAGGAACGCAGTGCGTTCGGGCAGAACATCGGCAAGTACCAGGCCATCCAGTTCAAGATCGCCCGCATGCAGGTCAGAGCACACACCGCCCGCCTGGCTTACTACGATGCGGCGGCCAGGATGTTGGCAGGTAAGCCGTTCAAGACCGAGGCGGCCATCGCTAAGATGGTCGCAGGCGAGGCGGCCATGGACAACGCACGGGACGCTACCCAAGTGTTCGGTGGCTATGGCTTCATCAACGAGTTCACGGTTGCCCGGCATTACCGTGATTCGAAGATCCTTGAGATCGGTGAAGGCACCACTGAGGTCCAGTTGATGCTGATCGCCCGCGAGTTGGGTCTGTAACCGTAGGGGAAGGATCAAGGATGATTGACAAGGTTGTTGCCAGTGCCGCCGAGGCAGTGCGGGACATACCCGATGGCGCGTCACTCGCCGTCGGCGGTTTCGGCTTGTGTGGTATTCCGGTCTCACTCATCGATGCGCTCCACCAGCAGGGCACCACGGATCTCGAAACTGTCAGCAACAACTGCGGTGTGGACGACTGGGGGCTGGGGATCCTCCTCAAGGACGGCCGCATCCGCCGCACCATCAGCTCGTATGTTGGCGAGAACAAGGAATTCGCCCGGCAGTATTTGGCGGGGGAGTTGGAGGTGGTCCTGACCCCGCAGGGAACGTTGGCTGAGAAGCTCCGCGCGGGCGGCGCGGGCATCCCTGCGTTCTACACAAAGGCCGGTGTGGGAACCCAGGTGTCCGAAGGCGGCCTACCGCAAAAGTACGACGCCGACGGGAACGTCGCCATTGCCTCCGCACCGAAGGAGGTGCGGACGTTCAATGAGGCAGACTACGTCTTGGAGGAGTCCCTGACCCCGGATTTTGGGCTGGTCCATGCTTGGAAAGGGGATCGGCACGGCAACCTGGTGTTCCATGCTGCAGCCATGAACTTCAACCCGCTCTGCGCCATGGCGGCCACCACCACTATCGCCGAGGTGGAGGAACTGGTGGAGCCGGGGGAGTTGGATCCCGGCCAAATCCACACGCCCGGTATCTTCGTCCAGCGGGTAGTGGTTGCTCCGGCCACGGAGAAACGGATCGAGAAGAGGACGGTGGCACTGTGAACGACCACAGCTACCAAGACATTCCGCCCCGCCCCGAAGCCGTCCGGCACGAGTACCGGCGTGCCGACGTCGAACAGCACGAAACCAAGGGCTGGACCCGGAACGAACTCGCCGCCCGCGTTGCGCAGGAACTGATCAACGGGCAGTACGTGAACCTCGGAATTGGAATGCCCACCTTGATTCCCAATTACATCCCGGACGGTGTGGAGGTCATTCTTCACTCCGAGAACGGCATCCTCGGGGTGGGACCCTACCCGGCCGAGGACAAAGTGGACCCGGACCTGATCAACGCGGGGAAGGAAACCGTGACCACAAACGCGGGAGCTGCGTTCTTTGACTCTGCCACATCATTCGGAATGATCCGCGGTGGTCATGTCGATGTTGCCGTGCTGGGAGCCATGGAGGTTGCCGCCAACGGGGACCTTGCCAACTGGATGATCCCCGGAAAGATGGTCAAAGGCATGGGCGGGGCCATGGATCTGGTGTTCGGGGCCAAGAAGGTCATCGTCATGATGGAGCACGTAGACCGAAACGGCAGACCGAAAATTTTGCAGGACTGTACCTTGCCGCTGACGGGAAAGGGGTGCGTGGACAGAATCATCACGGACCTGGCGGTGATCGACGTCGTGAAAGATGCCGGCAACCCGAGACTGGTCCTGCGCGAGTTGGCCCCGAACGTGACCCTCGACGACGTCGTGGCTGCCACCGGTGCAGAGTTGTTCGAAGAAGACCAGGAGCTCACGGTATGACCCGCGTTGTCGAGCAGCGCGGCTTGTATTTCGATGAGCTTGACGAGGGCGTGATCTACGCGCATAAGCCAGGGCGCACGGTCACGGAAACGGACAATGTCCTTTTCACCACCTTGACCATGAACACACAAGCACTCCATCTGGACGCTGCGTGGAGCTCGTCGCAACCGTTCGGGCAACGGCTCATGAACTCCATGTTCACGCTGTCCACCATGGTGGGCCAGTCGGTCACCCAGCTGACGCAAGGGACGATCATCGCGCAGTTGGGCCTGACCGACGTCAGCTTTCCGCACCCGCTGTTCCACGGCGATACGCTGTACACGGAGACGGTGATTACCGGGAAACGTTTGTCATCGTCCCGGCCGGGCCAAGGGGTGGTGACCATGGAGCACACCGGTCGCAACCAGGATGGGACCGTGGTTGCCTTGGCCAAGCGCACCTGCCTCATGTGGACCAAGGAAGCGCACGCAGCCCAATCCTGAAGTTTTTTTCCCTGACACTCCAGCAGCTAGGAAACCCATGCTTTCTCCCGACTCGACGTCCCCGGCGGCAGCCTTGCCTTTCACCATGGGCCCGGCCCTCTTGTTTTGCCCAGCGGACCGGCCAGAGCGATTCGGGAAGGCGGCCGACCGTGCCGATGCCGTGATTCTGGACCTTGAGGACGCAGTCGCTCCGGGCGATAAATCCGCTGCCCGGCAAGCGATTTTCGAGCAAGTCCGCGACGGCGGTTTGGAACCAGGCAGGACCATAGTCCGCGTGAATCCAGTGGGGACGCCCGAGTTCGCACAGGATATCGAGTTGCTGGCCAAGACTCCTTACCGGACCGTTATGTTGGCCAAGGCCGAGGGCGCGGAGCAACTCCGTGCTTTGGCGGAGTACCAGGTGATAGCTCTTTGCGAGACGGCGGCCGGGGTTGTGAACGCTCCGGCTATTGCGGCCGAACCCAACGTTGTTGGACTGATGTGGGGGGCGGAGGACCTGCTCGCTTCCCTCGGTGGCCTCTCCAGCAGGAACGACGACGGCGGGTACCGGGCCGTGGCCCTGCACTCACGCTCCGCTGTGCTGCTCGCCGCCAAGGCCGCAGGCAAGGAAGCCATCGACTCCGTGTACGTGAACATCCCGGACCTCGAAGGTCTGGCCGAGGAGTCCCGCGATGCCGTTGCCAGTGGCTTCGGCGCGAAGGCGTGCATCCATCCGAAGCAAGTAGCGGTGGTTCGGGAAGCTTACGCCCCGGCTCCGGAGGCAGTGGCTCACGCAACCGAGTTACTGGCAGCAGCATCCGCAGCCGGTACTGGCGTGTTCCAATTCAAGGGCCAGATGATCGATGGTCCCATCCTCAAGCACGCCCAATCGGTACTTCTCCGGGCGGGTCAGCTGGCACTCTAAGGCCCGCTCGCGCCGCCGAGATGCCATTTAATGCCCATAAAGTGCTGGAACACTGGCATTACTGGCATTACTGGCATTACTGGCATTACTGGCATTAACCGACATCTCGGCGGGGGACGCGAAGGGCTAGGCGCGTACCGTCGTCGAGAGTTCTGTCAGTTCAACGGCTGCGGGCCGCGGCGCGGTGCTCCGGATGGCTACGGCTTGGCCTGTTCGCGCCGATTCCAAGACGGACTCCATGACCTCAAGGGCATGGAACGCCAGCTTGCCACCGGCACGAGGTTCTTCGCCGGGAGGGGTGGCCGCAAGGTCGGCAATGCCGAAACCTCGTCCCGAATCCACGTAGCCCGCGGAGACCGGGAGTGTCTCCCAGTCCTCGGCGCCAAGGGCGAACAGCTGAACTTCGCCGTCGAAATAGTTCGGATCCGGGACCACCAGCGAACCGGTCTCGCCGTGGACCTCGATATTAGGGCTCTTGGTCTTGACGGCGTCGAAGCTCATGAACAGGGTGGACAGTGCCCCCGATTGGTGGACCAGGACGCCCGTGACGTGGGAATCGATGTCAACGGGGACTTTCTGGCCCTCCCGCGGGCCCGCGCCGATGGTGCGCTCGTTGCGGGTGTGGCTTGCTGCACCGATCACCGAAACCACCGGTCCCAGCAGTGTGACGAGTGCCGAGACGTAGTAGGGGCCCATGTCCAAGAGTGGGCCGCCGCCGGGCTGGTAATAGAAATCGGGGTTGGGATGCCAGCGTTCGTGTCCTGGTGTCGCCATGGTGGCGGTGGCCGAAACCGGTGCCCCAATCAGGCCGTCGTCGATCGCCTTGCGGGCTGTCTGGATGCCGGTACCCAGGACAGTGTCAGGAGCGCAACCAACCACCACTCCGGCCGCCGAAGCCGCGTCGAGTACCTTCCTGGCTTCCGCCGTGGTGGCTGCCAATGGCTTCTCACCGTAGACGGATTTACCGGCGGCGATGGCCTTGAGGGCGACGTCGGCATGCGCGGCCGGGATGGTGAGGTTCAGGACGAGGTCCACATCGTCCGCTGCAAGGAGATCATCCACAGAAAGCGCGCGAACGCCGTCGTAGGAATCCGCAACTGCCTTGGCGCGGGCCGGGTCCAAGTCCGCCACAGCCACCAGGTTGATGGAATCCAGGCGGCGGAAGTTGGTGAGGTACTGGGCGATGATGGCCCCGCAACCGATGATGCCCACGTTCACGGGCTGGTCTGCCTTTAGCGCGTTGCCCAAAGCATTCCCCTTTCGATGATGGTGCGTACGTTCTGGTCCTGGAGGATTTCCACTCGATGTCCGGGAGTGGAGACGAAGATCCTGCCTTTCCCCCATTGCCGGGTCCAGATGGCGGGTGAGGTGACTTCGCGGTTCCATGGGTCCCATTCACGGACTTTTTGGGTGGTGGTTGCCAGAACGTCGATGTAGTCGTCAGATAACACCCAGTACTGCTCGGTGATGAGATCGAAGTCGCCTATTCCCTGGGTGATGGGGTGTTCGGCGGCCGCGGGCAGCATATTCAAGGTGTAGGGAACGTAGTTGTCCGACTGCTCACCCGTCAGCTCGTCAGGGTGCTTGCCCGGATGGCAGGCAAATTGGCCGCCGATCAAGTGGAGGTAGTCCGAGTTGTTACGGTAGGAATCGGCGATGCCGCCGTGCCAGCCTGCAAGGCCCGTGCCGTTTTCGACGGCGGTGCGGAGCCCCTCGAACTCGTCCTTTTCGATAGTGGACATCGTCATGCACTGCACAATGAGGTCCACGCCGGCCATGTAGTCGGCGTCGGCGTAGATCTTGGGCGACTCTTCCACACGAACCTCGTAACCGTTCTCACGCAGGTAGGGGAGGAACAGTTCGGTGGCTTCCACCGGCTGGTGTCCGTCCCAGCCGCCGCGAACCACCAGTGCTGTCTTGCTGTTGCTTGTCATTGCTTCCTTCGTTTCGGGGCGTCTCAGGTGTGAGTCAGGGCTATGTGCGCGTCAGTTTCAACGACTAGCGAAAGCGGCGTCAAAAGCCGCGGCGGGAGGTTGGATAGCTGCTAATTTGCGGACCATGTCCAACGCCTGGGGAGCGCCGACCAACCGGTCCATTCCTGCGTCCTCCCATTCGATGGTGGTGGGCCCTGCATATCCGATCGCGTTCAGCGTGCGGAAAATCGGTTCCCAGTTCACATCGCCATGTCCGGCCGTGACGAAGTCCCAGCCACGCCGGGGATCTGCCCACGGTAGGTGGGACCCGAGGCGGCCATTGCGTCCGTTGAGTTGGCGGATGGACTCCTTGACGTGGACGTGGAAGATCTTGTCCGCGAAGTCCTGGAGGAACATCACCGGATCCAGGTCCTGCCAGATGAAATGGGAGGGGTCGAAATTCACGCCGAATGATTCCCTGTGGCCGATGGCTTCCAAGGTCCGCTTGGTTGTCCAGTAGTCGTAGGCGATTTCCGACGGGTGGACTTCCAACGCAAACCGGACACCAACCTCGTCAAAGACATCCAGGATGGGGTTCCAGCGCTCGGCGAAGTCTTGGTAACCCCGCTCGATCATGGCGTCGGAGGCAGGCGGGAACATGGCGACGCACTTCCAAATGGACGAGCCGGAAAAACCCGTGACGGTGTCCACTCCGAGCCGTGCCGCAGCCCGGGCAGTAGTCTTCATCGCCTCGGCCGCACGCTGCCGCACCCCTTCGGGGCTACCGTCACCCCACACGGAGGGCGGGAGAATGTCCTGATGCCGCTCATCAATGGGATCGTCGCAGACTGCCTGCCCGGTGAGATGGTTCGCGATCGCATGGACCTTCAACTGGTACTTCTCCAGGATGTCGAGCTTGCCTTGAAGGTACGCGTCGTCATCAACAACGAGCTGCGGGTCCAGGTGATCGCCCCAACAAGCGATCTCCAAGCCGTCAAAGCCCCACTCGCTTGCGAGCCGTGCAACTTCCTCGAAGGGAAGATCGGCCCATTGACCTGTGAAGAGCGTAATGGGTCTGTTCATGATGTCTCCTTTCAGACGATCTGCCAGCGACTTGAGTTCTCCGCGCTCGCCTCGACGGCTGCAAGCACTTTTTGCACCTGCAAAGCATCAGCGAACGACGGCGAGGGCTGCTCGCCCGCGCCGATGGCCGTGACGAGATCCACCACCTGGTGTGTGAATCCGTGCTCATATCCCAGGCCATGGCCAGTAGGCCACCAGTTACCCGTGTAAGGGTGGGACGGCTCAGTGACCATGATTTTCCGGAAGCCGGCGTCCGGTTCCAACGAGGATTCGTAGAACTGCAAGGAGTTCATGTCCTCGAAATCGAAAGCGATGGATCCCTTGGTGCCGTTGAGTTCCAGGCGCATGGCGTTCTTGCGGCCCAAGGCGAAGCGGGTCGCTTCGAAGATGCCGATGGGACCCGCGGGGCCCGAGCCTGTTTTGCCCAAGCCTGTTTTGCCCGGGCCTCCTGCTATCCCGGCGTCGTCCGGTGCCTCAAAGCGGGCCGTGAACAACGCGGCGTCGTCCACTGTCACTGGGCCCTTGGGGCCGTCCGTGCCCCCACGCCCACCAAGTCCCACGAAGTCGCCGCCCACCGGGCGCTCTTTGACGAACGTTTCCATCAGCGCGGAGACGCCGGAGATGTTCAGCCCGGTGATCCATTGGGCGGCGTCGATGCTGTGTGCACCGATATCGCCCAATGAACCCGAACCTGATTTCGACTTGTCCATGCGCCAGGTCAATGGTGCGTCGGCGTCGCTTAACCAGTCCTGCAGGTATTGGGCCCGTACATGCCGGATCTGACCCAGGCGGCCGTCGTCGACCATCCGCTTGGCAAGGGCCAGCGCCGGAGTCCGGCGATAGCTGAACCCGCACATGGACAACACGCCCCGTGCTGCCGCGGCCTCGGCCACAGCGGTCATTTTCTCAGCTTCGGCGACGGAGTTAGCCAAGGGCTTTTCGCACAGGACGTGCTTTCCCGCTTCAAGGGCGGCGATCGCGATCTCAGCGTGCGTGTTACCGGGCGTGCAGATATCGATGAGATCGATGTCGTCCCGCTCAATCAAGCGTCGCCAATCCGTTTCCACAGAGTCCCAGCCGTACTTGGTGGCCGCCGCCCAGACGGCTTCTTCATTCCGGCCGGCTACGGCGGCAAGTTGCGGTGCCAGCGGAAGGTCGAAGAAACGGGGAGCGGTGCGCCAAGCATGGGAGTGCGCGGCGCCCATGAATGAGTAGCCCACCATGCCAACACGGAGGGGTTTGGATTCAGTCATCACATGCTCCTTTCATATTTCCGGCCACTACTTGCTGAAACCGGCCGTCAGGCCACTGAGTAGCTGACGGCGGCCGAGCACATAAAGCACCAGGATGGGCAAGGTGCTGAGGACAACTGAGGCGAGCACTGCCGGGATGTTGACGCTGAACTCGCCTTGGAATGTCCATAACCCCAGGGGCAGGACGCGAAGACCGGGGCTTTGGGTCAGCACGAGGGGGAGGAGGAACCCGTTCCACACCTGAAGCCCGTTGTAGATAGCCACGGTGACAATTGCGGGCCTGGTCAGCGGCAACGCCAGCCGCCACAGGGTCTGCCACTCGCTGCAGCCGTCCAGGCGCATTGATTCAAAGAGCTCGTTTGGTACGTCGCGAATGAAGTTGGACAGGATCAGAACCGTCAACGGAATGGCGAAAGCGATCGAGGGCAGCATGAGCGCCAGAAGGCTGTCATACAAGTTGAACCGGATGATCATCAGGTAGATCGGGATGATGGTGGCCTGGAGTGGGATTGCCAGGCCCATGAGGAACACGCCGTTTACCAGCTTGAGGAATCGGCCCTTGCCTCGGACGATCGCGAAAGCTGCCATGAAGGAGACCAGCACCGTGGGGATGACGGAACCTGCCGTGACGATGACACTGTTGAGGAAGTACCTGGCGAAGTCCGAATCCAGCACCAGTTGATAATTTTCCAGAGTGGGAGACGACGGCGGCGCCAGCGGGTTCTGGCCGAAGTAGCCTGATTGCGTCTTCAAGCTGGTGATGACGATGTAGTAGATCGGAATGATGATGATGGCGAGCCACATCCAGCCGCCGAGGCCTCCGACAATGTTCAGCCGCCGCATCCGGAATCCCAGACCCTGCCGTGTTGTGGCCGGCGGGGTGGGCATGGTTTCTTTGGCGCTGGTGAGGGTGGTGCTCATCCTACAAACCTTCCAATTGGCTGCTCTGCTTGTCCTTGCCTCCAAGGCGCTGCAGGAACAGGGCCAGGACAAGGCCTATGACGACGAGGACAACGGCAATGACGCTCGCCGGCCCCATCAGGTTGGCCCGGAACCCGCGCAGGTACATGTCCAAGGCGAGGATCCGGGTGGAGTTCCCGGGGCCTCCGCCGGTGAGGACGAAGATCAGGTCGAAATACGTCAGGGATCCGACCACCATCAGGGTTGAGGAAGTGATGATGGTGTACTTCAGCTGCGGCAGCGTGATGCTGAAGAACTGCTTGACTGTTCCTGCCCCGTCAATCTGCGCTGCCTCATACAGGGACTTCGGGATCTGGCGGACGCCACCTTGGTAGATGAGCGTGTGGAAGGGCACGAACTGCCAGGCAATGACGAAGATGACCAGGCCTACGGCGAGTTGGGGCACACCCAGCCAGTCCTGGGCCAGAAGCGGCAGCCCCAAGCCCGTGGCCAGACCGAAATTTGGGTCGAGCAGCGCCTTGTAGGCAATGGCTACGGCAGCAGAAGAGAGGAGCAACGGAAGGAAGTACAGGACTGCCAACGCCGCCCGGTAGCGCTGGCTTCCGGCGGTAAAGACTCCGAGCAGCAGGCTGATGGGGGTCTGGACCAGCCATGAAGCGATCATGATGAGGAAGGTCAGCCCCAAGGAGTTATAGAGGCCCGGATCCGAAAAAACGGAGAGCCAATTGCTCACGCCGGCCGAGCCGATAGCGCCGATACCGTCCCAGCTGGTGAAACTAAGGATGATCACACCAACGAGTGGAACGATGGCGAACACCACGAAGACCACCAGGGCGGGCAACGTCAGCCAGGCAAGGCCACCTTTGTTCCCCCGGGTGCGAACGGCCCCACTTGCGGCCGCGGTGGAGGACTTTTCTGCAGTGGAGACAGCGTTACTCATTTGCCGAGGGTGGCATTCATGTTTTGGGCGAATTGCTGCGGCGTGATTGATTTCAGGAAGAGTTGATCGATGTTGTTCAGCAACGCCTCAGCAGCAGTCGGACTCAGCGCCTGGTCCCAGGACTGTTGGAAGTTGGGAGCGTTCTTGGCCATGTCGTAGACGAAGTTGAGGAAATCCTTGTCCGCCGAAGCGCTGAGCTTGTCCTCGATGCCGTTGACGATGGGAACGGAACCGGTGTTGACGTAGGCCGTGAGGACCGTGTCGGTCAGGATCCCATCCTTGAAGAACTTCTTGGCTGACTCCTTCTCCGCATCGCTGGCCTTGGACGAGATGGACATGTATTGGGCCGGGTTTCCCACGCCATTCTTGGGGTCGCCCTTGCCACCGGCGACTGTCGGGAAGTTGACGAAGCCCAGCTTTCCGTTCTGAACGAAGTTCTGCCCGTCCTTTTTCATGGAGCCATAGGTCCAGGAACCGTGCAGCATCATTGCCGCCTTGCCAGTGAACAGAAGTGCTTGATCGGCGTTGGAGTCTGCGGTGATGGAGGAGAAGCCCTTGATGAATCCATCGGCCGAAACGAGTTCCTGAATTTTGGTGCCGGTCTCGATCACTGCCGGGTCCATCCATGCGTTGGGTTTGCCTTCGAATATTGCCTTGAACACGCCCGCGCCGCCGATGCGGTCCAATAGGTACTCCAGCCACATCATGGATGTCCATCGCGACTGGCCTCCCAACGCGAATGGTGCCACTCCCATGCCATTGAAGGTCTTGACCAGCGACATGATGTCGTCCCACGTTTTGGGAGGCTGAACGCCGGCCTTGGCGAAGAGCTCCTTGTTGTAGAAGAGGACAATCGGGGCAATGTATTGGTTGGGTATGGCGTAGATCTTGCCGTTGACGGTGGCTGCACCAAAGACGGAGGGGAAGAACTTGTTTTTCACGTCCGGGTTCTGGTCGAACCAACTGGTGAGGTCATCCACCTGGTTGGCCTCGGCGTATGCCTTCAGAGTGCCGCCGCCCCAGCCGTAGATGATGGTGGGAGCCTGCCCGGCACCGATGGCGGTCTTGATCTTGGTCTTGTAAGCGTCGTTCTGGAAGAACGTGGTGGAAATCTTATTGTTCGGGTTGGCGGAGTTGAAAGCGTCAACAGCCTTCTGCTCGATTGTCTGGTTAGGCTCGCCGGTCAAATACCACATGCTCGCCCCACCGCCACTGGAGGAGCCGGGGCCGGAAGTCCCACAAGCGGTGGTGGTCATGGCGGCCAGGGGAGTGAGGGCAGCAAGGGCGAGAAAGGAGCGCCGGGATGTTTGAGATTGCTTCATTGCTTCTCCAATTGAAAGTCGCTTCAGGGAACTGGCATCTATTGGCAAATTCTCGAAATATTTCGAAACAAGCGAATTAGATCACGACCTAAACTAATGGGGTTGATGCGCACCGTCAAGGGTTTTTGCAGAAGGCTGCCGGGCACGGCGGGTCTTGTTGACCCGGTCCTGGGGATTCGTCAGAATGAAGCCACGATAAATTCTCGAAAGATTGCGAACGCTCATGGTCACTGCAGCTAGTGGGACGAAGGCCACGTTGGCGACCATCGCCCGCGAAGCCGGCGTCTCGGCCCCCACCGTTTCCAAGGTCGTCAACGGACGTGACGATGTTGCCCCCAAAACCAGGGCGCGTGTGCTGGCCGCGCTCGAACAGGTGGGGTATCAATCGCCGGTACAGCGCCGATCCGTCGCGGACCTTACCCCGGTCGTGGAGGTCGTCGTTGACGTCCTTGACTCCGGATACACGATCGAGGTGCTCGCCGGCATCCTCGCCTTTGCGGCGAGCGCCGACGTCGAGATTCTCGTGAGCGTGACGGACCCCTCCGGCCGCCCAAGCCCGGAACGTCGAGCCCAGCGCATCGCCGATGTAGGCAGGGCCGGCATGATCGTTGTGACGTCCGCCTTCAGTGAAGCGCAACTGCACGCGTTCCGGCGTCGTCACATTCCGGTGGTCGTCATTGACCCGCTCAATCCCCCCTCGGCAGATGTGGTGAGTGTGGGGACGACCAACTGGGCCGGCGGCAAGGCGGCAACTGAGCATTTGCTGGACTTGGGTCACCGGCGCATCGCATATATCGGCGGCATAGAGGCGGCCGAGTGCAATCAGGCCCGACTGCACGGATACATGGCCGCACTGATGGCGCGGGGCCTTCCCGTGGAGCCCCGGTACATTGTTTCCGGCGGGAAATTCCGGCGTGAGAGCGGGGTGGCGGGATTTCAGCAGTTGCTGGAGCTCGAACAGCGCCCCACCGCAATTTTTGCAGGAAGCGACAGCATCGCCCTGGGTGTCCTCAGCGAAGCCGTACGGCAAGGCGTGAGCATTCCCAACGACATCAGCCTCATCGGATTCGACGGCACCAGGCAAGGGGAGGAGTCAGTCCCTCCGCTGAGTTCCGTCGCCCAACCGTTGGAGGAAATGGGCCGGGCGGCGCTGCGGTCGGTGCTGCGCCAAGCTCGGGGGGAAGTGTTGGACTCTCATCGCGTGGAACTTGCCACGCAGGTGGTCGTTCGCGGTTCCACGGCGCCTCCGGCTGGGGAACGGCCCGCCTAGGCAGCGCCCCGAGGGCCTCCGCCGTCGTGCTTCCACGGCGCGTTCGCAGCCCTGAGCCGAGGCTGGGATACTTGGACTATGCAGCCGCGCAAGATCGTCATCCTCGGGTCCACCGGTTCCATCGGCACGCAGGCGATCGACGTCGTCGACGCCGCCCCGCACCTTTTCGAGGTGGTTGCGCTGAGCGCTGGCGGCGGAAACCTCGAACTCATCGCGCAGCAGGCCGTCCACACACGGGCTCAGGCCGTCGGCATCGCCGACGGGGACGCTGGGAGCCTGGAGCAACTGATCAACGCCGCCGCTGGGCAGGCAGGTTTGCGCAACTTCCGCCCGGAGATCTTCGTCGGCCCCAACGCCTCCACAGAGATCGCGGCCATTGAGTGCGACGTCGTCCTCAACGGCATCACCGGTTCCATTGGACTTGCGCCGACGCTGGCTGCCCTCGGCACGGGTGCCACCTTGGCCTTGGCCAACAAGGAATCACTGATAGTGGGCGGTTCCCTGGTCAAAGCTGCGGCATGTGACGGGCAAATAGTCCCCGTTGATTCCGAGCATTCGGCGATCGCCCAGTGCCTGCGATCAGGCACCCCCGGGGAAGTGGACAAACTGATCCTCACTGCCTCCGGCGGGCCGTTCCGGGGGCGTTCGCGGGAACAACTTCGCGATGTCACCCCGCAGGAGGCGCTCGCCCACCCCACCTGGGACATGGGCCTCATGGTCACCACCAACTCGGCAAGCCTGGTCAACAAGGGCTTGGAAGTGATCGAGGCGCATTTGCTCTTCGACGTTCCCCTGGACAGGATCGACGTCGTAGTCCATCCGCAATCAGTGGTCCACTCGATGGTCCAGTTCGTGGACGGCTCCATTATCGCGCAAGCCTCGCCTCCGGACATGCGGTTGCCGATCGCCTTGGGGCTTGGCTGGCCAGACCGGGTTCCCCGCGCTGCGACGCCCTGCGATTGGAGCCAAGCCACCAGTTGGACGTTCGAGCCGTTGGATAGCGTCGCGTTTCCCGCCGTGGAACTCGCCAAGGAGGCCGCGAAGCAAGGCAGCACCTATCCGGCAGTGTTCAATGCTGCCAACGAGGAAGCCGTGACTGCTTTCCACGGAGGGCACATCCGCTTCACTGACGTCGTTGACACTGTGGAGTCCGTACTCAGCGAACACTCAGGTTCCTCGGAGCTAACAGTGGAGTCCGTGCTGGATGCTGAGAAGTGGGCACGCACCCGGACCCATGATCGTTTAGCCACCAGCGCCCGTTAGAAGCATCTTTTTATGGAAGCAGTCCCATCGGTATGAATCCCGTCCTTCTTTTCATCCTCGGAGTCGTGTTCGTCGCCCTAGGCGTCGCGATTTCCATTGCCCTTCACGAGGTGGGCCACCTGGTGCCCGCGAAACTCTTCAAGGTGCGCGTCACTAAGTACATGATCGGGTTCGGCCCCACCATTTGGTCCACGAAGCGAGGCGAGACAGAGTACGGCTTCAAGGCCCTGCCTTTGGGCGGTTACGTCGCCATGATCGGCATGTATCCACCCAATAAGGACGACGGCGGTGTCAGGCCTTCGAGTACCGGAATGTTCCAAACGCTCGCTACCGAAGCGCGTTCCATGGCACACGAGGAAGTTGGTCCCGCGGACGAGGCCCGCGTTTTCTACAAACTTCCCGTGTGGAAGAAGATCATCATCATGTTGGGCGGGCCCGCCATGAACATGCTCATCGGTTTGGTCTTGCTGGCCGTGCTTTTGATGGGGTTTGGTGTTGCCACAGCCACCACCACGATCGCAGACGTCTCCAAGTGCCAGGTGGCTGCCGGGAAAACGGTGGATCCCAATTCCACCGACTGCAAACTTACGCCGGCTGCGGCCGCTGGCCTCCAACCCAATGACACCATCAAATCCTTCGACGGTAGGCCGGTCACCAGTTGGGACGAGCTCACCGGCTGGATCCGGGCATCGGCCGGGAAAGCCGTCGCCATCACGGTGGAGCGCAACGGCTCCGAAGTAACCACGTCCGTGACGCCCGTTTTGTCCTCCAGGCCGGTGGTTGGCGCCGATGGCCGGCAAGAACAGGATGCCAGTGGCGCTCTGAAGTACCAAGAGGTCGGTTTCCTCGGGATCGGCGCCCAAAGCGCCTTGGTGCCGCAACCGGCGTCGTCCGTCTTGCCCATGGCGGGGCAGAACATCGCCCAAATATCCGGCGTCATCTTCAATCTGCCGGCCCGGGTAGTGGGAGTCGCGAAAGCGGCGTTCAGCGCTGAGCCGCGGGATCCAAACGGCCCCATCAGCGTGGTGGGGGTCGGGCGGGTTGCCGGCGAGGTAGCGGCCATGGAACAGGTGCCTTTGCAGGCCCGCATCGGAACCCTTGTGGGGCTGCTGGCCGGCCTCAATTTTGCCTTGGCAATCTTCAACCTGGTGCCGTTGCTGCCTCTCGACGGCGGACATGTGGCCGGAGCGCTGTACGAGGGGGCCCGGCGTCGTGTGGCCAAATGGCGAGGCAAACCCGACCCTGGCGCGTTCGACATCGCGAAGTTGTTGCCGGCAACCTACGTCGTGGCGGCGTTGCTGATGGCCATGAGCGCGTTGCTGATCTATGCCGATATCGTCAAGCCCGTGAACATCTTCGGCTAAAGCGGCGGGATAGGCTAGTCCCATGACTGTTTTTGCCGTTGAGTACGTATACGTCGCAGAATCCGATGCCATCCGTGATGAGACCCGGCCAGCCCACCGAGCTTGGCTCGGTGACTTGGCTGAGGCTGGACAGCTGTTGGCCAGCGGCCCGTACGGTGACGGTGCCGGAGCGCTCCTGGTGTTCAAGGCCGCAGGCGAAGCCGCCCTTACCGATCTCCTCATGAAGGATCCGTTCGCTGAGGCCGGGGTCATTGCCGGCATCCGTACCACCGAGTGGTCTCCCGTCATCGGCCTTCTGGCTGAGCACGCTTCCTAAAAGGCCCTTCACCCCAACGATTCACCACACAACGATCCACCCCAACCCAAGGAGTCCACGTGACCTCGGTCAGCCTGGGAATGCCAGCCGCCCCACCCCCCGTCCTGGCGCCGCGCCGCAAGACTCGCCAAATCAAGGTAGGGTCCGTTGGCGTTGGATCAGACTCACCCATCAGTGTGCAGTCCATGACCACAACCCCCACCACGGACATCAACGCAACACTGCAGCAGATCGCCGAACTGACGGCTTCCGGTTGCGACATTGTCCGCGTTGCGTGCCCCTCTGCCGATGATGCCGAGGCGTTGCCGATCATCGCGCGCAAATCCCAGATCCCGGTCATTGCGGACATCCACTTCCAGCCGAAGTACGTCTTTGCCGCCATCGAGGCCGGGTGCGCGGCAGTCCGCGTGAATCCAGGAAACATCCGTAAATTCGATGACCAGGTCAAAGAGATCGCGGCCGCAGCCAAGGATCACGGCACCTCCATCCGGATCGGCGTCAATGCCGGTTCCCTGGAGCCGGGCATCATGAAGAAATACGGCAAGGCCACTCCGGAAGCCCTGGTTGAATCAGCCGTCTGGGAAGCCTCGCTCTTCGAAGAGCACGGCTTCCACGATTTCAAGATTTCCGTCAAGCACAACGACCCCGTGATCATGGTGGCCGCTTACGAGATGCTCGCCGAAAAGGGCGACTGGCCCCTGCACTTGGGCGTCACGGAAGCGGGGCCGGCGTTCCAAGGCACCATCAAATCCGCCACCGCCTTCGGTGCGTTGCTCTCCCGCGGAATCGGCGACACCATCCGTGTTTCGCTCTCAGCTCCGCCGGTGGAGGAAATCAAGGTCGGCAACCAGATCCTGCAGTCCTTGAACCTGCGCCCACGCAAGCTTGAAATCGTCTCCTGCCCGTCGTGTGGCCGCGCCCAGGTTGACGTTTACACGTTGGCCGAGCAGGTGACCGCCGGTTTGGAAGGCATGGAGGTCCCGCTCCGGGTCGCTGTCATGGGCTGCGTCGTCAACGGTCCCGGCGAAGCACGTGAAGCTGATCTCGGCGTCGCCTCCGGAAATGGCAAAGGCCAGATTTTCGTCAAGGGTGAAGTCATCAAGACTGTGCCCGAGAGCCAGATTGTTGAGACACTGATCGAAGAAGCCATGCGCATCGCTGAAGAGATTGGGGAGGCCGGTGGCGAAGATGCTGTCAAAGGCGGCCCCGTGGTTAGCGTCTCGTAACGGGACCGGCCTGGGAGTCAGGGTGCTCGGCAGTGCCGACACCCCGGCTCTTCGTGCTCTGGCGCAGGAAGATCCGGTGGCGAACGTCTTCATCCTGGCGCAACTGGACAGTACCGGGACAGCGGCTCCAACCAGCGCCGGCGCAAGTATTTTTGGAGTGTTCGACGACGGAAACCTTCTGGGCGCCTGCTGGGCCGGGGCTAACCTGGTTCCGATCCAGCTGGACCCGGCGTTGGCCCGGCACGTCGCAACCGCGGCCCATCAGACAGGCCGCCGCTATGCCTCGATCTTCGGGTCCGCTGAGTCCGTGCTGGCCCTGTACTCGGTTTTCGAACAGTTGGGCCACCCGGCGCACGAAGTCCGGTCATGCCAACCACTCCTTGCCATATCGGGAAGCCCGGCCATCGGTGCGAACCCGGCGCTGAGCGTTGCCACCATGGACGATTTTGACCGCCTCCTGCCGGCCTGCGCGGCGATGTTCGAGGAGGAAGTCGGCTACTCGCCGTTTCTCGGTGGCCAAGAGTTTTACAGTCGACGGGTGGCAGGCCTCATCAGGCAAGGGCACTCGTTGGTACATATCGAGGACGGCACCGTGGTCTTCAAAGCCGAACTCGGTGCTGTGACTCGTAACGCCACGCAAGTTCAGGGTGTATGGATGAATCCCGGATTACGTGGCCACGGCCGGAGCGCCGGCTACATGGCCGCCGTCGTAAATCTGTCCCGCACGTTCGCCCCGGTGACGAGCCTGTACGTGAACGATTACAACGCCAAAGCACGGGCAGCATACGAGCGTGTTGGTTTCGAACAAGTTGGTACCTTCGCGACGGTGCTCTTCTAGGCCCAGCGAGCTACATGGGCGATGCGGGCTACAAGGGGGAGTCGAGGTCGCCGGTGAGGTACCGCTGGATGTTTGGGGCCACCATGCGGATCACGTCCTCTTGCGTTGCGGAGGCGATCGGCTCCAAGCGCACCACATAGCGGACCAGCATCAGGCCCACCACCTGCGTGGCCACGAGGTTGCCGCGCATCCTTACCTCTTGGGCAGGGCCTGGAAGCCCCACCATCAAGCGCGTCAGGATGGTCCTGTTCACCATCTCGCGCATGAGGGCGGTCTTCGCCGTGGAGCCCAGCGTTCCGCGGACAAACGCGATGAGGCCATGGTGGGCCGGGCCCTCCCAGAGGAGCAGCACCGCCCGGACAATCGCCTCCGCGCGCCTGCTTGGGCTCGAGGTTTCGACGTCGGCAAGGAACACCGCAGGGTCCGCCGGCAACTCGACGCTGGAGGCGAACAACTCGTCTTTCCCCTTGAAGAAGTGGTGCACCATGGCCGGATCCACGGCGGCTTCCCGCGCTACCTGCCGCAGGCTGGTGCCGTCAAAGCCCTGTTCGGCGAACAACTTACGCGCGGCAGCAAGGATGTCGTCACGGGAGTGATCGCCGGCGCTGCGACGGCCTCGCCGGACCCCCTGGAAGCTCACTTGGTTTGCCGCCGCAGGGTCAGGGATGCGAGGACGAGGACCACGAGCACGATTCCGGCCATGATCAGCGTGTCTTGCCACATGGCGGAAGTCGCCTCGGCATTGGTGGCGATCTCCTTCAGCGCATCTACCGAGAACGTCAAGGGCAGAACCCCGGAGATCGCGTCCAGGACGTCGTTCATGTGGTCGCGGGCCACGAAAAGGCCGCAAAGGAGGATCTGGGGCACCACCACCACTGGCATGAATTGGACGGCTTGGAACTCCGTGCGTGCGAACGCCGAGCAAAACAGGCCGAGCGCGACGCCAAGTACTGCGTTGATCACCGCAATCAGTACAACCAGCCCTGGGCTGCCTTGGATATCCAAGTTGAAAACCCAGTAAGCCACGGCGGTTGCCACCACGGACTGGAGTGCCGCCATGATGGAAAACGCGAGCGCGTAGCCGAAGAGCAGATCTGCCTTGTGGATCGGCGTCGTCAGAAGGCGTTCCAGGGTGCCGGACGTCCGCTCTCGCAGCATTGTGATCGAGGTGACCAGGAACATCACAACGAACGGAAAGATTGCCAGCATCATCAGGCCGACCCGGTCGAAAGTCCGTGGCACGCCGGGCGGAAGGGTCTCGTTCTCGTACAGGAAGTAGACGGCGGTCAGCAACAACGCCGGCACCACGAGGATGAGTGCCACGCTGCGGTGATCGTGCCGGAGCTGTCCCAAGACGCGGGTGGTGGTTGCCAGGGTCATTCGGGGGTTCATCGTGCCACCGGACTTTCGTTGTGCCCATCATCGAGGTTGGTTCGGTCGGAGGTTTTGATCATGGTCAGGAATGCCTTCTCCAGGTCATCGCTTCTGCCACGCTCAGCGAGTTCGGCCGGTGTCAGGTGAGCCAGGAGCAGACCGTCCCGAAGGAGCAGCAATGATGAACAGTGCGATGCTTCCTCCATGACGTGGCTTGAGACCAAAAGCGTGGTCCCGTAAGCCGCCATGGCGCTGAAGCGTTCCCAGAGTTCGGCGCGAAGAACCGGGTCCAGTCCCACCGTGGGCTCGTCCAGCACCAGCAGCTTGGGATGGGAAACCAATGCGCAGGCCAAGGAAACGCGGCTGAATTGGCCTCCGGAAAGGTCCGACGCTTTCTGTTTCGCGAATGACCCCAGCCCGACGGCGGCAATCGCCTCGGCAGCATCGGCGGCCGTTGCCCCGTGCATCGCTCCGAAGTACTTGACGTTGGCTTCGACGCTGAGGTCGCCATAGACGCTGGCGCCTTGGGTGACGTATCCGACGTCGTGCCTCAGGGGGGCGCTCCCCGCCGGAAGTCCGAGGACATTGATGGATCCGCTGGTGATCCTTTGGACCCCTACGATGGCGCGCATGAGAGTGGTCTTGCCGCTTCCCGAGGGGCCCAGAAGTCCAGTGATCTGCCCGGCGCCGACGGTGAAATCCAGTCCGCGGAGGATCTTGGTGCGTCCCCGCGAGATATGAAGGCCAGCTGCGGCGATGGCTTCCTTCTGTCCAACGCCGGCCCTTGGGGCCGCATCGGCTGGTCGGACGTTGTGGTGTGCGATGTGGGACATGCCGGCCTCCGTGAATGCACGTAATTCATCACCTGATGAATTAAAAAGATATGCCCGCCAGCGGCAACGGTCAAGGGGAGTGCGACAATGTCGAGCCATAGAGAAATCGCCTTCTTGAAAATGTGGCTGCAATCACATAAGTTCGTCCCAAGCCGTGTCGTTGGGGCGCGGATGGTTGATGGGGGATTCATGACAATGACCTTGAAGGGTGCCGCGGGCAGCCACACCATCCTGAAGCTCGGCAGTAACCAACGCATCCCAGTCGCAGGTGATTCCGTTCCGCTGGAGGGAACGGAAGACTAGTCACACGACAGAGCCTGCGGCCGATCGGCCGCTGAGCCACGCCATCGCAGGATGACCAGCCGGAAGCGGCCAGGGGCTTCCAGACGCGACGGCGTGGCTCTTCTGTTGTTACCGGCGCCTGTTGGTTGCGGGGCGCGGAGTGCGGAACCGGTAGATTGGTAGGCAGTTGATTTCGCCACATCTGCCATAGAAACGGATACGAACACGTGGTCCTTCGTCTTTCCCAGCTGTTCCTGCGCACCTTGCGCGAAGATCCCGTCGACGCCGAGGTCGCAAGCCACAAGCTCCTGGTCCGGGCCGGCTATATTCGCCGCGCCGCCCCCGGGATCTACACGTGGCTTCCCTTGGGCCTGAGCGTCCTGCGGAAGGTCGAGGAGATCATTCGCCAGGAAATGGCCGCAATCGGGGCCCAGGAAGTCCACTTCCCGGCGTTGCTGCCGCGCGAACCTTACGAGGCCACCAATCGGTGGACCGAATACGGCGAAGGTCTTTTCCGTCTCCAGGACCGCAAGGGTGCGGACTACCTCCTTGCCCCCACGCATGAGGAAATGTTCACGCTCCTGGTGAAGGACCTGTACTCGTCCTACAAGGACCTGCCGCTGAGCCTGTACCAGATCCAGAACAAGTACCGCGACGAAGCCCGTCCCCGGGCAGGCCTCCTGCGCGGACGCGAGTTCATCATGAAGGACTCCTACTCGTTCGACGTCGACGACGCCGGCCTGGACGCCAGCTACGCAGCCCACCGTGCCGCTTATGTGAAGATCTTCGAGCGCCTCGGCCTGGAAGTTATTCCGGTGGCTGCCACGGCAGGCGCCATGGGTGGATCCAAGAGCGAGGAATTCCTGTTCCCAACCGAGATCGGTGAGGATACCTTCGTCCGTTCAGCCGGCGGCTACTATGCCAACGTCGAGGCGGTCACCACTGTTGTTCCGCCGGAGATCGACTTCACCAACGCGCCCGCCGCCCAGGTGATGGACACTCCGAACACCCCGACCATCGATACCCTGGTGGATGCGGCGAACTGCCTGGCTCCGCGCAGCGAGTCCGACGGCGGCGCTTGGGCCGCTGCTGACACGCTCAAGAACGTGGTTCTTGCCGTGACGCTGCCAACCGGTGAGCGCCAGATCGTTGTTATCGGCGTGCCGGGCGACCGTGCGGTGGATCTTAAACGGGTAGAGGCCAACATCGGTTCCTTCTTGCCGATTGCCGGTGAAATCGGGCTGGAAGCTGCCAACGAAGAAGACCTCAAGAAGCTGCCTTGGCTCGTCAAGGGCTACATCGGCCCCGGCCTGTCCCTGACCGAACCTGTTCTGGGCCTTGAAGGCTCGTCCAAGGTGCTTTACCTGGTGGACCCCCGGGTTGTCTCCGGTACCAGCTGGGTCACCGGCGCCAATGCTGGGGGCAAGCACGTGTTTGGGTTGGTGGCCGGCCGTGACTTCACGTGGGATGGCGTCATCGAATGCACCGAAGTCCGGGCAGGGGATCCCGCACCTGACGGCTCCGGTCCGCTGGAAACCGCCCGCGGCATCGAAATGGGTCACATCTTCCAGCTGGGCCGCAAGTACGCGGAGGCCCTGGACCTGAAGGTACTGGACCAGAACGGCAAGCAAGTGGTGGTCACCATGGGCTCCTACGGCGTCGGTGTAACGCGCGCGGTAGCCGCCTTGGCTGAAGCTAACCATGACGATCGCGGCCTCGTATGGCCCCGGACGGTCGCCCCTGCGGACGTCCACGTTGTGGCAGTGGGCCGCGGTGAGGAAATCTTTGCGGCGGCTGAGAAGATCTCGGCCGAGCTGGAGGCAGCAGGACTCGACGTCATTTACGATGACCGCCCGAAGGTATCACCCGGCGTAAAGTTCGGTGATGCCGAGCTCGTCGGTGTGCCGACCATCCTGGCTGTTGGGCGTGGGCTCGTGGACGGTGTGGTGGAGGTCAAGGACCGCCCCACCGGCGGAGCCGAGAACGTTGCCGTAGACAAGGCCGTGGACTACGTGGTCAACGCCGTACGAAGCCGGTGATTTCCGGCTTCGAATCAATCGAGCTGACCACCCTCATCCTCATCGTGGTGGCAGGATTCGCAGCCGGGTGGGTTGACGCCGTGGTAGGAGGCGGGGGGCTGATCCAGCTCCCCGCCCTGCTGTTGGTACCTGGCATCACGCCCGTCCAAGCTTTGGCGACGAACAAAATGGGCTCTATTTTTGGCACCACCACCAGCGCCGCCACCTACTATCGCCGGGTGGGGCCGGACCTGAAGACTGCAGTTCCGATGGCCGTTATCGCGTTGGCCGGCAGCTTCTGTGGAGCCATCCTGGCCGCGTCGCTTCCCGCGAGCGTGTTTAAGCCCATCATTGTGGTGGCCCTGATCGCCGTCGCCATTTTCACTGCCCTTCGGCCCGGCGCCGGTGAGCTCACAGCGTTGCGCCACGAGGGCCACAGGCATTACGTCGTGGCGTGCCTCATTGGGGCGGTGATCGGTTTCTACGACGGAATGATCGGGCCGGGGACCGGTTCCTTCCTGGTTATTGCGTTGGTTTCGGCCATGGGATACGCGTTCTTGGAGGCCAGCGCCAAGGCCAAAATCGTTAACATGGCCACTAATGCCGGTGCCCTGATTTTCTTCCTGCCCCACGGCGCTTTGATGTGGGGTGTGGGGCTGGTCCTGGGGCTTGCCAACATGGCCGGGGGCTACTTGGGTGCCAGGGCGGCGGTGTCCCAGGGGAGCAAGTTTGTCCGGATCGTGTTTTTGATCGTGGTCGCTGCGCTGATCATCAAACTGGGCCTTGACGTCTGGAACGACAACGTCGCCAAGTGACGTGTTGGGCGGCATCCTGGTGCCGTTTGGCCTGCCGGGGGTTTGGTCAGGCTGCCTCGCCCGGGGCGGGCAGGGCGTGTGCCGGCGGAAGCCCGTCCAGGGTCTTGCCTGCCAATGTGCTGGCCACCCAGAGCGAACGGGCTAAGTCTGCCTCGTGTCCGGCCTTCCCGGCATAAGCCACAGCATTTTCCACCTCCCGGGCAATGGTCCACT
Source organism: Arthrobacter sp. efr-133-TYG-104 (assembly GCF_030208915.1). Classification (NCBI taxonomy): domain Bacteria; kingdom Bacillati; phylum Actinomycetota; class Actinomycetes; order Micrococcales; family Micrococcaceae; genus Arthrobacter; species Arthrobacter sp. efr-133-TYG-104. Next base: position 59,741 of record NZ_JARVTA010000018.1, read on the forward strand.
GCCGGGCCGTTTCGGGGTCCAGACCCGCGGCCACACTGAAGTCGTGGCAGCGCTCCAAGAGACCCTCCTCAGGACTGTTCCGCGGCAGCTCCCGGATCCGGTTCCACAAAATCGGAGCCACCGCGAACTCTGCCTCACCGATTTGGGGCTGGGGGTCGATGGCCAGGTACGCGCCTCGCCTTGATTGCTCATCAGGCATCGTGGCGAGGATGTTCATGAAATGAAGGTCCGTGTGAACGAGCACGTCCGTGCCTGAGCGGCGTCCCACGGCTCCCCGCGTCTGGCACACTTCCAGCGCCGCTTCGAGAAGCCATCTGGGAAATGGCCGGTCCAAGCGCTCCCAATCCGCTGGCAACTCATCGCTCCATCGCTCCGCAGTGGCCGCAATGTGATCCAGGTCAGCCCACTCAGCGCGGTCATCCGGCTCAATGGAGAGCTGACGCATAATGGCGCCCCAAATGTCCCGGGACTCATCCAGGGTCGCGTCTTGGAGCCGGCGCGAGGCGTCAAGCCGTTCGAGCACTGCCGAGCAGTCTGAGGCTTCTGATGCCAGGAGCCGTACTGCTCCGCGGCCTTCCCATAGTGCCAGCGCGTGCTTTTCCGCCATCGCTTCCTCGTGCGGAAAGGCAATTTTCAAGGCAGCGCGTTGACCGCCTTGGCGGACCACCGGAACTACGAGTGCGCCGTGGCCATTCCACGGTTCTTGGCCGGGGACGAGGTCTATGCCGAGATCCCAACGATCCAGCGCCCCGGCGATCAGCCCTGGCAGGCTGGCCAACCAATCCCGTCCAGCAGAGCTGCGGTTGTAGCGGGCATGCAAATCACCAGGAATGGGCACGATCACTCGAAGGTTCACGCGATCAGCTTAACTCCGGGCCAGCGCACTGCCCTTAGAAAACGCCGCTGGCCCCCAGCAGGGTTCCGATGGAGAACGTTGCCGCCAGGGCCAGAGCCCCGCCTAGGACAACGCGGACCGCAGCCCGCAGCCGAGGTGCCCCGCCGATCCAGGCGCCGACCGCGCCAGTGATAGCCAGTGCGATCAAAACCGCGGCGAATGTGAGCGGGACGCGCATACCGGCCGGTGGCAGGAGCATGGCAAGCAAAGGCAGCACCGCCCCCAAGGTGAACGCCACAGCAGAGGCGAACGCGGCGCTCCAAGGACTGACGATGTCGTCCTCATGGATGTTGAGTTCCGCTGAGAGGTGGGCCGCCAAGGCGTCGTGTTCCGTGAGTTCTTCTGCCACGGAGCGGGCTGTTTTAGGGCTGAGGCCCTTGCTCTCGTAAATAGCCGTCAACTCGTCGAGTTCCTCCTCGGGCTGCTCGTCGAGTTCACGGCGCTCCTTCTCTATCAGCGCTCTTTGGGTGTCGCTTTGGCTGCTGACCGACACATATTCGCCAAGAGCCATGGAGATTGCGCCACCCACCAAGCCGGCTACACCGGCCGCCAAGATGTTTCCCGTGTTCGTGGTGGCGCCAGCAACGCCTACCAGGATGGAGGCGACGGAAACGATACCGTCGTTGGCGCCGAGGACGCCGGCACGCAGCCAGTTCAACCTGTGCGCCAAATCATCCCGATGGGGCTCGTTCTCATGCTTAGCGGTGGTTTCGATGGAGGCCATGCATCAAGCCAAGCACCAGCCAGCCCTCAAGGCCAGCATGGCTAGGCTCGCCTACTTTCGCTTACCCTTGCTTATCTTTGCCCGTCTCTTCCCCTATTCCCGGTTTCCCCACGTCTTGACTACCGCGACGGGATGGCAGAGGTCGTCGGCAACGTGGGCAAAGAACCCGGCTGGAGGTTTATCCCCGGCAACTCAGGCAGCGCCGCTCCCCATTGCTGTCCTCGCCGTCCGGTCTGCAGCAAGTTTTCCAGGGCCCAATCCCGGGCTGGCCCGGAGGACAACGCGATCAGGTCACCCCAGACGGTCAGGGAGCCAATTTCCAGCGCGCCCAGGGACGCCGCAGGGTCCCTGCTGAACCCTGCGTCAAGGCGGTAGCCAGCCTCTGGCATGGGAACTCCGGTGCACTCCGCGCGGGTCAAGTCTTCAGCCTGTTTGAGTTGTGATTCGTGGTCCTGCAAGCCTTTTGCGGCCGATGCCGCATCGGCTCCGCCTAAGCGTTTGAGGGCGACCTGGTACAGGTAAACGGCCCGGTGGCCCGCAGCCACGGTGGCTGCCAAGGCTGCAGGTGTGGACGCTTGGGCGGACTCGGCCGGGGGAGTGGCCGACTGGCAGGAAGCCTTGGCGGTTGGGCTGGTGGAAGGCTCGTTGGCCGCCGCCGTCGACGACGGGGCCGGCAACTGCCAAAGGGTAGCCAGTTTGCCCGACTCCAGTAACTGCGCGGATCCGACGGCGGCCAGCAGCCGCGCGATCCCGCCGTCGGCCTTGCGTGCGTCGTCCATCCGACGTCGGCCGCTGGCGGCCAGGTCCGACACAAGGTCCGCGGCGTTAGCGGCGGGAGCACCTGGGCCAGTGACAGTGCCCGTCGAAGCTCCGCTAGGCGAACGCCCATCCGGCAAGTCTCCATCCGGGCCAAGGAGGGCGCTGGCATGGGTTGTCAGCAAAGTCACAACATCTTTTAGCGCGGCCTCTTTAGCATCGCCCCCTCCACCGGCGGGGCTCCCGGTGAGGGCCAAACGTGCCGATGACTCACGAAGCCGCACGGCATCCGTCAACGCGCTGATGCGCGCAGTAGCAGAGAAGGAGAGTGGGGCGGGAGCGGCGGATTCACGCGGAACCAGAACCATTCCCGTGCCCAGAACGAGGAGTGCCACCAAGGACAGGAGGAGGACTTGTCCCCACCTCTGCCCAGTTTGTCTTTCGCTGCTCCGCCCGTTCACAACTCACCATCGTGTCATGGCGGCGGTAAGGTCCGTGCACCAAGCGCCTCCGAAAATCGTTAGGCTAGTAGTCACAACAACATCTATCGGGAGGCGGCGAGCATCGTGAGTGACTCGGAAGCCACGGCTTCAACGGACCGGACAGCATCGAACTCGTCGGCCACCATCCACAACCCGGAGGAAAGCAGGCTCAAAGCGCTGCTTGGGCCCGCCGTCGTCGCCAGCAGGCTCTTCCTCGAAGATGTAGCCATCCATGTTGCGGGATCGCACCGGACCGTCCACGTCGTCGTCGACCTGCCGCAGGAACAAACCGGTGGTGTCAGTCTCGATGCCATCGCGGAGGTCTCCAAGGCTTTGTCGGATATTCTGGACAACGATCCCCACGATGACGGACGTCCATACGACCTTGAAGTTTCCTCGCCCGGCATTGGCCGTCCGCTGACCGAACCGCGCCACTGGCACCGCGCCCGCGGTCGCATGGTCCGGGTCAACGTCAAACAAGGCGAGAACCTTCTGGGCAGGATTGCGTCCGTTGGCACCTCGGACGTCACGCTCATCCCCGAGCATGAAGTCAAGAAGGGCATGAAGCCCAAGCAAGGTGACCCCATCACCATTCCTTTCGACAGGATCCGCCAAGGAAAAGTCGAGATAGAGTTCAGCCACCTCCCCGAGGCTGCGCTGGAAGACGAACACAATGGACCTTCTGAGGAGGCCTAATGGATATTGACATGAGCGCACTGAGACTCCTGGAGCGTGAGCGTGAAATCCCGCTGGATCTCCTGATTCCCACCATCGAACAAGCATTGCTGGTGGCCTACCACAAGACGCCCGGTGCCTTCGAGAAGGCCAGGGCGGAGTTGGACCGCAAGAGCGGCCACGTGACCATTTGGGCCACCGAAATTGACGACGACGGCGAGCCGATCGGCGAGTTCGAGGACACGCCGGCGGGATTCGGCCGCATTGCGGCAAGCACGGCGCGGCAAATCATCCTTCAGCGCCTCCGCGACGTTGAAGATGACAACGTGCTCGGCGAGTTCAAGGGCCGCGAAGGTGAACTCGTAGCCGGAATGATCCAGCAGGGCAACAACCCGCACATGGTCCAGGTCAACCTCGGCACCGTGGAGGCACTCCTGCCGCCGCCCGAGCAGGTTCCCGGCGAAAAGTACACGCACGGAAGCCGTCTGCGTGCCTTCGTCATTGACGTGCATCGCGGGGCAAAAGGTCCCTCGATTACGTTGTCCCGCTCGCACCCGGGACTTGTTCGCAAGCTCTTCGAAATGGAAGTTCCGGAGATTGCGGACCACTCGGTCGAGATCGTGGCACTGGCTCGCGAAGCCGGTCACCGCACCAAGATCGCCGTCAAAGCAAACGCTCCGGGCATCAACGCCAAGGGTGCTTGCATTGGCGAGATGGGTTCGCGGGTCCGGGCCGTCATGACCGAACTCAACGACGAAAAGATCGACATCGTCGACTACAGTGACGATCCCGCCACCTTCATTGGCAACTCACTCTCGCCGTCGCGGGTGAATTCGGTCACCATCACGGACGAAGCCACCCGCTCGGCCCGCGTGGTAGTTCCGGATTACCAGTTGTCGTTGGCCATCGGCAAAGAAGGCCAGAACGCACGACTCGCCGCGAAGCTGACCGGTTGGCGGATCGATATCGTGTCGGACGCAGCGGCCGCCAAGAACCAGTAGTCGTACAGCCGTTTCGGTGCCGTGGTTTCGGTGTCGCGGTTTCAGTACTGCGGCGCCTTGGGGCTAGACTAGAAGTAACCGGGCTTACCTCCGGTATCCGCGCGCCTCGGTGTGCCTCGATTGCTTGTGCAATCCGGGCATCGGGTGCCAGTAGCGTAAGGCAGGTTGGACACGTCGTGGCTGAACTGCTTGAACCCGGCCACGGCCCGGTTCGTACCTGCATCGGATGCCGGAAGCAAGGCTCCCGGTCCCAGCTTGTCCGGCTTGTCGCCCAGGGCAGCGGTTCGTCCGCGGTCATCGTCGACGTTCGACGCCGGATGGCCGGCAGGGGTGCGTGGCTGCACCCCAACGACAAGTGCTTGGCATTGGCGATCAAGCGGCGCGCGTTTGGCAGGGCCCTTCGGGGTGCCGGCGATACTGCCGCCGTCGAACGCTTCTTCCTGCCTGGCATGCCACCCGTGGAGGCCCCGGCCGTCGCGGGAAAACCGTCCAAACCTGAAAGCGGGTCAGAAAACTGATGGAAACCCGATGAGTTCCCAGCGATGAGTGCGTAACGATGACAACTTTGTTGCGCTCTGCAATGGGCCTTTCTGCCGCTCAAACGGTGAAGGCCCGCAGTAAGAAGTAGACGGTTCGTGCCTGGCTCGGTGCGGACCGAGACAGGAGAAATGTGGCCAAGGTCCGCGTACATGAGCTCGCTAAAGAGCTCGGTATCACTTCCAAAGATGCAGTAACAAAACTGCAGGAATTGGGCGAATTCGTTCGCTCCGCCTCATCAACGATTGAGGCTCCGGTCGTGAAGAAGCTTCGCGACGCATACCCCGGTGCAGGCGCTGCAAAGTCCGCCGCGCCGGCAGCAGCACCGAAAGCACCCGCAGCATCCCGCCCGGCCGCGCCGGCTCCCGGTCCTGCCGCGCCGAAGGCTCCGGCCCCCGCTGCACCGGCTCCGGCCGCTTCGGCACCCAGCCAAGCTGCTGCGCCGAACCCCGCTGCCGCAAGCCCGTTTGCTGCTCCGGCAGCGCCCGGCAAAGCTGCTGGCAGTCCTGCACAGGGAAGTCCTGCACAGGGCAGCCCCGCGCCCAGCCCCACAGCTTCGACGCCGTCGGCTCCGACGTCGTCCGTTTCTGCGAAGCCCGGCGCCCGTCCTGCCCCTAAGGCAGAGACGCCGGCTCCGTCCCGTCAGGGCGGCCAGGCTCCGCGTCCCGGCGGTCCCCGTCCGGGCAACAACCCGTTTGCTACCTCCCAGGGCATGCCCCGTGGACGTGGCGGCGACGGCGATCGTCCGCCGCGTCCGGGTAACAACCCGTTCGCACCGTCCCAGGGCATGCCCCGCGCAGGCGGCCGTAACGACGGCGAACGTCCCGGTGGTCCCCGGCCCGCAGCTGGTGCAGGCGGTCCCCGTCCTGCAGCAGGCACCGGTGGTCCCCGTCCGGGCGCTCCGCGGCCCGGTGCACCCCGTCCGGGTGCCCCGCGTCCCGCAGGAGGCCCCGGCGGAAACCGTCCTACTCCGGGCATGATGCCCAACCGCACCGAGCGTCCGGCTCCCGGTGGCGCAGGTCGCCCCGGTGGCGCTGGCCGTCCGGGTGGCGGCGGTCCGGGTCGTCCCGGTGGCGCACCTGGCGCAGGTACCGGTGGCGGAGCTCCCGCCGGCGGTGGCTTCGGCAAGGGCGGCCGCGGTCGCGGTGGTACCCAGGGTGCCTTCGGTAAGGGCGGCGCCGGTCGTGGCAAGCAGCGCAAGTCGAAGCGTGCAAAGCGCCAGGAACTGGAGCAGATGAGTGCTCCGTCGCTGGGTGGCGTATCGGTACCCCGCGGCGATGGCGAGACCATCATCCGCTTGCGTCGTGGCTCGTCCATCACAGACTTCGCCGAAAAGATCGATGCGAACCCCGCCTCACTGGTGACCGTGCTGTTCCACCTTGGTGAAATGGCAACGGCCACCCAGTCCCTGGACGAAGACACCTTTGGCCTGCTTGGCGCCGAACTTGGCTACAAGCTCCAGGTTGTTTCGCCGGAGGACGAAGAGCGCGAGCTGCTCGACCAGTTCGACATCAACATCCAGGATGAACTCGACGCCGAAGGCGACGACGTCCTGGAGGCACGCCCGCCGGTCGTCACCGTCATGGGCCACGTTGACCACGGTAAGACCCGCCTGCTCGATGCCATCCGCAACTCCAACGTTGTGGCCGGCGAGCACGGTGGCATCACCCAGCACATCGGTGCTTACCAGATCAGCCACGTCCACGAGGGCAACGCCCGCGACATCACCTTCATTGACACCCCCGGTCACGAGGCCTTCACGGCCATGCGTGCTCGTGGTGCCAAGGTCACCGACATCGCGATCCTGGTTGTTGCAGCCGACGACGGCGTTATGCCGCAGACGGTGGAAGCACTCAACCACGCCCAGGCGGCCAACGTGCCGATCGTCGTCGCGGTCAACAAGATCGACAAGGAAGGCGCCAACCCTGACAAGGTCAAGGGTCAGCTGACCGAGTACGGACTGGTTCCCGAAGAATACGGTGGCGACACCATGTTCGTTGAGGTCTCTGCTCGCCAGAACCTCAACATTGACGAACTGATCGACGCTGTCCTCCTGACGGCCGATGCCGCGCTGGATCTTCGGGCAAACCCGGACAAGGACGCTCGAGGCATCGCCATCGAAGCGAACCTGGACAAGGGCCGCGGTTCCGTGGCTACCGTCCTGGTCCAGTCCGGTACCTTGGCCGTGGGTGACACGATCGTGGCCGGTACAGCACATGGACGCGTCCGTGCGATGTTCGACGAAAACGGCGAAGCGCTTGACGTCGCCCTCCCGTCCCGTCCGGTCCAGGTCCTGGGTCTTTCGAACGTGCCGCGTGCAGGTGACACCTTCTTGGTGACACCGGACGAGCGGACAGCACGCCAGATCGCTGAGAAGCGTGAAGCTGCCGACCGCAACGCTGCCTTGGCCAAGCGCCGCAAGCGCATCAGCCTCGAAGACTTCGACCAGGCCGTTGCCGCGGGCAAGATCGACACCCTCAACCTCATCCTCAAGGGTGACGTGTCCGGTGCCGTGGAAGCCCTCGAAGACGCCCTCCTCAAGATCGACGTCGGCGACGACGACGTTCAGCTCCGTGTCATCCACCGCGGTGTGGGTGCCATCACGCAGAACGACGTCAACCTCGCCACGGTGGACAACGCCATCATCATCGGGTTCAACGTCAAGCCTGCCGAGCGGGTGGCCGAACTGGCCGACCGCGAAGGCGTGGACATGCGCTTCTACTCCGTCATCTACGCAGCAATCGATGACATTGAGATGGCCCTCAAGGGCATGCTCAAGCCGGAGTACGAGGAAGTCCAGCTCGGTACGGCCGAGGTCCGCGAAGTATTCCGTTCCTCCAAGTTCGGAAACATCGCCGGCTCGATCGTCCGCAGCGGCATCATCCGCCGTAACACCAAGGCACGTGTCAGCCGCGATGGCAAGGTCATCGGTGACAACCTCACCGTTGAGACGCTCAAGCGTTTCAAGGATGACGCCACCGAGGTCCGTACCGACTTCGAGTGTGGTATCGGTCTTGGCTCCTTCAATGACATCAACGAAGGCGACATCATCGAGACCTTCGAAATGCGCGAGAAGCCGCGCGTTTAGGTTCCGTTGGAACGGGTCCGTCGGGTCACCCCGGCGGACCCGTTCCGTACCCGTTTCTACTTTCCCAGGAGGAAGTCATGGCTGATCCCGCACGCGCTGCCAAGCTGGCACAGCGGATAAAGGTCGTCGTAGCTGAGGCCCTCGGACGTCGGGTCAAGGATCCGCGCGTCGAGGGCATCACGGTCACTGACGCCCGCGTCACCAACGACCTTCAGCACGCCACCATCTACTACACCGTGTTCGGTGACGAAGTAGCCCATTCCGATGCCGCGAAGGCATTGGAGAAGGCAAAGGGTGTGCTGAGGCAGGAAGTCGGCCGCAACATCACCGTCCGCCTGACGCCAACGCTCGAGTTCGTAGCCGATCAGATTCCGGTCAACGCCTCGAACCTCGAGGAACTGCTCCGCGAAGCCAAGCGGCGCGACGCCGAGGTGGCCGCCTTGGCTGCCAACGCAAAGCACGCAGGCGAAGCCGACCCGTACAAAGGCGACATCGACGAGGACGACTTCGACGAAGAGGACACTGACCTCGCCGGCGACGACGAACTCGATGAGGACGCCAACCGCTAAAGGACAACAGAAAGACCGGTTTCCGCATTGGGAACCGGTCTTTCTGCTGCCCGGCCTCGCTAAGATCAGAGCATGTCGACGCACAGTGCCCAGCAGCCTGAGGAATCCCTGACGCGCGATGAGTTTCTGAATCGTGCCGTGCAGCTAGCCGTGCAAAACGTAGCCGACGGCGGCGGCCCCTTTGGCGCCGTCGTGGTGATGGCGGATGGAACTGTGCATGAAGGCGTGAACCGGGTAACACGTGACTTCGACCCCACAGCCCACGCAGAGGTAGTTGCGATCCGGCGGGCAGCGGCGGCTACCCGACGCTTCGATCTGTCCGGTGCCGTGCTCTACACAAGCTGTGAACCGTGCCCGCTGTGCTTGTCCGCAACGCTGTGGGCCAGGATTGGCCGCGTCTATTATGCGGCGGACCGGTTCGGCGCTGCCCGCGCGGGCTTCAGTGACGCCGTGTTTTACGAGTATTTCGCCGGTTCCAGGCCCGAGCTTCTTCCCGTGGAGCACTCACCCCTGGAATCGTCCGGGCAGCCCTTCGAAGCCTGGCGGCACCACACCCGGCGCACCGCCTACTAGCCATCCGGTTTCACGCGGGCTCTTCTCGGGCCGGGAGCCTGCCGACGCCGTCGAGCAGTTCTTGCTGGCTGCCGCAAAGGGCGATCCTGATCCAGCCCTCGCCAATCGACCCGAAGGCGGTTCCCGGCGCGAACGATACGCCCGCGTCCGCCAAAAACTGCCGCACCCATGCGCGGACATTCCCGCCGCTTACGTGTGAGACGTCTGCCCATAGATAAAAGGCCCCCTGGGCTCCCAGGAAGGGAATTCCCTTGGCCGCAAGGACAGCCGAAGCTACATCCCGGTTGCTGCGGTAGTGCTCCCTTGCTGCCACCACGTAGTCCTGCGGGCCCGTCAGCGCTGCCAACGCGGCGTACTGGGAGGGGGATGCAACGCAGGAGACAATGGCCTCCATGACGTTGTTCATCTTCTGCTCGAGGCCGGGAGGGCAGATCAGCGCACCGATGCGGAGGCCGGTGAGGCCATAGGTTTTGGACAGCGTCAGGGAAGTGAAGACCCGCGCCTCGCCGGGGACGTCGCTGTCGAACCGGGCCGCGCTGACGTGCGGGACGTCGAAGGTGAAGGCCTCGTAGCATTCGTCGGAGATGATCCAGAGATCGTGGCGGACAGCGAGTTCCACGAGTTGGCGGGTGCTTTCTTCGCTGATGACGGCGCCCAGGGGATTCGACGGCGAGTTCAGCATGAGCACTTTGGTCCGCGGGGTGATCAGGGCTTCGATGTCCTCGATATGCGGCTGGAAATCATTGTGCGGGTAAAGCGGATACTGCACCGGGACGGCATGGAGCAGGCGGCTGGTCATGGCAAAAGTGGGATAGCCGGGGTTCGGGATCAGGATCTCGTCGCCGGGTGACAGCAGGAGGCTCATGGCTAAATGAAGGCCCTGCTGCGCCCCGTCCACCACGTACACCCGCTCGGCGTTGATGTCCACGCCCTGCTGCTCCCGGAAGCGGGCGGCGAAAGCCTCGCGTAAGGCAGGTATCCCGGCATTGGGCGTGTAATTGGTCTCGTCCCGGTCCAAGCATGCGATTCCGGCATCGAGGACGTGCCGCGGCAGGGCAAAGCCCGGTTCCCCGATGCTGAGGACGATTGCGTTAGGTGTCGCCCACGCGGCTTCGGTGATCTCACGGATCTGGTTCACGGGGACTTCGCGGACGTGCGCGGCAAGCTCAGGCATGGGAGCCATCCTAGCCACCCATATACTGGTAAGCGTGCTTTCTGGACTGGTGATCGTTGACAAACCGCAGGGATGGACCAGCCACGATGTGGTTGGCCGGATGCGGCGACTGGCCGGCACCCGGAAAGTTGGTCACGCGGGCACCCTTGATCCCATGGCCACAGGTGTCCTGGTGCTTGGAATCAATAAGGCAACCCGCCTGCTGACCTACATCGTGGGCACCTCCAAGACGTACACGGCCACGATCAGGCTGGGCGAATCCACCATCACGGACGATGCCGAGGGTGAGGTTACTGAATCCCACAGCGCGGTTGATGTCACCGACGCTGCGATTGCCGCGGGAGTCGCAGCCTTGTCCGGGACTATCCAACAGGTTCCCAGCAGCGTCAGCGCCATCAAGGTCGATGGCGAACGGTCCTACGCGCGCGTCCGCTCCGGCCAAGAGGTCAAGCTTGCTGCCCGCCCGGTCACCATTCACCGCTTTGAGGTCCACAATGTCCACCGGGTGGACGGCGGCAGGGTCATCGACGTCGACGTCACCGTGGAGTGTTCCTCCGGAACGTACATCCGGGCCCTCGCACGGGACCTGGGCGCTGGCTTGGGCGCGGGAGGACACCTCACCGTATTGCGCAGGACGCAGGTGGGTCCCTACACGCTGGACCAAGCCCACACCCTGGCTGAACTGGCCGAGGAGCTCGACGTCTTGGACATGTCCTTGGCGGCGCGCGCGCTGATGCCCAACCGGGAACTGACCGAAGACGAAACCATAGAGATCTCCTATGGGCGCCGTATTTCCGGAGGTCCGGGAGCCGGCACTCCGGATGCCGCGACGGCCGAGCGGCCGGCGGCGGCGTTCGCGCCGTCGGGGGAACTCGTTGCACTGTTGGCCGATACGGGCACCTTCGCCAAACCCGTACTGGTGTTTGCCCCGGGAACCGGCCCCGGAACCGGCGTCGACGCGCGGGAGGCGAAGTAGGCATGGACGGTTACTTCTATTCAATCCTCGTGGTCGGTCTCGTCTCCACCGTCATGTGCTTGGTTGCCGGTCTCATGAAGAAGGCCCCGAACGACCCCACCATCCTTTCCGTGCTCGCCGTCGAACTTGCCCTGCTGGTCTACCTTGTGGGCTCGATTGTGCGCGTAGCGTTGGGTGAGCGGATTGCGGGGGAGACCTGGGAGTTCTGGGGCTACATGATCACGGCCCTGATGATTCCGCTGGGCGCTGTGTATTGGGCCGTGCTGGAACGCACCCGCTGGTCCAACTTTGTCCTCGCAGCGGTAGGCGTGACCATCGTGGTCATGGGCGCACGCATGAACCAGATCTGGTACTGACTTGAAGGAAGAGCACAACGTGACTGGAACTGAACGCAACCAGCAGCTTCAACAGCCTGCCAAGGACACCCGGAATACGGGCCCGGGGCGTCTGCTGATCGCCGTGTATGCGATATTTGCGCTCTCCGCAACAGCTCGGGCAGGCTACCAAATAGCTACGAAGTTCGCTGATGCGCCGCTTTCGCACATCCTGTCGGCCTTTGCCGCCGTCGTCTATATCCTCGCAACGGTCTCCCTGGCAAAGCCGGGGCGCACTTGGTTCAAGGTGTCCCTGGCGGCGGTGCTGACCGAACTTGTGGGTGTGCTGGTGGTGGGGGCCATCAGCCTCTTCGATCCCGTCCTGTTCCCGCACGATACCGTGTGGTCGCTTTTCGGCCGCGGGTACGGTTTTGTGCCCCTTGTGCTGCCGATCCTTGGGTTGTTGTGGCTGAACCGCCGGAGGCCGTCCTAAGCCGCTGCGCGTGGCGGGTAACCTTAATATGTTCCGGCGCCGGAAGCTGCCGGGCACAATGAACATCTGCAGTAAAAGGCGAGGTTGATGGTCCACATTTGGAACGATCCCACCGAGGTCCCCAGGGACTTCGGCCCGACTGCCGTGACGATCGGTAATTTCGACGGCGTCCACCGGGGCCATCAGCATGTTCTTTCGCAGTTGACGGACACCGCCAAACGCCACCTCATCCCTTCGGTGGCCGTGACGTTTGATCCCCATCCGGCCCAGGTCCACCGGCCGGGTTCCGCGCCGGAGCTGCTCATGGGGCTTGAGGACAAGCTCCAGGCCCTCGGTGCGGCGGGCGTGGATGCCGTGCTCGTCATGAAGTACACCCTTGACCTTGCCGCTATGTCGCCGGAGGCTTTTGTCCGCGACGTGCTTCTGGATGGTCTCCATGCAAGCCACGTGGTGATCGGCCACGATCTCCGTTTTGGCGCCGGCAACTCCGGCGATGTAGCCACGATGGAGGACTTGGGCGAGCAGTTTGGCTTTGGCGTCCAGGTGGTCAACGAGTACGGCGCCGGAGTATCCACCGACGACGGCGGCATTGACCGCCGCTGCTCGTCGACCTGGGTCCGGGAAGCATTGTCAGAGGGCGACGTCACGACCGCGGCAGCCTTGCTGGGCAGGCCGCATCGCATGCGCGGCGACGTGGTTCACGGTGCTGCCCGTGGCCGTGACCTTGGCTTCCCAACCGCAAACCTCGCCCACGACTCCACCGGGTTCATCCCGGCGGACGGCATCTACGCCGGCTGGCTGGTCGATCAGTCCGGCACGCGGTGGCCCGCCGCGATCTCCGTGGGGTCCAACCCCACCTTCGATGGCGTCAGCCGCCAAGTGGAAGCACACGTTATCGATCGCCCGGAGGAAAACGTGGAGGACTTCAACCTCTACGGCCAGTGCGTCGCCGTCGAATTCACCCGCCGCCTGCGGGGCATGGTGGCCTATCGCGGGCCCGAAGCCCTCGTGGAGCAGATGCGCCTGGACGTTGCCCAAGCCCATGAGTTGCTGACCGGGCCGTAGGCATTTCGACAACAACGCTGACCTCCCGGTAAACTGATAAGTGGTCCGGCTGCAGTCCGTGGCGGCTGGACCTGTTTTTGTGTGCGGCGACGCAGCAAGGGCAACCCGTCAGCGAGGCGCTGCATCGGGACGCACGGCACAACTCTAGGAGTTCACGTGGCACTTGAAGCCGCTGTCAAGCAGTCCATCATCAAGGAATACGCAACCTCTGAAGGCGACACCGGTTCGCCCGAGGTTCAGGTTGCTGTCCTGACCCAGCGGATCAAGGATCTGACTGAGCACATGAAGGAGCACAAGCACGACTTCCACACCCAGCGCGGTTTGCTGGCCATGGTTGGTCGTCGCAAGCGCATGCTTTCCTACCTGAAGAACACTGACATCGCCCGCTACCGTTCGCTCATCGAGCGCCTCGGCCTGCGTCGCTAGTCTGCCTTTAGGGGTGGCCCGGACCCCCGCGGAACGGGCCACCTTCTTCACCAAAAATTAAAAACAGGAATCAACCGCATCGCGCATTCGCGGTCCTCGGTAGTGATTCCCGGGAAGGCCCTCTGTGGCCGTGAACGCCCGTGGATCTCGATCGATGACCGGGTGTCGTACAGGCCAGGAATAAAGAAGAGGCCTGGGTTGATGCGGCGGACTTCCGCTAACAGAAACGGAGGTGACTCTCTATGGAGGGTCCCGAAATCCAGTTCTCCGAAGCCATTATCGACAACGGCCGTTTCGGCAAGCGCGTCATTCGCTTCGAAACGGGCCGCCTCGCCAAGCAGGCCGCCGGCGCCTCGATGGTCTACATCGACGACGACACCGCGTTGCTTTCGGCAACCACGGCAGGCAAGCAGCCTCGCGAGGGTTTTGACTTCTTCCCGCTGACGGTCGACGTCGAAGAGCGCATGTACGCTGCCGGCCGCATCCCGGGTTCGTTCTTCCGCCGCGAAGGTCGCCCGTCCACCGAAGCCATCTTGGCTTGCCGCCTCATGGACCGCCCGCTGCGCCCTGCCTTCGTGAAGGGCTTGCGCAACGAGGTCCAGATCGTCGTTACCGTCCTGGCGATCAACCCCGATGAGCTGTACGACGTCGTCGCGATCAACGCGTCGTCGATGTCCACGCAGCTTTCCGGCCTCCCGTTCTCGGGCCCGATCGGCGGTGTCCGTGTTGCACTGATCGCCGATGAGCAGGGTTCGCAGTGGGTTGCCTTCCCGAAGCACTCGCAGCTCGAGAACGCCGTGTTCAACATGGTTGTTGCCGGCCGCGTTGCAGGTGACGATGTCGCCATCATGATGGTCGAAGCAGAAGCCACCGACAACTCCTGGAACCTCATCAAGGAACAGGGCGCCACCGCTCCCACCGAAGAGGTTGTTTCCGAGGGCCTCGAGGCTGCCAAGCCGTTCATCAAGGCACTGTGCGATGCACAGGCAGACTTGGCAGCACGCGCTGCCAAGCCCACGGTCGAGTTCCCCGTCTTCCTTGACTACCAGGACGACGTCTACGCCGCTGTTGAGTCTGCCGCGGCCGAGAAGCTGGCCGCTGTGTTCCAGATCGCCGACAAGCAGGAGCGCGACGCCGCTTCCGACGAGCTCAAGGACGAGGTCCTTGGCGCCCTCGCCGGACAGTTCGAAGGCCGCGAGAAGGAGCTGTCCGCAGCTTTCCGCTCCGTGACCAAGCAGGTTGTCCGCCAGCGCATCCTCAAGGACCAGATCCGCATCGATGGCCGTGGCCTGACGGACATCCGCCAGCTCACCGCTGAGGTTGAGGTCTTGCCGCGAGTTCACGGTTCTGCCATCTTCGAGCGCGGCGAAACCCAGATCATGGGTGTCACCACGCTGAACATGCTCAAGATGGAACAGCAGATCGACTCGTTGTCGCCGGTAACGCGCAAGCGCTACATGCACAACTACAACTTCCCGCCGTACTCCACCGGTGAGACGGGCCGCGTTGGCTCCCCGAAGCGCCGCGAAATCGGCCACGGCGCACTCGCAGAGCGCGCTTTGGTTCCGGTCCTGCCGAGCCGTGAAGAGTTCCCGTACGCCATCCGCCAGGTATCCGAGGCTCTCGGTTCCAACGGTTCGACGTCCATGGGCTCGGTGTGTGCCTCGACGCTCTCCATGCTCAACGCCGGTGTGCCGCTGAAGGCAGCCGTTGCAGGTATCGCCATGGGCTTGGTCTCTGACCAGGTTGACGGCCAGACCCGCTACGCAGCCTTGACTGACATCCTTGGTGCCGAAGACGCTTTCGGTGACATGGACTTCAAGGTGGCCGGTACGTCGGAGTTCGTCACGGCTATCCAGCTGGACACCAAGCTTGACGGCATTCCCGCCTCGGTGCTGGCAGCAGCACTGAAGCAGGCCCGTGAAGCGCGCCTCCACATCCTCGAGGTCATCAACGCCGCGATCGACACTCCGGACGAGCTCTCCGAGTTCGCCCCGCGCGTCATCGCCGTCAAGATCCCCGTGGACAAGATCGGCGAGGTCATTGGCCCCAAGGGCAAGATGATCAACCAGATCCAGGAAGACACCGGCGCGGACATCTCCATCGAAGATGACGGCACCGTCTACATTGGCGCCACCAACGGTCCGTCTGCAGATGCAGCACGCACCGCTATCAACGCCATTGCCAACCCGCAGGTTCCGGAAATCGGCGAGCGCTACCTGGGTACGGTCGTCAAGACCACCACCTTCGGCGCTTTCATTTCCCTTACCCCGGGCAAGGACGGCCTGCTGCACATCTCCGAGCTCCGTAAGCTGGCCAACGGCAAGCGCGTGGACAACGTTGATGACGTCGTCTCCGTGGGCCAGAAGGTCCAGGTGGAGATCACCAAGATCGATGACCGCGGAAAGCTCTCGCTGTCACCGGTTGTCGCCGATGAAGAAGGCGCAGCCTCCGAGGACGTAGCGGCTGAGGCTGTAGAAGCTTCCGCAGAGTAGTTCCTTGAAGTAGTACCCGGCGGGGCTGGTGGGCTTGAAAAAGCTCCACCGGCCCCTTCGGACCTTAACCCGAAAGGCTTTGATGACAGTCGTACCCTTGCCCTTGGAGCAAACCCTCCCCGGTGGCGAATTGATCCACGGAGCCGAAGGCGGTTCTGTGGTTCGGCGCTCGGTACTACCGGGCGGCGTCCGCGTCCTCACCGAGGCCATGCCCGGGCAGCGTTCGGCGACTATTGGCTTCTGGGTGGCGGTTGGCTCGCGTGATGAGGCCGAGGGCCAGCACGGGTCCACGCACTTTCTTGAACACTTGCTCTTCAAGGGCACCAAGCGCCGCACAGCCCTGGAGATCGCGTCAGCCTTTGACGAGGTGGGCGGGGAATCCAACGCGGCAACGGCAAAGGAGAGCACGTGCTACTTCGCCCGGGTGCTCGACACTGATCTCCCCATGGCGATCGATGTGATCGCGGACATGGTCACCGGTGCCGTGCTGGATCCCGCTGAACTTGAGCAGGAACGTGACGTGATCCTTGAGGAAATCGCCATGGATAGCGATGACCCCACTGATGTTGCCCATGAAAAGTTCGTTGAGGCGGTGCTGGGCACCCACCCGTTGGCCCGTCCGATCGGTGGAACTCCGGATGCCATCAGGGCCGTGGCAAGGGACTCGGTTTGGGAGCACTACCAGCGGTATTACCGGCCCGAGGAACTGGTCATTACCGCCGCCGGCGGCTTGGATCACGACGTCGTCTGCAACCTGGTGCTCGATGCCCTGACCGAAGCCGGCTGGCAGCTTGAGCCGGGAGTTTCCCCTGTCCAGCGCCGGGCGACGAACCAGGCCGTCATTTCCGGAACGCCCGGCCTGCATGTGGTCAAACGCCCGGTGGAGCAGGCCAACATCATTATGGGTTGCCCCACGATGGTGGCCACGGACGATCGTCGGTTCGTGATGAGCGTCCTGAATGCTGTCCTCGGCGGGGGAATGTCCTCCAGATTGTTCCAGGAGATCCGGGAAAAGCGCGGCCTTGTCTACTCCACCTATTCCTTCACGGCCGCTTACGCCGACGCCGGGTACTTCGGCATGTACGCCGGATGCACGCCGTCGAAGGTTCGACAGGTGGTGGATCTGCTCGGTGTTGAGCTGGATAAGCTCGCCCAGGACGGGATCACCGAGGAAGAGCTCCGGAAGGCTGTTGGCCAACTGAGTGGCGGGATCGTCTTGGCACTGGAAGACACCGGCTCCCGGATGTCCAGGCTGGGACGGGCGGAGCTGGTGTCCGGAGAGTTCCAGGACATTGATGAGACGCTCGCACGGATCCAAGCAGTGACCGTTGACGAGGTCCAGGAACTGGCCCGGGAACTTGCCGAGGCTCCGCGCACCATCACGGTGGTCGGGCCATTCGAGGACAACGAAACCTTCGGGCTGTAACGAGCCGGGGCGCTAGCGGGTGAGGGCTCTAGCCTCCGGCGAAGGGAGGCAGGACGTCGATGACGTCCTCCGAGCCCAATTCCACGAAGTGGTCCCGGACGGCAACCTCATTTCGTAGGAAGCTGCTCCGGGCCACGATACGGGCCAGCGGCGGGGTGCCTTCAGGAGGAATTGGACGTTCGACGGCGAGGGCCACCTCGAGTAGCGCGTGCAGGCTGGTTCCTTCCGGAAGCGCGTGCACTTCCTCGTCCACACCTGCCGCTGCGCGTGCGGCAGCGAAGTATCGTACAAGCAAGGATTCAGCCTCCGATGGCGCTCATGCTGCGGTCCGGCTGGACGAAGTCCGGTGCTCCCAAGCCCGTGTGGTCCATGCCGTGGGCTTTGGGCTTGGCCCACATCGCGTCCTGCCAACGCGCCACCAGTTCCGCGTCCGTGGCACCGGCGCGCAATAGGCCCAACAGGTCGAATTCTTCACGGGAAAAAAGGCAACTCATGATCTTGCCTTCAGCTGTGATGCGGGTGCGGCGGCAGTCCGAACAGAAGGGCTCGGTGACTGAGGCGATGATCCCTACTGTGCCAAGCACCGGGCCGGTGGCTTCACCGGACGCCGCGTCCCGGCGTCGAACGTCAAATCTTTCGGCCGGGGCGCCATCCCTTGCGCGGCTGTCCGGGCTGAGGACAAAGTCGCGGGACAAGAGCGTGCGGATTTCCGCGGCCGTGATCATGGTGCGACGGGTCCAGCCGTGGTCAGCGTCAAGGGGCATCTGTTCAATAAATCGCAGTTCGTAACCGCGTCCCAGAGCCCACTCCAAGAGGTCGGGGGACTCGGTATCATTGATGCCCCGCATGAGGACTGCGTTGAGCTTGACCGGTCCCAGGCCTGCGGCCCAGGCGGCATCGACGCCTGCCAGGACGCGGTCCAGGAAGGGGCGCCGGGTCAGTTTGGTGAAGGTTTCCTCGTGGAGGGAATCAAGTGAGACGTTGATACGGGTCAGTCCGGCGGCCTTGAGGCGGGCGGCTTTCTTGTCCAGCCCGACGCCGTTGGTGGTCATGGAGATGGGCAGTTCCGGATGGTTATCGCGGATGGCCGCGATGATGTCAGGCAAGTCGGCGCGGACCAGCGGCTCACCTCCGGTAAGCCGCAACTCCCGCACTCCCAGTGCTTCCACTCCTAGCCGAACGATCCGGACGATCTCGTCCTTGGTCATGACAGCTTGTTTGGAGAGCCACTCCAGCCCCTCGGCCGGCATGCAGTAGGTGCATCTCAAGTTGCATTTGTCCGTCAAGGACAGGCGCATGTCCGTGGCGCGCCGACCGTAACGGTCCCACAGCCCGGCCGGAGTGTTATCCGGGCGTGGAGGCGGTACCAAGCCGCTTGCAAGGTCTCCGCCGGCACGGTCACCGGTGGGAAGTGCCGGGATGCCCAGCTGAACAGTCATAAATTCAGGCTACGCCACACTGGTGAGCAGTGACACATCGAAGCCCGCTTTGGCGTCTCCTGGGAAACGTGACTGCTTCATGACTCGCTGCGTGGCCCAGGATCGGCCGATACTTCTGCGCGCCGTTCCTCGATCAGCTCCTTGGTGCGCACAAGCCGGAGAAGAGTCACCAGTGCGATCCCGCCCACTACGTTGAACAGGAGGGTATAGCCGAACCAGCCGAGCCATTGGCCATAGCCGATGCCTGTGCCGGAATGGATCGCGGCGAAGATCAACAAGGAGTCCAGTACTGAGTGGAAGAGCGGTAGTCCGGCAAGCAGGAACCCGCCGATGATCGTGGCAACGATCCTGGCGACGTCGTTGTCGGTGCCTTGTTGCATCCGGCTCATGAGGGTGATGGTGCTGCCGCCAAGCACCGCCAGGGCAATTGTCTGCAGCGAGAAGGGGGCGTCAATGTAGTGGTGCGCGCTTTCAGCCACCACCTTTGACCATTCGGGAAACGCCTGCATCACGATCCAGACGAACACCCAGCCACCCGCCAGGTTCCCCACGAGGGTGCCAACCCAGAGCTTTGCCAGTTGAGGGAGGCTGCCTTCCTTAGCTACAACAGCGGCAACAGGCATCAGGAAGTTCTCGGTGAACAGCTCGCTGTGGGCGAGCAGGAGGGCAACCAGTCCGATACTGAAAGCCAGCCCTGCCAGCAGATGATTCCCCGTCTGGTGCAAGACAGCGAGGTAGGCCATGATTCCGAGGCCGATCTCGAAACCACCGAACACGCCTGTAACGAGGATGTTCCTCGTTGTGCGGTGCAGGCGTTCGGCACCCTCGCCGATCGTCTTGTCGAACGACTCTTTGAGTTGGTGCTCAATGGGGGCGTCAGACTCGCCGAGGTCCCGTCGTCGCTGTTCGCTCATGACTGTTCCCTCCATGACTGTTCCCGCCATGGGTCTTCCGCAGGGCGCCGTTTCGACGTCGAATTCCTCAGCATACTGATTATCTTGCGGGACATTGCGTCCCGGCGTCCAGCAGCCACCGCGAGTCCTTACGGAATTCGTACACTTGCACACTTGGTGCCCGCAGCCCGTGCCGAGGCGCCTTCGCGTACCTATGCTGAAAGCGTGACCACACATGCGGCGGTATCGGCGGATCCGGGAAACCGTCGGATCCTTTTGGTAGAGGACGAACAGACCATCGCCGATGTTGTCCGCGGATATCTCTTCAAGGCCGGATTCCAAGTGGATGTCGCAGGGGACGGATTCACCGCGCTGGCCCTGGCAGCGGAACGTAAACCGGACTTGGTGATCCTGGACAGGATGCTTCCCGGCTTGGACGGAGTTGAGGTGTGCCGTCGGCTGCGCCTGAGCATGACCGTCCCGGTGATCATGGTGACCGCCCTTGGAGCAGAAGAGGATCGCGTCCTGGGCCTGGAGATGGGTGCTGACGACTACGTCACCAAACCCTTCTCGCCCCGGGAACTGGTCCTGCGGGTGAAGTCCGTATTACGCCGGAGCATCAAGGACTTCGCGCCTGAACCTCCGGTGGAAGCCAGCGGAATCGAACTCGATCCAGCGGCCCGCACAGTCAAGCATCACGGCACCCCCTTAGCCCTGACCGCCCGGGAATTCGATCTCTTGGCATTCCTCATGCGGCGGCCAAACCAGGTATTCAGTAGGGAAGACCTCATCAAGGCCGTGTGGGGCTGGGACTTTGGAGACCTTTCCACAGTGACGGTGCACGTTCGCCGTTTGCGGGAAAAAATTGAGGTCAACCCCACCAAGCCCGAACTCATCAAGACCGTGTGGGGCGTCGGCTATCGCTTCGAGGCGAAAGGATCCGGGCATGCAGGGCAATGAACTCGTCACGATCCTCGCGTGGGTCCTGCTGTGGGCCGTGGTGATCGGAGCAGGAGCGTTGGCGCTGCTGCGGGCGCTTGGCAGGGCTTCGGTGCTGACCCAAATTTGCCTCGTGGTCCTGGCCACCGTAGCCGTCCTGGTGGCCGGCATGGTCAGCGCCTTCAACGCCATGTTCATCTCCGCCAGGGACCTCGAAGTCATGTGGTACATCCTGGGCATGGCATCGGCGGTGGCTGTTTGCTTGTCCCTCATGCTCGGGGCGGGCGTTTCCCGCAACGCCGCCAAGCTGGTGGAGTCCGCGCGTCGCCTGGGCCGGGGTGAAACACTCGATTCGAGCGTCGAAGACCGCCGTAGACCTGCTCCGGCCATGTCCTCAGAATTGGCAGAGCTCGCCACGGAATTGGAAGCAAGCAGCCGCAACTTGGCCGAGTCCCGGAAACGTGAAGCGGCCATGGAGACAGCGCGCCGGGAGCTGATGTCCTGGATCTCGCACGATCTGCGGACACCGCTGGCGAGTGTGCGCGCCATGACCGAAGCGCTCGAGGACGGCATGGCCACCGACGTCCCCGGCTACTACCGGAAAATCATCGGCCAGACCGAACAAATGACGGCCATGGTCAACGATCTTCTGGAACTGTCCAAAATCCAAGCCGGGAGCCTCCTGCTCCGGGCTGAGGCCCTGGATCTCTATGACTTGGTCAGCGACGCCATCTCAGACCTCACACCCTTGGCCGCGCAACGCGGTATCAGGCTCGACGGCGGCGGCAACAGGGAGTGCATGGCGGTGGCCGATGGACCCAGCCTGGCCCGCGCCGTGAGGAACGTGCTTCACAACGCCATCCTCTACAGCGAACCCGATACCGATGTCCATGTCAGCGTCGGGAGCAATGACGGGAACGCAGTGGTTTCAGTGCAGGACCATTGCGGTGGCATTCCGGCGGAGGATCTGCCGCACCTGTTCGAAACAGGCTGGCAAAAGGATTCGTCGCGCAGCAGTTCCGACCCCTTGCAAGGACGCTACAACGGAGCCGGAATCGGACTGAGCATGGTGGCGGGGATCGTGAAGGCACATGGCGGGACGGTCACCGTCCAGAACGTCGACGGCGGCTGCCGCTTCGTTTTGTCCCTTCCCACCACACCGCCGACCCGAAGTGCGCCGCACCTCGAACCACCTACCACTGCCCGGGAGGCACTTCATGAACAGGCCTAAGTTGTGGGCCGCGGCCGCTGGCCTCGCCGCCGGTGCAGCCGGAGTCGCAGTCGGTGAGCTGGTCGCCGGCCTCCTGAGCCCGTCAGTTTCGCCGGTAACAGCCCTCGGCGGCGCAGTGATCGATGCCGTGCCGCCAGGTGTCAAGGATCTGGTGATCCAACTGTTCGGCACCTCGGACAAGGCCGTACTCATCGTTTCCATCGTGGTAGTAGCCGCTGTCCTCTCAGCGCTGGCCGGCATCCTGGAGCGCCGCCGGTCGGGCCTGGGCCTGGCGCTGGCTGGACTGGCAGGCATCGCGGGGCTGACCGCCGTCGTGACCCGTGCGCAGGCCACCACCCAAGCGGCATTCGCGCCGATCGTTGCCGCCGTGGTGACGATGTTGCTGCTCCGGGCGCTGATCCGGCGGCTCGCCACCTGGACCCCGCGCCCGCCCACGCCGGGAATGGAAGCTCACGCCCCGGCGCCCATTGCGCGGCGCAGTTTCCTGAACACCCTGGCGGGAACGTCCATCGCCGCCGTCGTTGCCGGAACCCTCACCACCGTGATGACGAGGGCCACAGCGGCTGCCTCCGGGTTTCGGAGTTCCCTGGCACTCCCGGCGCCGGCAACGGCACCGCAAGCCATCCCGCCGGGGGCGACCTTGCCCGTGGACGGTATCAGCCCGCTCGTCACCCCGAACCGGGACTTTTACCGCATCGACACCGCTCTGACGGTGCCGGGGATCGATCCGCCCACCTGGAAACTGAAGGTCACAGGGATGGTGGAGCGGGAAGTTGAACTCGATTTCGCCACCCTCTTGACCAAGCCCATGACGGCCCGGCACATCACCATAGCGTGCGTTTCCAACGAGGTTGGCGGAGATCTGATCGGCAACGCTTTGTGGCTCGGATGGCCGGTCCGGGAACTCCTGGCCATGGCCGGACCTAAGGCGGGAGCGGACATGGTGCTCTCCACCAGCAGTGACGGTTGGACAGCCGGCACGCCTTTGGAGGCCTTGACCGACAGCCGGGATGCGCTCCTGGCTGTGGGAATGAACGGTGAACCGCTGCCACTGGAGCACGGGTTCCCCGTCCGGATGATCGTGCCTGGGCTCTATGGTTTTGTCTCGGCCACCAAGTGGCTCACGGAGCTGAAAGTCACGCGGTTCGCCGATGACATCGGTTACTGGACGCCGCGCGGATGGAGTGATCACGGACCCATCAAAACCGAATCACGGATCGATGTGCCACGCACCGGCCGCAGTGTCCAGCACGGCAGGGTGCAGTTCGGTGGAGTTGCCTGGGCCCAGCACCGGGGGATCGAGCGTGTGGAGCTGCGGACCAACCGTGGGCCATGGCAACAGGCGACCCTTGCCAGCGCGATTTCCACGGACACGTGGTATCAGTGGCAATGCAGCTTCGATCTCGGCCCCGGTGACTACGAAGTCCAGGTGCGCGCCACGGATTCCACCGGCACTGCGCAGACCGAAGACCGGGCTCCTGCGGCCCCCGACGGTGCTACGGGCTATCACACCATCAATCTCAAAGTGACCTGAAAGAACCGTCACCTGAAAGAACAGTGACCTGAAGAAGCGTGACTCGAAGAACTACGCTGGTTACGTCCGGACCCTAACGTGAGCCGGCATGCCGCAGGAGGAAAACCGTGCCGATAAGCGTTCAGGACCATCGCCAGGCAGTAGTGGACCTCCTATCGGGGATCTCCGGGTCCAAGGGCACCCAGGACCTGCCGTTGCTGGAAGCGCTGGGCAGAGTGCTTGCCGTGGACGTCCGAGCGCCGTTGTCACTGCCGCCGTTCGCGAATTCCCAGATGGACGGTTTTGCGGTGCGTTCACAGGACATTCCCGACGACGGCGCGCAGCTCAGCGTCGCTGAAGCGGTCCCGGCAGGTGCGGTGCCAGGACCGCTCCGCCCCGGCTTCGCCGCACCGATCATGACCGGGGCCATGATCCCGGAGGGGGCAGACGCCGTCGTGCCCATCGAAAAGGCGACGCCGGACTCCTTTCCGCAACCGGAAACAACCGACGCCGTGGTCCAACTGCCGCCAGTGAAACCGGGCACCTACGTTCGGGACGCGGGAAGCGACATCGCAGCAGGCACCGTGGCACTCGCCGCAGGCACTTTGCTGGGCCCAGCCCAACTCGGCCTCCTGGCGGCCTTGGGAATGACGACCGTCCAGACCCGCAAGCCTTTGCGCGCGCTCCTGGTCACCACCGGAGATGAAGTGGTGGAGCCGGGGCAGGAGCTCACGCCAGGAAAAATCTACGATGCCAACGGAACCCTCTTGGAAGCGTCCATGCGCCAGGCCGGCCTCGGAGTAGTGAGGGCCGGAATCAATGACGACGATCCCGGCAGCCTCCTGCGGTTGCTCCGCCGGCACACGGGAGCTTCGGAGGACCCGGTGGATCTGATCCTCACCACCGGGGGAGTGAGCAAGGGCGCCTATGAGGTGGTCCGCCAAGCCATGGCGGCCCAGCCGGTGGAGTTTGTGCACGTTGCCATGCAACCCGGGGGGCCGCAAGGCTTGGGCACGTTCGACGGGGTGCCTTTCCTGGGCTTCCCGGGTAATCCGGTCAGCTGCCTGGTTTCTTTCGAAATGTTCCTCCGGCCCGCGCTGTCCTTGGTTCACGGCGCCCCGGCACTGCGGACGTCCCGGACTGCACGCTTGGGGGAGAGCCTGACCTCCCCGCAGGGTAAGCACCAAGTTCGACGCGGCACATTGCGAGGGGACGGTTCAGTCCGCTTGGAAGGCGGGGCAGGTTCCCACCTGGTCCACGCGCTGGCCCGTTCCAACGCTTTGGTGCACATCCCCGGCGATGTCACAGAACTTCCCGACGGCGCCGAGGTGGAAGTATGGATGCTGTGAATCAACATCCCGAAAACCCTCCCGGCCTGACCCACCTGCGGCATGACGGCACCGCCCAGATGGTGGACGTGTCCGGGAAGACCGAGACAACCCGCGAGGCAACTGCCACCGCGACTGTCCGGAGCACGCCGGACGTCCTGGCCCTGCTCGGCGCAGGCGAGCTGCCCAAGGGCGATGCGCTCGCGGTGGCCAGGGTGGCGGGGATTATGGCCGCCAAGAAAACTCCTGAGCTCATTCCGCTTTGCCACCCGCTGCCCCTGGCCAAAGTCACCGTGGACTTTGAATTGTCAGCCGACGCGGTCCGGATTCTGGCGACCGTGAAGACCCGCGGAGTTACCGGCGTGGAAATGGAAGCGCTGACGGCAGCGTCCGTTGCCGCGCTCAGCATCTACGACATGATCAAAGCCGTGGACAAGCACGCCGTTTTGACCGACATTATTGTCCTCGCCAAGAGTGGCGGAAAGAGCGGCGATTGGTCGCTGGAGGCCGAGCAGCCCGCGTCACCGGAGCTTCGCTCATGAACGCCTGCGAGCCGCACCACGGGCCGCGGAAGGCCGGCGTCGTGATTGCCTCCACCCGCGCGGCGGCGGGCCTTTACCCGGACGAAACCGGTCCTGTCATCCAGGATTGGCTCACCGAACACGGCTTTGCCGCGTTCCCCACCATGGTGGTTCCCGACGGCGAACCGGTGGGGGCTGCACTGAGGGCGCTCCTCACGCAGGATCCTGCGGTGGTGATCACCAGCGGAGGCACCGGCCTCAGCGCCGACGACCGGACTCCCGAAATGACGTTGCCGCTACTGGATCGGCATATTCCCGGCCTCATGGAGGGCATCAGGCGGGCAGGAGCTGCCAAAACACCCTTGGCGATGCTGAGCCGTGGCCACGCCGGCGTCTCGGGGAAGACCTTTATTATCAACCTCCCGGGATCCCCGAAGGGTGTCATGGATGGACTGGCCGTCCTTGACCCCGTGATCGGGCATCTCTGCGAGCAAATGGAAGGAAGCCATGGGCACTGAAACGGACTTCGAAGTCCTGAACGCCGTGCTGAGTGCCGAGCCCATCTCCGTGGACCAAGCGGTGACAGCCGTTGAATCCGATACCGCCGGGGCAGTGGTCAGCTTCAGCGGCGTCGTCAGGGACCACGACGGCGGCAAGGCAGTGGAGCGGTTGAGTTACAGCGCCCATCCCACGGCGCACAAGGTCATGTCCGACGTCGTGGCGCAGCTCGTCGCCGAGCACCACGGAGAAGCCGAGCAGCCCGTCCGGATCTGGGCCGCACACCGGATCGGCATGCTGGAGATCGGCGATCCCGCACTGGTGTGCGCCGTGGCCGCAGCACACCGCGGCCAAGCGTTCGCGGTGTGCTCGGAGCTCGTGGACCGGATCAAAGCGCGGGTCCCCATTTGGAAGGAGCAGTTCTTCGCGGATGGCTCCGTGGAATGGGTTGGTGCGGGGCAGTAGGGTCGGGTCACGGTTCCAGCCGGCGGGTAGCCCGGCGGTAGGGTTGACTCCATGACCGAACAACTTGCTGTTGCAGTACTTGGCGCCAATGGACGCATGGGACGTGAGGCTGTCAAGGCCGTCGACGCAGCTGCCGACATGAAGCTCGTGGCGGCCCTGGGCCGCGGAGACTCCATGGATACACTTCTCGACGCCGGTGCACAGTATGTTGTGGACCTCACGGTTCCGGACACCACCGAGGCAAACGTCCGCTTCGCCGTCGAGCATGGCATCCACGCTGTGGTGGGAACGACCGGGTGGGACGCGGAGCGGTTGGCATCGTTGCGGAAACTGCTGGAAGCCCACACCGAAACCGGTGTCCTCATTGCACCCAACTTTGCCTTGGGGTCAGTGCTGGCTTCGGCGTTCGCCGCCAAAGCCGCGCAATACTTCGAGTCAGTGGAAATCATTGAATTGCATCACCCGAACAAGGTCGATGCTCCGTCCGGCACCTCCGTCCGTACCGCCCAGCTCATCGCCCAAGCCCGCGAGGAAGCCGGAGTTCCGGCCAGCCCGGACGCTACGGAGTCGTCCCTGGAGGGGGCTCGCGGTTGCGATGTCGACGGCGTGCGCGTCCACAGCGTGCGACTCCGCGGCCTCGTGGCACACCAAGAGGTCCTGTTCGGCGGGCCGGGGGAGCAGCTGACACTCCGTCACGATTCCTTCGATCGAGCCTCGTTCATGCCCGGCGTGTTGCTGGGATTGCGCCAGGTTTCGTCCCACCCCGGCCTGACCGTTGGCTTGGACGGCTACCTGGACCTGGGACTCTAGGACATGGGGAACTTCTGGAGCGTTCTGAAGAAAAACCGCACCAAAGTGTGGGTCGGCGCCATCACCCTTTTACTCGTGCTGTATTTGGTGGTGTCCCTGCAGCGTTCAATCCTCCTGCTTGGCGATGCCAACCTCATCGCCAAGGCAATTGGTGCCGCTTACCTTGTCCTGCCCCTGATCGGCGCCTGGGCGATGATCCGCGAGCTTTTGTTCGGTGCCAGGACTGAGCAAATGGCCAAGGTCCTGGAGGCCGAGGGTGGTTTGCCGGTCGACGAGCTGCCCCGGACACCTGCGGGACGGATAGTACGTGCGGCCGCAGACGCCGAGTTCGAGAAGTACCGTGCCGAGGCGGAGGCCGCGCCCGGCGATTGGCGTTCGTGGTTCCGTTTGAGCTGCGCCTACGACGCATCGGGGGACCGGAAGCGTGCCCGGGAGTCCATGAGGGATGCGGTCAGACTCTTCCGATCCCAAGCAACGACGGCTGGACGGTAGCCTCAGCCGAAAGCGCCCCCTCCTTTGCGCTGGATGGCAGCGTCCCCGGTTCCGGACTTTCAATGAGCCTTGTGTTCGAATATATGTTCGAATAGCATTGCTGCATGAGTGATGTAGCCAAGCTGCCCGAAGGCCTCCATGAGCCGATGAAAGCCATGAGTCCGGGAGTGGTTGACTTTCTGTTCCGGCAACTCGTCACGGGTAAGTCCCCCGAAGACACCCAGTGGCACCGGGAGGGCAAAGTGCTTGCCGAACAGGAGCCCGGGGCGGAGTTGGCCCGCCGCTTGTCGGAAACGGACCTGGACTCCCTGACGCCCTTGGAACTTTTCGAATACGTCAGGGCTGCGCAGCGCCTGGTCGGCTGGGCCGAGCACCTCAAGGAACGGGCCGTGGAGCAGTATTGCGCCGGCCAGCCCGGTCGTCGGACAGCCACCCCCTAACCCCGGCCCCACAGCCTGGATGAGTACCATCACACGGACCCATTCTTCTAACGTGCCCCGGACAAGGTAACGTTTTTCCTATGTCTGACTCGCACGCCCGCATTCCCGCCCTTGGTACCCTGCTGACCGCCATGGTTACTCCGTTCACCGAGGACGGCAAGGTGGATTACCATCAGGCCGCGGCCCTTGCGGAAAAACTCGTCGAGGACGGTTGCGATGGCCTGGTGGTCACGGGCACCACCGGCGAGACGTCCACCCTTACGGACGACGAGAACCTGGGCATGTTCCGCGCAGTCAAGGAAGCTGTTGGTGGCAAAGCTGCCATCATTGCAGGGACCGGGACCAACGACACGGCGCACTCCGTGCATCTCTCCCAGCGCGCTGCCGAAGTCGGCGTCGACGGCCTTCTCGTGGTTACCCCTTACTACAACAAGCCGAGTCAGTCGGGGCTTCGTGCGCACTTCGAGGCTGTTGCCTCATCTACGGACCTGCCGGTGATGCTGTACGACATCCCGGGCCGTTCATCGGTGGCGATCGCACCCGAAACCATGATCGCGTTGTCCAAACACCGGAACATCGTGGCCGTCAAGGACGCCAAAGCCGATTTCGCCGCCGCCACCCGCGTCATGGCCGAGACCGATCTGGTGTTCTACTCCGGCGATGACGGATTGACACTGCAGTGGATGGCGCTGGGGGCAGTGGGGCTCGTAGGCGTGACCACCCATGTTGCCACGCGTCGCTTCCGTGACTTGGTAGACGCCATGAACGCCAGTGACCTCGCCACAGCGCGAACCATCAATTTTGAATTGGAGCCTGTGGTCCGTGCAACCATGACCCGGGTCCAAGGCGCAGTAGCCGCCAAGCAGATTCTCAAGTGGCAGGGAGTCCTGCCCAACTCGGTTGTCCGTTTGCCCCTCGTGGAGCCGGACGAGGCCGAGATCGACACCATCCGCGGGGATTTGGCCGAAGCCGGAATGGACTTCACTGTCTAGGACCGTTTCGCCGGAAAGTAGCAAAATATGACCCAAACCGCCCTTCCTGGACTGGTTACTCCGCCTAAATTGCCGAAAGGTACGTTGCGGATAGTTCCGCTTGGTGGACTGGGAGAGATCGGCCGCAACATGGCTGTCTTCGAAATCGACGGCAAGTTGTTGGTGGTTGACTGTGGTGTGCTCTTCCCTGAGGAGACCCAACCCGGAGTCGATTTGATCCTGCCCGATTTCTCGTACATCGAGGACCGGCTGCAGGACGTAGTAGGAGTTGTGCTGACGCACGGCCACGAAGACCACATTGGTGCTGTCCCGTATCTCCTGCGCCTGAAGGCTGATATCCCGCTGATCGGGTCCCAGTTGACCCTGGCGCTGGTCGAGGCAAAGCTGCAGGAGCACCGGATCAAGCCGTACACGCTGACCGTGACCGAAGGCCAAGTGGAGCAGTTCGGGCCTTTCGAATGTGAATTCGTTGCGGTCAACCACTCCATCCCGGATGCCTTGGCGGTCTTTATCCGGACCGACGGCGGAAACGTCCTCCACACAGGCGACTTCAAGATGGACCAGTTGCCTTTGGATGGCCGAATCACCGATCTCCGGCACTTCGCCCGCTTGGGTGAAGAAGGCGTGGACCTTTTCATGGCAGATTCCACCAATGCCGACGTGCCCGGGTTCACCACGGCCGAAAAGGAGATTGGTCCCACCTTGGATCGCCTGTTCGGCCAGGCCAAGAAGCGCATCATCGTGGCGTCTTTCTCGTCCCACGTACACCGTGTACAGCAAGTGCTGGATGCGGCTGCAAAGCACAACCGCAAAGTGGCGTTCGTGGGCCGGTCGATGGTGCGCAACATGGCTATTGCCGCCAAGCTCGGCTACCTGGATGTGCCGCCAAACATCGTGGTGGACATCAAGAACATTGACACTATGCCCGATGACCGTGTGGTCCTCATGTCCACGGGTTCCCAAGGTGAACCCATGGCTGCGCTTTCCCGCATGGCCAACGGCGACCACCGCGTGGTCGTAGGCCAAGGCGATACCGTCATCCTTGCCTCCAGCCTGATTCCAGGTAACGAGAATGCAGTCTTCCGCATCATCAACGGGCTCCTGAAGCTCGGTGCTGACGTGATCCACAAGGGCACGGCAAAAGTCCACGTCTCCGGGCACGCCGCAGCAGGCGAACTCCTTTACTGCTACAACATTCTCGAGCCGCTCAATGCCATGCCGGTCCACGGAGAAACGCGGCACCTCATTGCCAACGGCAACATTGCGTTGGAGTCAGGCGTGCCGTCCGACGGCATCATCCTCAGTGACAACGGCACCGTGATCGACCTGAAAGACCACGTGGCCAACATCGTGGGCCAAGTGGAGGTGGGCTTCGTTTATGTGGACGGGTCCAGCGTGGGAGAAATTACCGACGCCGATTTGAAGGACCGCCGCATCCTGGGCGATGAGGGATTCATTTCCATCATCACGGTCATCAACAGAAACACTGGAAAGATCGTGTCCGGTCCGGAAATCCACGCCAGGGGAGTTGCCGAGGACGATTCCGTCTTTGACGAGATCATCCCCAAAATCAATGCCGCTCTCGAAGAAGCAGTACTCAACCACGCGGACCACACTACCCACCAGTTGCAGCAGGTGGTCCGGCGAATCATTGGCACCTGGGTCAACCGCAAGCTCCGCCGGCGTCCCATGATCATCCCTGTGGTCCTGGAGGCGTAGTTCTCAGTAACCGGTCTGCGCGCGTGAGGCGTCCATGCCATTGAACATGTTCCCCAAGGGGGCCTGAAATCCCCGGATTTCAGGCCCCCTTGGGGTAGCGTGGCTTGTATGGCGACCCGTACTACCTCCGCGCCACGAGGCAGCTCCAGCAGTAAACCCGGCGGAACAGGCCGGAGCGGAGCCGCATCCAAAACCAGCGCAGCCGCATCGAAAAGCGGTTCATCTGCCGCCAGGAACGGTCGCGGCAGCAGTGCCCGCAGCAAGCAAGCAGCCGCCGTCGAGCCCGTGGTTCCACTGCCGCTGCGCATGCTTTCAGGCGCGTGGCAAGGACTGGGCCACCTTGTAGGCGCAGGGGTCCGCCGTATAGGCCAAGACGTCAGCGACCTTGACCCTGCCGACCGCCGGGACGGAGCAGCACTTTTCAATCTCGTGCTGGCGGTGGCTATTGCCACTTTCGCTTGGTGGGGCCTGACCGGCTGGCTTCCTGACGCCGTTCATGCCGTGGTCAACGGAACTTTCGGCTGGATGACACTGTTGCTGCCGTTCATGCTTTTTGTGTGCGCCTTCCGGCTGTTCCGCCGTCCCCAGGATGGGCGGGGAAACAACCGCGTGGGCATCGGTTTCATGATCATGACCCTTGCCGGATGCGGGCTCGCCCATGTCTTCGGTGGCCTCCCGACGGTGGGCGATGGCTTCGAAGGCCTCCGGAACGCGGGCGGAATGCTTGGTTTCCTGGCAGCAGCGCCCTTGGCCGCAATTCATCGTGCCGTTCCGCTGGCTCTCTACGCTTTCCTGGCCTTCGTGTCCGTGTTGATTGTGACGGCGACACCCTTTGGCGCCATTCCGTCCCGTATCCGCGGGGCTTATGACCATCTCATGGGTATTGACCTGATGGACGAACCCGGCGATGACGGCCACGATCGCAGCTACCTATACCAGAGCCAGGCCGCCGCCGCTCCAAAGAAAAAGAGGCGCTCTCGCTTCTTCGGCAAGGATACGGACCCTGGTCCCGGACTTGAGGGTTACGTCGGTGACGAGGCCTTTGAGCACGCAATCATCGACGACGACGAATCGACTCAAGCCTCCGACGACTCCCGTGCAGCGGGAAGTTCCGGTCCTCGCGTGCCGCCGGGCGTGCGTCGGCCCACCCAGGCCGAGATCGCAGTGGGCAAGATCAAGGCCGCCCAAGGCCTGGGTGGAGCTGCCGGAATAGACAATCCCACCGAAGCCATCCCGATGATTACGCCACAGGCGGCGCCGCAGGTCAGCGCGCAGGCCGTGGAACAGGTTCCGGCCCGTCCGGCCGCGCCGGCACCACCTCCTACGCCCATCCCGCAGCGCACCGAGCAACTCTCGCTCGCCGGAGATGTCACGTATACGCTGCCTTCCTCGGATTACCTGGCGCCGGGCTCCATTCCGAAGGAGCGCACGGAGGCCAATGACGCCGTCGTCGCTGCTTTGACCGATACGCTCACCCAGTTCAACGTTGACGCCGCGGTGACCGGGTTCAGCCGTGGTCCAACGGTAACCCGCTACGAGATCGAACTCTCGCCCGGCACCAAAGTTGAACGCGTCACGGCGTTGTCCAAGAACATTTCCTACGCCGTGGCGTCGAGCGATGTCCGCATCCTGAGCCCCATCCCGGGCAAATCCGCCATCGGCATCGAAATTCCCAACACCGACCGCGAAACTGTCTCTTTGGGCGATGTCCTGCGGAGCCAGAATGCCCGCCGAACGGACCATCCCATGGTCATGGGAGTGGGCAAAGACGTTGAGGGCGGCTACGTGGTAGCCAACCTTGCCAAGATGCCGCACTTGCTGGTGGCCGGTGCTACCGGTGCCGGTAAGTCCAGCTTCGTAAACTCCATGATCACGTCGATCCTCATGCGGGCCACCCCCGATGAAGTCCGTATGGTCATGGTGGACCCCAAGCGCGTGGAACTGACCGCTTATGAGGGCGTTCCGCACCTCATCACGCCCATCATCACCAACCCGAAGAAGGCAGCCGAGGCGCTGCAGTGGGTAGTCCGGGAAATGGACGCCCGCTACGACGACCTGGCAAACTACGGCTACAAGCACATCGACGACTTCAATAAAGCGGTCAGGGCGGGCAAGGTAGTGCCGCCAGTGGACTCCAAGCGCGTCATCAAGCCCTACCCGTACTTGCTGGTGATCGTGGACGAGCTCGCCGACCTCATGATGGTGGCACCGCGCGACGTCGAAGACTCGATTGTCCGCATCACCCAGCTCGCCCGTGCCGCTGGCATCCACTTGGTCCTTGCGACCCAGCGCCCATCCGTTGACGTGGTCACAGGTTTGATCAAGGCCAACGTTCCGTCCCGGATGGCTTTTGCTACCTCGTCTGTTACCGACTCCCGCGTTGTGCTGGACCAGCCGGGTGCCGAGAAACTCATCGGCCAAGGTGACGCCTTGTTCCTGCCGATGGGTGCCTCCAAAGCGATGCGCGTGCAGGGCGCCTGGGTCACCGAGTCGGAGATCCATAAGGTGGTGGAGCACGTCAAGGGACAGCTCCAAGCCGTCTACCGTGACGACGTTGCCGCAGAGGCCCCCAAGAAGCAGATCGACGACGACATCGGAGACGATCTCGAGGTGCTGTTGCAGGCAACCGAGTTGGTGGTCACCACGCAGTTCGGCTCCACCTCAATGCTCCAGCGCAAGCTTCGCGTCGGCTTCGCTAAGGCGGGCAGGCTCATGGACCTTCTTGAATCGCGTGGCGTGGTGGGCCCTTCCGAAGGCTCCAAAGCGCGGGACGTCCTGGTCAAGCCGGACGATCTCGCAGCCGTCCTTGCAGCGATGAAGGGACAGGAATCACCGGCTGCGCCCGATGCGCACACGGCGGCCCTCAGCGACAACGCAAACTCGAATATCGCCGTCGGCGGTTATGCGGAAGACCTTGTGGCAGCAGACCTGGACAATCGCACGCAGGCCATTGAGTACCACGACGGTGCTGACGGTCCGGATGACGACGACGGCGGCGAGGACGCCTGGTCGCTCACCGGGCGGTAGCTCCAAAGACTGTAGCCTAGAAGGGTGACTACAGCCGAGGGCGATACCACCGCGTCGAGAAGTTCCGACATCTGGAACCTGCCCAACATCCTCACGATGCTGCGCATCGTCCTGGTCCCGTTCTTTATCTGGTTCCTGCTCGCTGACGATTCCCGGAACGGCATTTGGCGCTGGGCCGCTGTGCTCACTTTTGCGGTCGCGATCTACACAGACAAGCTCGACGGCGACATAGCCAGGGCCCGCGGCCTCGTCACGAACTTCGGGAAGATCGCCGATCCCATTGCCGACAAACTGCTGATCGGTTCGGCCTTGGTCCTCCTATCCGTACTGGGCGAACTCCCGTGGTGGGCCACCATCCTCATCCTCGTCCGGGAGTGGGGGATCACTGCCCTTCGCTTCTTCGTGATCCGTTACGGCGTCATGCCCGCTTCCCGGGGCGGGAAGCTGAAGACTGTGGTGCAAACCGCGGCCATCTTCCTCTACATCCTGCCGCTGGGGGCGATAGCCCCCTGGCTGGTATACGTGGCGTTCGGAGTCATGATGGTTGCACTGGCGATCACGCTGTGGACCGGTGTGGAGTACGTGATCCAGGCGATGAAACTCCGTGCGGCCGGACGGCGCGCGTGAGCATTCCGGTAGCCGCTTCCGGCTCGGCACGGTCCGCGGCCGCAGTGGTTGCCCGCGCCATTGAACAAGACCTCACCGTCGCGACTGCGGAGTCGCTCACTGCCGGGATGGTCGCTGCGGCACTTGCCAATACGCCGGGCGCCTCCGGCATGCTGCAGGGCGGTGTTGTCGCGTACCACAATGCAGTCAAGGCCGGTGTCCTCGGCGTCCCTATGGAACTGCTGGCCGACGTCGGATCCGTCGACGGCGGGGTGGCTGCGGAAATGGCCAGCGGGGCCCGACGAGTCTGCGGCGCCGACGTCGGAATCTCGACCACGGGCGTGGCGGGTCCTGAGCCGCACGACGGCAAAGCCGTGGGCACGGTTTTCATCGGTGTCGCCACACAAACGGGACAAACATCGTTTGAATACCGTTTTTCCGGGGACAGGCAAAGTATCAGGGAGCAGTCATGCGAAGCCGCTTTGGCGCGTCTGCTTGCCGCCCTTGGTGAGGTTGGTTACCGTTCGTAAAGTAGCCGGGAACAAAAAGTCATTCCCAATAGTTGTGTCATTGTGTCGCCTCGGATGAGCCGGGGCGCCTAGGATGAAGACATTAACCGGGTCCGCAAGCCAGCGATCCGGATGAACGAGGGAGTAAGGCGATCCAGATGGTAAAGCAGCCCGTATCCGTAAACGGCGTTGTCCGCTGGAGGGATGTGGGCTTGGCTAGTCAGGCACAGAGCGAACAGAAGGAGCGCAAAATGGTTGTACTACGCCACGAAATTGGTGATGTATTGCGCGATGTCCGCCAGCGCCAGGGCCGTACCCTTCGCGAGGTCTCGCACAGTGCCCGTGTATCGCTTGGTTACCTGAGCGAAGTTGAGCGTGGCCAGAAAGAGGCCTCCTCGGAACTCTTGTCCTCCATTTGCACCGCCTTGGACGTCCCGTTGTCCCTGATGCTTCGTGAAGTCAGCGACCGTGTGGCAGTAGCCGAAGGCGTTGCAGTCCCGGACACCGTTCCACAAGAATTTTCCCAGCGTTACGGTCGCGATATGGACCTCACGGACGACTTCCCCCAGGGGATGCTCTCCGGCGCTCGCTAAGAGTCCTCCACGAGGAGCACAAAGGGTCCCCAAGCTTGTCGGCTTGGGGACCCTTTGTTGTACGCAGAGTATCAGTGTGCCTGTTGGCTGGAACCTGAGTCGGTGGGGGCCGGTTCCTTGGGGGCCAGCTCCTTGGAGGTGAACTCCTTGGAAGAGGATTCCCTCAGGAGTCCGTCTGCGTAAACGGCATTGAGCCGCCCCATGTAGTCTGCCAACGCTTGGACATCCTCCGCTGGCCATTCGCCCAGGCGTTCCCGAAAAACCTGCTTCCGGGCGTCTTGGACCTGATGCATCTTTTCTTCGCCCTTGTCCGTCAAGCGGATTGACTGGGCCCTGCCGTCCTGGGGGTCGGCTTCCTTGTAGACGAGCCCGATGCTCTCAAGGAAGGCAATCTGCCGGCTGACCGATGGTTTGCCGACGCCAATGCAGGTTGCAAGCTCCGTCAGCCGGATCGGACCATCTTTACGAATGACGGTCAGTAGCCCGTAGGCCGCAGGCTCCATGTCGGGATGAACCTGGCGGGAAAGTTGCTGGGACAGCGAACGCGCCCGCCGCAGGAGCAGGCTCAGTTGATGTTCCACTTGCCGAAGGGCATCATCTTCGGCGTCGCCTCCGACGGCCGGAAGCGGCGCGTTCGGGAAAGGATTGCTCATGGCAACCATTCTAGAGTCCGTCGCTGTGAGAGACTCTATCCGTGAGGGCAAGTGACTTTTGGCGACTGATGGACGACGAGTTCGGGTCCGGTTACTCCCGGGTCCTCGCCAGTTCCCTGGTGCTGGCCGGCGTCGGCGGACGAACGGCCGTGGACGCCCTGGCTTCGGGCTTTCAGCCCCGCGATGTCTGGCTGGCGATGTGCGAGGTCCAGGATGTCCCGCCGGAGCGAAGGCTTGGCCGGGATATCAAGCCCGCAGCCAACTGAGGCCCTACCCACTTGGCGCTGGCATCCGACCCGCCGGAGACACACCGCGGTGATTTGTTCGAATATCTGTTCGGATGGGGATATGCTCCTGAAAGAGGAAAATTGATCCTGAAAGACGCGTTCCAGAGCATCCGGCAGCCCCGTTTATCCACATAGCAGGGATCGACTTGAAAAAATGTCAGGGCACCGTAATAGCGTCTGACATGACAGGAAAGCGGCCCTTCGGGCCACTCCACAGCGAGAAAGCATCAGAGGTGTGAACCATGGCGGCAGCCCCGGATCGTGAAAAGGCGCTCGAAGCAGCGCTTGCCCAGATCGACAAGCAGTTCGGCAAAGGCTCTATCATGCGTCTGGGTGATGACACCCGCGCTCCCATCGAGGTTATTCCCACCGGCTCCATAGCCTTGGATGTCGCCCTTGGCATTGGCGGCCTGCCGCGGGGGCGCGTCGTGGAAATCTACGGCCCGGAATCCTCCGGTAAAACCACTGTGGCCCTGCACGCGGTGGCGAACGCACAGCGCGCCGGTGGCATCGCGGCCTTCATCGACGCCGAGCACGCACTGGATCCGGACTACGCAGCAAAGCTTGGCGTGGACACGGACGCACTCCTTGTTTCCCAGCCGGACACCGGAGAGCAGGCCCTGGAAATCATGGACATGCTTGTCGGTTCGGGTTCACTGGACGTCATCGTCATCGACTCCGTGGCAGCGTTGGTACCCCGGGCTGAAATTGAAGGCGAAATGGGCGATTCCCACGTGGGCCTGCAGGCACGCCTCATGAGCCAGGCGTTGCGTAAGATCACCGGCCGCTTGAGTCAAACCAAGACCACCGCCATCTTCATTAACCAGCTCCGTGAAAAGATCGGCGTCTTCTTTGGATCCCCTGAAACCACCACCGGTGGTAAGGCCCTGAAGTTCTACGCCTCAATCCGCATCGATGTCCGTCGGATCCAGACACTGAAAGAGGGTGCGGATTCCGTTGGTAACCGCACCAAGGCAAAGATCGTCAAGAACAAGATGGCTCCGCCCTTCAAGATCGCCGAGTTCGACATCA
This sequence comes from Arthrobacter sp. efr-133-TYG-104, assembly GCF_030208915.1. Lineage (NCBI taxonomy): Bacteria > Bacillati > Actinomycetota > Actinomycetes > Micrococcales > Micrococcaceae > Arthrobacter > Arthrobacter sp. efr-133-TYG-104. The sequence continues at coordinate 97,397 of NZ_JARVTA010000018.1, forward strand.
TTTACGGGCAGGGCATCTCCCGCGAGGGCGGCATTATCGACATGGGTGTCGAGCACGGCATCATCAAGAAATCCGGTTCGTGGTTCACCTACGACGGAGACCAGCTCGGGCAGGGCATGGAGAACTCGCGGCGCTTCCTGCGGGACAATCCCGAACTGGCCCAGGAGCTCGAACGATTGATCAAGGAAAAGCTCGGCGTGGGCGTCAAGCCGGAAGCGGACTCCCCGAAGCTCAAGGCCGTTGACGGTTAACAGAACCGGGCGTCCGGCCGTGCCCGTTGATGCCAAAACCGATCCGGATCGCGAACCTGATCCTGAATCCGTGGCGCGTGCCATTGTCCTGAGGCAGTTGACAATGGCGCCACGGAGCAGGCTGCAGCTCGCGCGAAAACTTGCCGAGCGTCATGTTCCCGAGGACGTCGCTGAGATGGTCTTGGACCGCTTTGCGGAAGTTCAGCTCATCGACGACGCCGAGTTCGCACGGATGTGGGTTCGAAGTCGTGCACAGACCAAGAAGTTGGCCAAGGGCGCACTCCGGCGCGAGCTGACCGAGAAGGGCATCGACCTGGAGGCGGCAGAGGAAGCTTTGTCGCAGCTCAGCGATGAAGATGAGGAATCGGCCGCCCGGGAGCTCGTTCAGCGAAAGCTGCGGTCCGGCGTTGATTTGTCAGACCGCGCCGAATGGGACAAATACACTCGCAGGCTGGCGTCCATGCTGGCCCGTAAGGGCTATGCACCTTCGTTGGCATTCAGGATCGTCGGTGAGGTACTGGCGGAAGCCGGTACCCTTGAGTAGTGAGTTTGACCATTCCCTCCCCAGCAGCTGCCCCTGCTCCTTTGGCCCACCCCAGGACTTATCAGGTCCGGACCTTTGGCTGCCAGATGAACGTCCATGATTCAGAGCGCATGGCGGGCCTTCTCGAGGAGGCGGGTTACGTACCGGCAGAGGGTGACGTTGCCGACGTCGTGGTCTTCAATACTTGCGCTGTGCGCGAGAACGCGGACAACAAGCTCTACGGAAACCTGGGCCAGCTGCGGCCGGTCAAAGCCGCCAATCCCGGGATGCTGATCGCTGTTGGCGGCTGCCTGGCCCAGAAGGACCGGGAGACCATCGTCAAAAAGGCGCCGTGGGTAGACGCCGTGTTCGGTACCCACAACGTGGGGGCGCTTCCAGCGTTGCTCAACCGGGCCCGCCACAACAATGAAGCCCAGTTGGAGATTCTCGAATCCCTGGACGTCTTCCCGTCCACGCTGCCTACCAAGAGGGACTCTGTCTACTCCGGTTGGGTCTCGATCTCCGTGGGCTGCAACAACACCTGCACGTTCTGCATAGTTCCTTCGCTGCGGGGCAAGGAGAAGGATCGACGTCCGGGAGAGATCCTGGCCGAGGTTCAGGCACTCGTCGATGACGGAGCAGTGGAAGTGACGTTGCTGGGTCAAAATGTGAACTCGTACGGTGTTGAATTCGGAGACCGCCTGGCGTTCTCCAAGCTTCTGCGGGCCTGCGGTGAGATCGATGGCCTCGAACGGGTCCGGTTCACCAGTCCCCACCCCGCAGCGTTCACGGACGACGTCATCGACGCCATGGCTGAGACGCCTAATGTCATGCCGCAGTTGCACATGCCGCTGCAATCGGGCTCCGACAAGGTCCTCAAGGATATGCGGCGCTCTTACCGTTCCAGCAAGTTCCTCGGAATTCTGGACAAGGTGCGCGAGCGGATCCCGGGCGCGGCGATCACCACCGACATCATCGTGGGCTTTCCGGGCGAAACCGAGGAAGACTTCCAAGCCACCTTGGACGTTGTGGAGAAGTCGCGGTTTGCTTCGGCGTTCACTTTCCAGTACTCCAAGCGGCCCGGCACACCCGCTGCTGACTTGCCGGAACAACTTCCCAAAGAGGTGGTTCAGGAGCGTTACGAGCGACTGACGGCGCTCCAGGACCGAATCGCCGCTGAGGAGAACGCCAGGCAGCTTGGGCAAAAAGTTGAAGTCCTCGTGACCTCCCAGGCTGGCCGTAAAGCCGAAGAAACGCACCGCTTGTCCGGCCGCTCCAAGGACCAGAGGCTGGTCCATTTTTCCGTGCCGGAAGGGGTGGAAGCGCCGCGTCCAGGTGATTTCGTGACCGTGACCATTACCGAGGCCGCAGCGTTCCACCTCGTCGCGGATCCCTTGACCGCTGCGGACTACCACTTGCGCCGTTCGCGCGCCGGTGACGCGTGGGACCGGGCCCAGGCTGACTCCTGCGGAGTCCCGGCACCCGGATCAGCTTCCGGCTCGTCGTCGGGCGTTTCGCTGGGCATGCCGTCCTTGCCGCCTCGTCGCGCCTAGCAACGGACCCAAGATCACATGACGAGTCCCGTCTTTCGTAACCCGGGGTCTGTAGTCGCGGTAGTGGGGCCAACCGGCTCCGGAAAATCGGATCTCGGCGTCAGCCTGGCCCAGGCCCTCGATGGTGAGGTCATCAACGCTGATGCGCTGCAGTTCTACCGCGGCATGGACATCGGTACGGCAAAGATCAGTGTTGACGAGCGGCAAGGCATCCCGCATCACCTCTTGGACATCATGGATGTTACTGAGGAAGCCAGCGTGGCAGACTTCCAGGAACAATGCCGGGCCGCCATTGCCGAGATTCATTCGCGGGGCAAGCGGGCCATCCTGGTGGGTGGGTCCGGGTTGTACATACGCGCAGCCCTGGACGTCCTTGAATTCCCCGGCACGGACACCTCGGTCCGGAAGCAGCTGGAAGAGGAGTGCGAAGCCCTCGGCCTAGCGGCGCTACGGACCCGTCTGGAGGACGTCGATCCGGTGTCGGCGGGCCGGCTCGGCGATGCCCGCCGCGTGATCCGAGCCCTTGAGGTGCATGCCCTGACGGGCCGTCCGTTCAGTTCGTTCATGCCCCAGCGCCAGTACTTCCAGCCTGCCCTGCAGATCGGCCTCTCGGTGGACCGGGAGGTGCTGAGGGAGCGCTTGGCGCTACGGGTGCACTCCATGGTGGACGCGGGCCTGCTCAACGAAGTGCGGAGGCTGGACGACGCGGGACTGCGGCAGGGGAAGACGGCATCGCGCGCCTTGGGTTACTCACAATTCCTGAAAGTGCTCGACGGCGAAGCGGACGCCGCTGCCGCGGCCTCGGAGACAATCGTTGCCACCAGGCAATTCGCTCGACGCCAGCTGACATGGTTTCGGGCCGATCCCCGCATCGCATGGTTTGATTGGCAGGATCCGGACCTCGTCTCCAAAACCGTGGCTGCGGCTGGACAAGACTAACTTCCGCGGATTCAATTTCGGGCGGCGGTAATTTCGGGGCAAACAACCGTGGCAGGTAGCCTAGTTCCATGGATGAAACCACCACCTTTCCCGCCCAGCAGCCAGCAGCTGTAGGCGACTCCACGCCACTCGCCGGCCTCGCGGGACTGGCGTTCTCAAAGGGGCATGGAACTGGCAACGACTTTGTCCTCATCGCGGACCCTGGAGACGCACACGAGGTGACGCCGGAGCAGGTGGCATTGTTGTGCGATCGCCATGTGGGCGTTGGTGGCGACGGCCTCATTCGCGCCGTTCCGTCACGTTTCCTTCCCGAGGGCAGGGCATTGCTGGAGCAGGACCCGGCCGCGGAGTGGTTCATGGATTACCGCAACGGTGACGGTTCCTTGTCTGAGATGTGCGGCAACGGTGTCCGCGTCTTCGTGCAATTCCTCATCACTGAGGGCTTGGTGGATCTGGGGCAGGGACAAACCCTGACCATCGGTACACGCGGTGGCGTGAAGAAGGTAGTGCGGACAACCACCGGGTATGCAGTGGATATGGGCCCGTGGGAGTTCATCTTTCCCCGTGAGGCCACCAGTAAAGCCATGGACGCCCTTGTCAGCGCCGAGGGGCTGGAAGTTGCACGTCCGGGCCTGTCCGTGAGTATGGGCAACCCCCACACCGTAGTGGCGCTGGCCGAGTTGGCCGAGCTGTCCGCAACGCAACTTTTCAAGGCACCGGTGGTGGAGCCCAAGCCAGTCAACGGAACGAACGTGGAATTTGTGGTGCCCGCTGAGCCTTTGGTGGAGGACGGCGTCGGAACCATCACCATGCGTGTCCACGAACGCGGAGTGGGCGAGACCCAATCCTGTGGCACGGGCGCCTGCGCCGCGGCCGTTGCCATCCGTCATTGGGCTGGCCCTACCGCGCCCAACGACTGGCATGTGAAGGTCCCCGGCGGGGTGGTGGGCGTCAAGTTCTTCCCCGGTGCTGGCGGGCAGGAGCACGTGGAACTGAGCGGCCCCGCCGTCATAGTTGCTTCTGGGACGCTTTCCTGACCCGAAGGATCCTGAAAGATTTTGACGTACTTTCACGCGAAACCGTGAAACTCTCATCCAGTTCCGAAGCGAGCCACCGTTGCAGTGAGTCGGCGCCCAGGTTCTTCTGAACCACGAGCCAGGCGTTTCCGCCCGGTGCGAGTCGCGGCAGCCACGTAAGCAAGAGGGAATGGAGTTCATCTTTGCCGATGCGGATCGGCGGGTTGGACCAGATGGTATCGAACTCGATGCCCGGATCCACTTCGTCCGGCAGGCTCGCCGTAACGTTGCCCAGACCGAGCAGGGCAGCGTTCTCATTGGTCAGGGCGATGCAGCGTTCGTTTACGTCGACCGCGTGGACTGTGGCGTGGGGTGCCTTCAATGCCATGGTCAGCGCGATAGGACCCCAGCCGCAGCCGATGTCCAAGAGGTTCCCACGCGGGGACGGAGACGGGACCTCGGAAAGCAGTATCAGTGTTCCCTTATCCACCGCATCAGGGCTGAAGATCCCGGAGGAAGTCTGCAGATGCCGTGTTTCTCCGGCGAGTTCCACGGTGAGGGGCTTGCGGGTGAACGGTCCGGCCGGTTGGGCACTGAAATAGTGAGCAGACTCCATAATTTGCCAGATTAGTTGGCTGTGGGCCGCTTGGGAAACTGCAGCCTCCGGGGCCCGATTTGACGCGAATGATAAGATTAACTACATGATCTTGAATTTTCAGTAGCCGTTTGAGCTTCCGGTGCAATGATTGCCGGATGATCCCAGACAACCGGTCCCACAGCGATGCAGGTCCCGTTCGGCGCAAGTCCGCCCACGCCGGGCCTTTCCGCAGTCCAAGGTCCGTCCGGCAACCTCCCGCACACCATTAATTTTGGATGCGGGAGTCCCTGAAAATCACGTCCCCTGATGCCCGGCATTTTGCCCGTAGTGCAGCATCCCACCGGGGAAACCGTTTTTGACCGGCCGGCCACCCTTTCCTGCGGAACACTTCACATCTTGATCCGCCAGCAGCCGCGCGCCCGAACCCTGTGTTCGGCCCGCCGCGGACAACACACAGGAGGCCCATTGGCCCAGCCAGGTCAGCCCAGCGCGAAGAGTGCCCCGTTGAACAGCAATCAGCACTATTCTGGAATAGCCGAACAGTCTAAGGAGACCATGACCACCCAGAAGCACTCCGGATCCGATTCCGACGCCCAGGACATGAGTCCTGAACAAATCCAGGCCGTCATCGACCGGATACTTTCCAAGGATGCACCTGAGCAGCCAGCAAGCCGTGAGGACCCCCAGGGCGTCTTCGGCAAGGCGCAGGCCATTTCCGCTTTGGACCAAGAACACAGCATTTACGACGGCGACCAGCAAGACCTGGCCGAGCGGCGCGCCCTGCGCCGCACCGCGGGTCTCTCTACCGAACTCGAAGATGTCACCGAGGTTGAATACCGGCAGTTGCGCCTTGAACGCGTGGTCTTGGCCGGCCTGTGGACCGAAGGTACCCTGGCCGACGCCGAGAACTCGCTCCGTGAGCTTGCGGCCTTGGCAGAAACAGCTGGTTCCGAGGTTCTCGACGGTTTGGTGCAGCGCCGGGCGAAGCCTGACCCGGGTACGTTCCTTGGTTCGGGCAAAGCGCAGGAACTCAAGGACATTGTGTCCGCCACAGGTGCCGATACCGTGGTGGTCGACACCGAACTCGCGCCTTCCCAGCGGCGTGGCCTCGAGGACATTGTCAAGGTCAAGGTTGTCGATAGGACCACCTTGATTTTGGACATTTTTGCCCAGCACGCCAAGAGCCGCGAAGGTAAGGCACAGGTGGAGCTCGCCCAGCTCGAGTATCTTCTCCCGCGCTTGCGTGGTTGGGGTGACTCGATGTCCCGGCAGGCCGGTGGCCAAGTGGGTGGGGCCGGTGCAGGTATGGGCTCGCGTGGTCCGGGTGAAACAAAGATCGAACTCGATCGCCGTCGCATCCGGACCCGGATGGCTAAGCTTCGTCGTGAAATCGCGGCAATGAAGCCGGCGCGTGAGACAAAGCGGGCCAACCGCCGTCGTAATGCTGTTCCGTCTGTAGCGATTGCCGGGTACACCAACGCCGGAAAGTCGTCGCTGCTGAACCGCCTGACGGACGCAGGCGTGCTCGTGGAAAACGCGCTGTTCGCCACCCTGGATCCCACGGTTCGCAAGGCGCAAACACCGGACGGCATCGGTTACACGCTCGCGGACACCGTCGGGTTTGTTCGTTCGTTGCCGACGCAGCTGATTGAAGCATTCCGCTCCACCCTGGAGGAAGTGGCGGATGCGGACTTGATCCTGCACGTCGTGGATGCTTCGCACCCGGACCCCGAGGGGCAGATCGCGGCAGTGCGGTCCGTGTTCAGCGAGGTGGACGCACGCAAGGTCCCCGAGATCATTGTCCTGAACAAGGTCGATGTCGCCGATCCCTTCGTGGTGGAGCGCCTCAAGCAGAAGGAACCCCGGCACGCGGTGGTGTCCACCCGGACCGGACTCGGAATCTCTGAGCTTTTGGAGGAGATCAGCCGGTCCATTCCGCGGCCTGGTGTTCGGCTTGAAATGCTCATTCCTTACGAGCGCGGCGAGATGATCAGCAAGCTGCACAGTTCCGATGCTGAGATCCTGAGCCTGGACCATGAAGAAAGTGGAACGCGCGTCGTGGCGATGGTCCGGGAGGGCCTCGCTGCCGAACTGGAGTCATTCGTCAGTAATGGTTGAGAATGTCGCGGCGGACGCCGTCGAGTCGGTGGGGGAGAAGTTCACCCTGGAATTGCTGGACCGCGCTGTCTCCGGCATGGGTGGTCAAAGCCGTGCCGGCCAGCATGAGATGGCCAAGCACGTCGCCCGGGCCATTGAAACCGGTGAGCATTTGCTGGTCCAAGCCGGAACGGGAACAGGTAAGTCCTTGGCTTACCTGATTCCTTTGATCGCCCATTCCATGGTCAGCAACAAACCGACACTGGTGTCCACCGCAACCCTGGCGTTGCAGACGCAGATCGTTGGCCGGGACCTTCCCCGGTTGCTGGAAACGATCAGCCCTGCGCTTGAACGCCCGGTCAACGTTGCGCTGGTCAAAGGCCGGGCCAACTACGTCTGCTTGCAGAAGCTCGACGGCGGATTTCCCAGCGAGGAGCCCTCCGAGGGCCAACTGTTCTCACTCGGTGAGGACACCAGCGTCCCGCACTTCGCCGCCTCCATGGGGGGACCTTCGTCCCAACTTGGCAAGGAAGTGGTGCGGCTTCGGGAGTGGGCGGAAAAGACCACCACGGGGGACCGGGATGAGCTCATGCCCGGCGTGACGGACAGGGCATGGCGCCAGGTGTCCGTCACGTCCATGGAGTGCCTGGGGGCACAGAAGTGTCCGATGGCTGAGGAGTGCTTCAGTGAGCTGGCGCGATCCCGCGCTGGGGAGGCCGACGTCGTCGTGACGAATCACGCGATGCTGGCCGTCAGCGCCTTCGAGGGCCTCGCTGTTCTGCCCGAGTACGACGTCGTTGTGGTGGATGAGGCACACGAGCTACAGGACCGCGTCACGGGCGCAGTCTCGGGCCAGCTCTCAGTCGCCATGGTCCATGCTGCAGCTTCAAGTGCCCGAAAGCACACCGCCATCACCGTTGATGCACTCAACGCCGCTGCCGATCGATTGGATATGGCGATCGCCGGAGCGCCGAACGGGCTGCTGCCCAACGGACTCGATGACGAACAACTCGATTGCCTGGACCAGTTGCGCGAGGCAACGCGCGCAGCGCTCTCGGATTCGAAGCCGGATTCCTCGGGATCAAACTCTGCCGACGGCGGGAGGCAGCTGGCGCGCTCGCGGCTCATGCTCATCCTGGAACTCTGCGAACGGCTGCTCGCCGCCAAGGAGAATCGGGAGGTGGTCTGGTTCTCGCGCAACAGCACCTTCGACCCCCAGCAGGGGTACTCCCAGCCGGACGAGACCGCACCGGCCCTCATCAATATCGCGCCCCTGAGCGTCGCGGGAAGGCTCCGGGAAGGCCTGTTCACGGGCCATACAGTAGTACTGACGTCGGCTACGTTGGCAATCGGTGCTGCGTTCGAACCTGCGGCCGGCGGGCTGGGCCTCTTGGGCGACGGCGCGCCGAGTTGGACCGGGATCGACGTCGGTTCCCCCTTTGACTACCCCAAACAGGGGGTCCTCTACGTGGCGAAACACCTGCCGAAGCCAGGCCGCGGTACTTCCTTGGAGGCCTTGGATGAATTGGAGGACCTGATTCGGGCCTCCGGCGGCGGGGCCTTGTGCCTCTTCTCCTCGCGCCGGGCCGCGGAAGAAGCCGCTGATGCCATGCGGCTGCGGCTGGATGTGGATATCCTCTGCCAAGGCGAGTCCACAATGGCGGCCCTGGTCAAGCAATTCGCCGACGAGCCGGACACTTGCCTGTTCGGAACCATGTCTCTGTGGCAAGGAGTGGACGTTCCGGGAGGTTCCTGCCGCCTGGTGGTGATTGACCGTATTCCTTTCCCCCGCCCGGACGACCCGTTGATGACGGCGCGCTCCAGAGCAGTCGCACAATCCGGCGGCAACGGCTTCATGGCAGTCTCGGCGACACACGCGGCCATCCGTTTGGCACAAGGCGCGGGCCGGCTCATCCGCTCCACAGGGGACCGGGGAGTTGTGGCGGTCTTGGATCCCAGGCTTTCGACAGAACGCTACGGGGCGTTCCTGCGGGCAGCACTGCCGCCGTTCTGGCCCACGGTGGACCGAACGGTGGTAAGGGGTGTACTGGAGCGCCTGAGTAGGAAGAGCGCCTGAGTAGGAACTGCGCCTAGAGGGAACTGCGCCTACAGGGAACGCAGTACCGAGACGACCTTGCCCATAATGGTGGCCTGATCACCGAGGATGGGCTCATATTGGGTGTTTTGTGGCAGCAACCACGTGTGGCCGTCCCGTTGGCGGAACGTCTTCACGGTTGCTTCGTCATCCAAGAGGGCAGCGACGATGTCGCCGTTGATGGCGTCGTTTTGCCGTCGCACCACCACCCAGTCACCGTCGCAGATGGCGGCGTCGATCATTGAATCTCCGGCAACCTTGAGCATGAACAGTTCGCCGTGTCCCACGAGCTGTCGTGGCAGGGGAAGGACATCTTCCACTGTCTGATCGGCCAGGATCGGCCCACCGGCTGCGATGCGGCCTACCAACGGCACCATGGCTGTGTCGCTGGCGCTGGCCAGTTCGGTGACCGCGAGCCCACCGGCACTCCGAAGGCGGGCAGGTTCCTCAACCCCGGGAATGGGCCCGCCGCCGTCGAGGGTCAAGGGCATCAGGACTTCCATTGCCCGAGGGCGCTTGGGGTCCCTGCGAAGGTAGCCCAGCTTCTCCAGCTGGGTCAGCTGGTGGGTCACGCTGGAAAGGCTCGCAAGGCCCACCGTATCCCCGATCTCACGCATGCTGGGCGGATATCCATTGTCATTGACCGAGCGCTGGATGGTCTCGAGGATCTTCTTCTGCCGGACCGTCAGGCTCTTGGGGCTCTTTTGAGGCTGTTGGCTACGCAGGGGAGCGCTACCTCCTGTGGCTTTCGCTGCCATGTTTGCCAATGCCTTTCCGTCCGGACCGGGCGCGATACGGACCGCGCCGATGATGCCGGGCCTAAAAAATGTCAGACCCTGTTGGTTCACTGAAACAGTGGCTGCTTCTTCCATCAAACGTAGGGCAGGCACGGACCTTTATCAAACATTTGTTCTAGCGAGTCTCGACACCGTTCGTTGATAAGTGCTAAAAAGGTCTTAGCAAGGTTCGAATATGTGTTCTAACAACACCGCAAACCGTGCCGATGTTCGAAGAAAGTGTTCGAACGGTTCGGGTGGCGTCGGGAGAGCATACGGAATTGACCGCCGCGCATCGGACACCGGGGCACGGCAATCGCTCAGAAGGGCAAAGCTCATGTCTGCAATATCAACGCTTGAGGGTCTTCTCGGAGGGCCAGCGCCTGCACTTGCAGTTGCGCAGTCGGCACCAGTCATGGACGTGAAATCGAAGTCCACGCGGCTTCGCCTGACGCGCAGGGGGCGGATCGTCTTCTTCGGCATCCCCGCAATGCTGCTGGTGGCCGCGTTGATCACCCTTCTTGGCTTCGTCACTTCCCCGGCAAAAGCCTCGGACACCCAGGCTCAACTGCGTCCACCGGTTGCGATCTCCGTCACGGTTCAGCCCGGGGAGTCCCTGTGGGGCATCGCGGGGGCGGCCGCGCCCGGCCGGGATCCCAGGGATGTCATTGCCGAGATCATCCAGCTAAATGACCTCAGCGGCGGCAGCATCCATCCCGGCCAGAAGTTGTTCGTTCCAGCCGGCTAGAGGGCCGTGCCCAGGGAATCTGGCAAGTGTCCGGGCATACCCGTCGCGCGGTCCAAGGGGTCACAGTTACGCACCCATCCACGGAGGCCCTTAAACTGGAAACTGTGAGTGACAAGCTTGAGCGACTCGACCGACTTCCCCTCCGGACCAACCTGCGTGGACTGAGCCCTTACGGGGCGCCGCAGCTGGATGTGCCTGTTCTACTCAATGTCAATGAGAACACCCATGGCGTGCCGGTGGATGTCCAGGCAGCCATTACGGAGGCGGTCGCAGCCGCGGCCACTGGACTCAACCGCTACCCCGACAGGGAGTTCACGGAGCTGCGCCAGGCCTTGGCGGAATATCTCGGTCACGGGCTCGCTCCGGAGAACATCTGGGCGGCCAATGGCTCAAATGAAGTACTGCAACAAGTCCTCCAGGCCTTCGGCGGTCCTGGCCGCAAGGCTCTGGGTTTCCCGCCCACGTACTCCATGTATCCGCTGCTGGCCAGCGGCACTGACACCGAATACGTCCGCGGTTTCCGCGCGGCGGACTACGGCTTGGATGCGGCCTCTGCCGCGGCGCAAGTACGCGACACCGCCGCGAACATTGTTTTTCTCTGCTCTCCCAACAACCCCACGGGGACCGGGCTTACTCTCGACGTCGTCGAGGCCGTGTACAACGCCGGTGAAGCAAGCCAGGCCATAGTGATCGTTGACGAGGCCTACCACGAGTTTGCGCACGACAACACGCCCAGTGCCCTGACCTTGCTGCCAGGCCGCGAGCGGTTGATCGTTTCCCGAACCATGAGCAAGGCGTTCGCCTTGGCTGGCGCCCGTCTCGGTTACATGGCAGCCGCACCGGAGGTCACCGACGCGATTCGGCTCGTCAGGCTCCCGTACCACTTGTCCGCGATCACCCAGGCGACTGCCCTGGCCGCGCTGAACCACCGTGAGGCCTTGATGGCTGACGTTGAAGACATCAAGATTCAGCGCGATCGTATTGTGACTGAGCTCTTGCGGATGGGCCTTAAGCCGTCGGTGTCTGACTCGAACTATGTCTTCTTCGGTGGCTTGGACAACCCGCATGAAGTGTGGCAGGGGCTTCTCGACGCCGGTGTACTGATTCGCGACGTCGGTATCCCGGGCCACCTGAGGGTGACAGCGGGTACTGAGAAGGAGACCACTGTCTTCCTTGAGGCCCTGGAATCCCTGCTGCACGGACCAGCCGCCCCGCACGCCTAAACTTGTCTATAGACCCAACCCATTCTTCGTGTATAAGGACGTCCCAATGAGCGAAACCGGCTCAGTGCCCACCGCTGCCCGCACCGCGCGGCTCGAGCGCACCACCAGCGAGTCCTCCGTTCTGGTGGAGATCAACCTGGACGGCACGGGTGTCTCCGAGATCAGTACGTCGGTTCCTTTCTACGACCACATGCTGACTGCCCTGTCCAAGCACTCCTTGATCGACATGACCGTCAAAGCCACTGGGGACACCCACATTGACGTGCATCACACAGTGGAAGACGTGGCCATCACCTTTGGAGAGGTGCTGCGCACCGCATTGGGGAACAAGGCGGGCATCCGTCGCTTTGGCGAGGCAACGGTTCCTTTGGACGAGGCTTTGGCACAGGCCGTCGTCGATGTTTCGGGCCGTCCGTACCTTGTCCACGGCGGTGAACCTGCCGGCCAGGAGTACCACTTGATCGGCGGGCACTTCACTGGGTCCTTGACCCGGCACGTCTTTGAAGCGATTACCCTCCACGCCGGTATCTGCCTGCACATGAACGTTCTCGCCGGCCGGGATCCGCATCACATCGTCGAGGCCCAGTTCAAGGCGTTTGCACGCGCCCTGCGCTCGGCAGTTGAGTCCGATCCCCGCGTTGAAGGCATTCCCTCCACCAAGGGCGCACTGTGAGCGGCCAGTCTGTGGCCGCTGGTGCCGTCACGGATGCCATAGCCTCGCGGAAGCCGGAATCTCCCGATGGCAAGCCGACGGTGACAGTGCTGGACTACGGTTCCGGCAACGTCCGGTCAGCCGTTCGGGCACTCGAGCGTGCCGGAGCGCATGTGATTCTCAGTGCCAAGCCCGAGGACGTCCTGAATGCCGATGGCCTGGTGGTTCCCGGCGTCGGCGCTTTCGAGACCGTCATGCGGGAACTCAAGGCCGTTGACGCCATCAGGATGATCGGGCGCCGCGTCGCAGGCGGCCGTCCCGTGCTGGCCATCTGCGTCGGGTTACAGGTTCTCTTCGAAGCCGGGGTGGAGCACGGCACCGAATCCGAGGGCATGGCCGAGTGGCCTGGCAAGGTGGAACTCCTTCCTGCCGCAGTGGTCCCTCACATGGGCTGGAACACCGTTGACGCGCCGGAAGGCTCCAAACTGTTCGCCGGCGTCGAGCAGGAACGCTTCTATTTCGTGCACTCGTACGGTGTACAGGAATGGAATTTCGACGTCGTCCAGCCTCGCATGGCTCCGCCCATGGTGACGTGGTCCGAGCACGGCGCACGTTTTGTTGCCGCCGTCGAGAACGGGCCCCTTTGCGCCACGCAGTTCCACCCGGAAAAGTCCGGCGACGCCGGGGCGCGGCTCCTGCGCAACTGGGTGGATGGCCTGCGCAAGCAGCAGCCACTCGTTGACCCTGGAACGGGAGTGGCCTAAATGTGGTCCGTGCTCCTGATGGGACTCGGTGGCCTGATGGTTGGCGGAGGAATCTCCTTCCATCAACAGAACAAGCCCCGATGGGTCTCGATTTCCTTCTATGCGTTGGCGGCGATGTCCCTGCTGGCGGCCTACCTGCTCACGCTGCCGGGCAAATGACCGTGATCAACTGATCAGGATCCACTGATCACGCCCAACTCCGCTTCTGTCTCTGAACCGCTGCGTTCCCCTGACTCTCCTAGGACCTACATGACCACCTCACAGCCCATCCTGGAACTCCTGCCCGCCGTCGACATCGTTGAGGGCCAAGCAGTCCGGCTTTTGCAAGGTGAAGCGGGCTCGGAAACCAGCTACGGGACGCCCTTGGAAGCTGCGCTGAACTGGCAGGAAGCCGGTGCCGAATGGGTCCATATGGTAGACCTCGACGCAGCTTTCGGGCGCGGTAACAACGCGGACCTTATCAATGAGGTTGTCTCTCAACTCGACGTCAAGGTGGAATTGTCCGGCGGGTTGAGGGACGACGAGTCCCTCGAACGCGCCCTTGGCCTCGGCGTCGCCCGCGTTAATTTGGGAACTGCAGCTCTGGAAAATCCTGAATGGACCCGCCGCGCCATCGAACGCTTCGGTGACAGGATCGCGGTCGGGCTGGACGTTCGCGGCACCACATTGGCTGGCCGCGGCTGGACGAAAGAGGGCGGAGACCTGTGGGACGTCCTGGCCCGCCTTGAGGACGCCGGATGCGCCCGCTACGTGGTCACCGATGTCACCAAGGACGGTACTCTGCAAGGCCCGAACGTTGAGTTGCTGCGCCAAATGGTCGAGAAGACCGGCAAGCCCGTGGTGGCCTCCGGCGGAATATCGAGCCTGGAAGACCTCCGGGTGTTGCGTGAGCTGGTTCCCATGGGTGTCGAGGGTGCGATTGTGGGCAAGGCGCTGTACGCAGGCGCGTTCACTTTGCCCGAGGCCCTGGATGTTGCCGGCCGCCGCTGATGGCCGAGGAATCACGACGACGGGAACTGCCGGGGCATATCGCGGCGGCACTGGCCGGTGCTGGCGGAGCAACCGATTCAGCAGGCCAGCCGTGGGCCGGTCGAAGCCTCAGCGGGAATCACGCCGTCATCCATAATTTCGACAACGACGACGGACAGCCCGACGCCGGGTACCTCGCCGCGGTCGGAGCGTTGTTGGATGGCACCGGCAGCGAGGCCGATGTTGTGGCCTCCCTGGCGACGGCGAGGGTCTTCGTTCCTGTTGTGGCGCAGCTTGCTGAAGAAGCCGAGGGCGTTGACGGGTTGCATGCCGATAAACAAGCCGATATGGCCTTGGTCACCCTCACGGCTCCGGATGGCCGCAGGGCCATGCCCGTGTTCACCTCCTCCGCTGCCTTGGAGAACTGGCACACCGAGGCGCGTCCGGTGGCCGTTTATGCTGCTCGTGCAGCGCTGTCCGCAGTGTCCGAGAATGCCCAACTGCTGGTTGTCGATCCAGGTTCGGCATACACCTTCGTGGTGCGACGCCCAGCTATGTGGGCCTTGGCGCAGCAGCGGGACTGGACGCCGTCATACCTGGATGATCAACTGGAGTCTGCTCTCGCTTCAGCTGCTTCCGATTTCCCTGCAGTGCGGCGGCTGGAAATCAGACCCGGGGGAGGCCTCGCCTCTTTGACGGCGGACGGCCGTTCCGTGTCCGGTGGCGGTCCGGGGCCGGAACTGCAGGTAGTCCTGTTCCTCGACGACGGGCTGGATGCCACGGCGATTCAAGCCCTGGTGGGCGGCCTCAATGAAGCGTGGGCGGGGTTGGAGTTGTTCGCTGAGAACGTGGACTCCATGGAAGTGAAATTGCAGCGCGCGGCGCAGGAGCCGCAGTTGCGTCAGTAAGGCAGTACCGGTTTCCCGGGACTGCCCCGGGGGGAACCAGAGGAATCAACGCGTGAACTTCGCTCTCTACAAAGAGATGTTGGCCATCCGACCTGTCCGGCGTTTGTTGGTGGTGGGCATGGTGGCCCGCATACCGCACTCTGCAGCCGGTGTGCTGCTGACTTTGCATATCGTCCTGACCCTGGGGGAGGGCTACGCCGCTGCCGGCGCGGCCGCCGCGGTGATGACCATTGGCATCGCGGTGGGAGCTCCATGGCGCGGCCGGCGGGTGGACACCGTGGGGCTTCGGAAAGCGCTGATTCCTTCGGTGGTATCGGAAACCGTTATCTGGTCGATCGTTCCGCACGTCCCTTACGAATGGCTGCTTCCCCTGGTTTTCGTGGGGGGACTCTTCACACTGCCGATATTCAGCGTGGTCCGCCAATCCTTGGGAGTGTTGGTGGACGGTGAGCAGCGGAGGTCAGCTTTCGCGCTCGATTCGATCGCCACGGAGATCGTGTTTATGATCGGACCGGCCGTCGGCGCCATCGTTGCGACCAGCGGGTTCGCTGCGGTGGGCCTCACCGCCGTCGGGGTTTCCGTCTCCGCGGCAGGTTTGTTCCTTATGTGGTTCAACCCGCCCACCCGCAGCGATAAGGCGAGCACGCCGCAGGAAACGCTCGAACAAGCGGCAGCCGATCTGGCCGCAGCCGAGGCCGCGGTCGTCGCTTCGGCGCCCTCCCATGTTCAGGAAGCAGCATCCGAGATGGCTTCTTCCCGGTCAAGGGCGTCCGTCATGCGGGGCCGTGTGGCAAGGAATTTCAGTTGGTTTACCGTTGCGGTGGCGGCGTTGTTTGCCGTTGCGGCAGGTTCCGGGATGGTGCTGAGTGGTTCCGATGTGAGCATTGTCGGCCTGCTGCAGCGCGGTGGAAACCAAAACCAAATCGGAATCGTGTTCTTCTTCTGGTGCGCATCCTCCGTGGTGGGAGGGCTGATCTATGGAGCCATGAAGCGTCCAATATCACCGATGCTCCTGCTCCTTGGCATGGCCGCCCTGACGATTCCCATGGGATTCGCGCACGACACCTGGACCTTGGCATTCCTATCCCTGTTGCCGGGATTGCTGTGCGCACCGGTCCTGTCTGCTTCCTCCGAAAAAGTTGCCGACCTCGTGGATGAGGAGCGCCGCGGCGAAGCCATGGGATGGTACGGCTCCGCATTGACCGCCGGCGTAGCCCTCGGCTCACCTCTTGCAGGAGTTTTCATCGACGCGGTGGGACCCTCGGCCGGGTTTGCGGCAGTTGGTGTGGCAGGCGTGGTGCTGTGCGCTGCCGGATTCGCCCTCATGTCGCTGCGGCGCCGCACGGCCCGCGTCTGACAGCAGGAAACGTCGACGGCGGCCAGCACCTGGTGGGGCTGACCGCCGTCGGCAGTTCTGTGGCCTGAGCCGATCTTTTCTTTCCGCTGGCTAGTTCACCGGTCCAGTGAACTTTTCGCCCGGGCCCTTGCCTGGTGCATCGGGGATGATCGAGGCCTCGCGGAAGGCCAATTGCAGGGAGCGCAGTCCGTCACGCAACGGACCGGCGTGCTGCGAGCCAATTTCCGGGGCGGCCGCCGAGACCAGGCCGGCCAGTGCAGTGATCAACTTACGTGCTTCATCGAGATCTTTGAGGTCTTCAGCGTTCGGATCGTCAGCAAGGCCGACCTTCACGGCCGCGGCACTCATGAGGTGTACCGCGCCGGTGGTAATGACTTCCACAGCCGGGACCTCGGCGATGTCGCGGATCTGCTGGGACACCCCGGCGTCAGCGGCGGAGGTGGCGTCGCCGCCAAAGGAGTTACGGGAATTGCTGTCTTCAGTACTCATACTGGTAAGCTTGTCACAGACCAACTGGAAGTCGTTATTTGCAGATGTTGGCCAGCAGTCAATCTTCCCGCCGCGTGGAATGTGCGCATGGCGGGTTGTTTCTGTAGAATCGACTTTCAGTTTGCAAGCGGAGTTCTCTCCCACCCGCGTCAGCCGTTCCCCTCGGGGACAAGATCCCTTTGATGGGACAAGAGGTTGCCGGGTATTGGTCGGGCAGTTCGGGTGGTTTGACCCCCTAACTGCGTAGCCCCACACGGGACTACAACCGATCTTTGAGGCCTTCGATTGCACCCAGCAATTGGAGGCCTTCTCTATTTGCCGGTGATAATCACCACAACCACAGGAGCTTTAACATTAGCGAGCCAAGAATCAATGAGCGTATCCGCGTCCCCGAGGTGCGGCTGGTCGGCCCTGCCGGCGAACAGGTAGGAATTGTCCGCATCGAAGATGCTTTGCGTCTTGCTGCCGAATCCGATCTCGATCTCGTTGAAGTTGCCCCGCAGGCTAAACCTCCTGTTTGCAAGTTGATGGACTTCGGCAAGTACAAGTACGAAGCCGCTGTGAAAGCCCGTGAGGCCCGCAAGAACCAGACCAACACGGTTCTTAAGGAAATCCGTTTCCGCTTGAAGATCGACAAGCATGACTACGAAACCAAGCGTGGACATGCCCTTCGCTTCCTCGGCGCCGGTGACAAGGTCAAGGCCATGATCCAGTTCCGTGGCCGCGAACAGCAGCGCCCCGAGATGGGCATCCGCCTGCTGCAGCGCTTCGCTGAAGATGTTGCCGAGGTTGGGATCGTAGAGTCCAGCCCGCGCATCGATGGCCGCAACATGGTCATGGTGGTTGGCCCGCTGAAGAACAAGGCAGAAGCCAAGGCTGAAGCCCGCCGTGCTGTGCAGCGCGCTGAAGCCAAGGCCGAGAACGAAGCCAAGGCTGCTGGGCGCGTGGACACGACCGGTGACCAGGCTCCGCTGACGCAGTCCCTCGGTGACCTTCTTCCGGCAGGCTTCCTGACCAGCGACGACGAGTCGACGCAGGATGCTGTGGACGCGACCGAAGAGCTGACCCCGGAAACGGACGAAGCTCCGGCAGTCGAGGCGGCAGCAAAGGAAACCCCCGAGGTTGAAGCGGCTGCCGTAGCTGAAGAGGTTCCGGCAGAGGAAGTTCCGGCAGCGCTCGAAGCCCCTGTTGCCAAGGAAGCCCCGGTAGTTGAAGAGGCTCCGGTTGCCAAGGAAGCCCCGGTAGTTGAAGAGGCTCCTGTTGCCAAGGCAGCTCCGGTCGCCAAGGCAGCTCCGGCTGCAGCAAAGCCGGCCGTACCGGCAACTGCGAAGCCTGCAGTTCCTGCGGCTCCGAAGCCGGTCGCCAAGCCGGCTGCCCCGAAGCCGGCGGCACGTCCGGCAGCTCCCAAAGCTGCCCCGAAGCCGGCATCACGCAAGACCACCTAGTTCGACGCCTTGGAGGCCTGGCCTCCTCCGGCAAGCAACCAGCATGCAGGCCCCCTAGAGGCCGGCTGCACAAAAGAATCGCGGACTTGTCCGTGGATTACGTAAGGAGATCGGTTCCCATGCCGAAGATGAAGACCCACAGCGGTGCCAAGAAGCGCTTCAAGCTGACCGGTACCGGCAAGCTGAAGCGTCAGCAGGCCAACCGCCGTCACTACCTGGAGCACAAGTCCTCCACGCTGACCCGTCGCCTCGCCGGCGACAAGATCGTCTTCAAGGGCGATGCCAAGGTCATCAAGAAGATGCTCGGCGTCTAAGTTCCAAGTCATTGGTTGATGCCAACCGGCAGCAACCAACTACACCAAAAGCCTTCTCAGGCCGGCCGGATTCCCGGCAGTAGCAGCTTGGGATAAAGATTTCTGAAGGAGTACGCACGTGGCACGTGTGAAGCGGGCGGTAAACGCCCACAAGAAGCGCCGGGTTATCCTCGAACGCGCAAAGGGTTACCGCGGTCAGCGCTCGCGCTTGTACCGTAAGGCCAAAGAGCAGCTGCTGCACTCGTTTGTGTACAGCTACGGCGACCGCCGTAAGAAGAAGGGTGACTTCCGTCGCCTCTGGATCCAGCGCATCAACGCTGCATCCCGCGCCAACGGCCTCACCTACAACCGCCTGATCCAGGGTCTGAAGGCCGCTGAGGTTGAGGTTGACCGCCGTATGCTGGCCGAGTTGGCTGTCTCTGACGCCAACGCGTTTGCCGCTCTGGTGAACGTTGCAAAGGCTGCCCTGCCGTCTGACACGTCTGCTCCCGCCGCCAAGGCTGAAGTTGCAGCTCCCAAGGCTGCAAAGGTTGCTCCGGCTGCCGCTACGGCTACTGCCGTCAAGGCTGTTGTCACCGAGAAGCCGGCCATCGATGGCGCTATTGCCGCTGACGGCGACGAAGCTCCGGAAGGCCACGCCATCAAGGGCAACGCCGAGTCCAAGAAGTACCACGTTCCGGGTTCCACCTGGTACAACACCAC
This sequence comes from Arthrobacter sp. efr-133-TYG-104, assembly GCF_030208915.1. Taxonomy (NCBI): domain Bacteria; kingdom Bacillati; phylum Actinomycetota; class Actinomycetes; order Micrococcales; family Micrococcaceae; genus Arthrobacter; species Arthrobacter sp. efr-133-TYG-104. The sequence goes on from NZ_JARVTA010000018.1 coordinate 116,816, forward strand.
GGCTGCTGAGTACTGGTTCTCCACCGTTGAGGCTGCAAAGGCTGCTGGCTTCGAGCCGGCCGGCGGCGAAGCCCGCCAGCAGATCAAGAACTAGTCGCAACTGCCACTAAAGTTCTTATATGAACCAAACCGGGCGCCCGCAAGACTTTCCGATGACCAACCCCCGAGCTGATCGGGTGAGGGATGTCGCCAAGCTTGCCGGGCGCCCGGCCCGTTTAAAGCGCGGGCGTTTTCTCGCTGAGGGGCCGCAGGCTGTTCGCGAGGCGCTGACCCTGCACCGTGAGCGTACCGCCCGTGGTGGTCCCGCCGTCGTGCATGAAGTATTCGCAAGTGCCGCGTGCCTGGACCGGCTGCCCGAACTTGCCGACCTTGCCGAGGGGACACTGCTGCGGCTCGCCACCGACGAGGTTCTGGCCGCCATGGCGGACACCGTCAATCCGCAGGGGATAGTGGCCGTCTGCAGTTTTGTGGACGTGAGCCTGGATTCAGTGCTCGACGCCGGGCCCCGGCTTATCGCTGTGATGTGCCAGGTGCGCGACCCCGGCAACGCCGGGACAGTCCTGCGTGCTGCTGACGCCGCTGGTGCGGATGCCGTGGTCCTGACGGGCTCCAGCGTGGACATCTACAATCCAAAAGCCGTCCGTTCAACGGCCGGTTCGCTTTTTCACCTACCGGTGGTCCTGGGCGCCGACATCGAAGACGTGGTGGCACGCTGCAAAGGGCTCGGAATCGGGGTCCTTGCAGCCGATGGCTACGGAACACTGGACCTGGACCGGCTGCAGGATGAGAACGCTGCCCGCCGGCTCGGGCAAGCTTCCGTTGAGTCCCCTTACGCTCTGGAGAGGCCCACCGCCTGGCTCTTCGGCAATGAGGCCCAAGGTTTGTCCGAGGCCGAATTGGCACTGGCGGACCACCGTGTGGCGGTGCCGGTATACGGTGCCGCGGAAAGCTTGAACGTGGGAACGGCGGCCACGGTTTGCCTTTATGCAAGTGCCCGATCACAGCAGGGTGCCCGAGTCCCAAATATGTAAACCGTGCCCCGGCCGGTACGGTATTGCTTGCAAGAACAGCCAATGGCGACTCTTCTTGGACACATCAGATTCTTTTCGGTTTTGAACTTTCCAGTATGTGAAGAGGTGGGGCTTTCATGGCTGCAGGTGGCGGTAGCAAGGCAATCGTGGCAGCACTGGCGGCTAACCTCTCCATTGCGGTGCTGAAGTTCCTCGCGTTCTTCCTCACGACGTCCTCGTCCATGCTGGCTGAGGCTATCCACTCCGTGGCCGATTCCGGTAACCAGGTTTTGCTGCTCGTAGGCGGCAAGCGGTCCAAGCGGGCCGCCAGCCCCGAGCACCCGTTCGGCTACGGCCGGGAACGCTACATCTACGCGTTCATCGTTTCCATAGTGCTCTTCAGTGTTGGTGGCTTGTTTGCCCTGTACGAGGCATACGAGAAATTCCTGCACCCGCACGGCATAGAGGGCGATTTTTGGTGGGTTCCACTGGTTGTGTTGGTGGGCGCCATCATCGCCGAGGGCTTTTCCTTCCGGACCGCCATCAAGGAATCGAATCAGACCCGCGGTAAACAAACCTGGGTCAAATTCGTGCGTAACGCCAAGCAGCCTGAGCTCCCCGTTATCCTGCTCGAGGACTTCGGGGCCCTTATTGGCCTAGTGTTTGCCCTGTTCGGCGTGGGCATGACGCTGGTCACCGGAAACGGCGTGTGGGATGCCGTTGGCACCGGAATGATCGGCTTGCTGTTGGTCTGCATTGCAGTGATCCTGGCCCTTGAGACCAAGTCCCTGCTCCTTGGCGAATCGGCCACGCGGGAAGATGTTCTTCGGATTACTGCCGCATTGGAGGCCGACGGAACCGGCATCATCCACCTCAAGACCATGCACCTTGGGCCGGAGGAATTGCTGGTAGCGGCAAAGATCAGTATCGGCGCAGCCGACACCGGCCGGGAAATTGCCCAGGCAATAGACGACGCCGAACGGCGGATCCGGACGGCCGTCCCGATCGCGCGGGTTATCTACCTGGAGCCCGACCTTGAGCGGGCGAGGCTGGAACAGGCTTAGCCCATCAGCTGACCAGTGGTCGCCTGCGCTCAAGCAGGCCACTGACCACGGCAACGGCAAGGCCGAGCATCGCCAGTACGGCGCCTACGAGGGCCGGAGCGGTGTATCCCCAGCCCCACGCGATGACCGTCCCGCCCAGGAACGCTCCCAAGGCGTTGGCAACGTTCAGGGCCGAGTGGTTCAGCGAAGATGCCAAGGACGCGGCGCCGGGGGCTGCGTCCAAAAGCCGGGTTTGTAGTGCTGGCGTGAGCATCGAGCCGGTGCCGCCAACAACGAACGCCATGCAGAAAGCTGCCGGCGCCCAGTGGGCGGAGACCGCGTAGACCACAAGGGCTGCTGCGATTCCGGGCATCACCCAGTAGATGGTGCCCATCACGGATTTGTCTGCGATCCGCCCGCCAATGATGTTGCCTGCAACCATTCCGAGTCCATAAAGGGCAACGACGGCGGGAAGGAGGCTTTCCGGGATGCCGGCCACGGAGGTCATCGTGTGAGCTATGTAGGTGTAAACGGCGAAGAAGCCGCCGAAACCAATGATGCCGATCAGGAGCGCCAGCCACACTTGGAGGCGTTTGAGGGCGCCCAGCTCGCGCCGGATGCTGGCTTCGGGATGCGCGGCTTCAAAGGGAACGAACTTCCAGATCAGGACGACGGTCAGGAGCCCAATCGCGCCAACGATGATGAACAGTAGCCGCCAGCCGAAGGTCTGGCCAATCCAGGTAGCCACTGGCACGCCGATCACATTGGAGACCGTCAGTCCCGCCATGACCATGGAGATCGCCCAGCCCCGTTTGGTGGGGGCGACCAAACCCGCCGCTATCACTGCTGCCACGCCGAAGAAAGCCCCGTGTGGGAGACCGGAGGCAAAGCGTGAGAACAGCATGAGCCCGTAATCAGGGGCTATGAAAGAGGACAGGTTCGCCAGCGAAAGGAAGAGCATCAGGCCCAGCGCCAAATGTTTCCGGGGAAGTTTCGCCCCGACGGCCGCGAACACCGGCGCGCCGACGACTACGCCGAGGGCATATGCGGAAATCAGGTTGCCGGCGTCAGGTGTGCTGATGTGCAGGCCGCCTTCGATCTCCTTCAAAAGTCCCATCATGGCGAACTCTGTGGTTCCAATGGCGAACCCGCCGGTGGCCAAGGCCACGATGGCCAAACCAAGGTGGCGTTTTGCCCGCGTGGCAACGGTGGAGGGGGACACAGTGGTAGTCATAGACCTGTTTCTGGAGGGCGCCGGACCGGCTGGGAGGGCGGAGAAAATCCGATTACCAGTCTAGTCCCGTCGTTGGAGTAAAGGGCGGCTTTGTGACAAGACCCATGGTTCGCAGTGGCCCTAGACTGTTGCGGTGACTGCACTGATACATGTGGTGGGCGCCGCCGTCGTCGACTCCTTGGATGCCCCGACCCGACTCTTGGCCGCGCGCCGTACCGCACCTCCGCAATTCGCGGGGATGTGGGAGTTTCCGGGCGGCAAAGTGGAAGCCGGGGAGTCGCCGGAGGCAGCACTTCACCGTGAGTTGGCTGAAGAGTTGGGTGTGGAGGTGCGGCTGGGGACGGAATTGGCCTCTGGACAGGAGCACGGTTGGCGGCTGAATGATCGGGCCGTGATGCGCGTCTGGTTCGCTGAGCTCGTTCTCGGCGAACCACGGCCCCTGGAAGATCATGATGAACTGCGGTGGGTCACCGTGGGAGATCCTGAGCAGGTGCTTGGGCTCAGCTGGATCCCTGCCGACTTGCCGATCGTCATGGAGTTGCTGGACCGCGTGAGCGCATTAGCTTAAGGCACGGTGGCATAGGGCGCGGTGATTTAGGGCAGTATGCCTGCTGGGCCTCAGAACAGCGGCTGTTGACCGTTGAGCGGCGCCCCTGCTCCTGGCGCCAGCGGGGTTGTTCCGCGCATGGAATCAGTAGCTTGCCGGGTATTACCGGCAGCCCGGGCGTTCCGATGGCTGAAGCCTTGGGTGGCCGTGAACCCGTACTTTGCCTTGAAGTGATTGATTCTGTGGGACAGCCACGTGCGGTATTCCTTGGACGCGTATGAGCCTGGGCCGTAGAGACGACGATATTTCCCCACTAACTCCGGGTGCTGCTCCGCGAGCCATTTCATGTACCACTCGCGTGTTCCAGGCTTGAGGTACAAGGCTCCTGCGGTCACCCCCGTAGCGCCGGCCTTGGCCAATTCGCTGAATAAGGACTCAAGGGCCGCGTCCGAATCGGTGAGCCACGGCAAAATAGGCATTGCCATGACTCCGCATCCCAAGCCGGCATCGCGAAGGCGGGCGATAAGTTTGAGGCGCGCCCTGGGGGAGGGGGTGCCGGGTTCGATGAGTTCCGCGAGGTCCTCGTTGGTCATGGCCAAGGAGATGCCAAGGTCAACCGGAACCTGCGTTGCCGCGTGCTTGAGCAGCGGAATATCGCGAGCCAGGAGGGTGCCTTTGGTCAAGATGGAGAACGGTGTGCCCGAATCCGCGAGTGCCCTGATGATTCCGGGCATCAAGGCGTACCGGCCTTCGGCGCGCTGGTACGGGTCAGTGTTGGTTCCCAGCGCTACCTGATGCCGGGCCCAGGAAGCCTTGGCGAGTTCCCGGGTCAGCACCTCCGCGGCGTTGATCTTGACCACCACCTGGGAATCGAAATCACGCCCGGCGTCGAACTCCAGATACGTATGGGTCTTGCGTGCGAAGCAGTAGACGCAGGCGTGGCTGCAGCCCCGGTAAGGGTTCACCGTCCATTCGAACGGCATGTTGGAACCGGGCGGCACCTTGTTGAGCACTGACTTTGCGGTGACCTCATGGAAGGTGACTCCGGAGAATTCAGGTGTTGAGATGGAACGCACAAGCCCGGACAGCGGTAGCAGGGCGTCCAAAGCCGGGGCAGGGCCCGGAAGCCCGCCGCCGTTTTCACGGGCCGTTCCCCGTGCGGGTGAAAGTGCTTGCGCGTCCCATCTCATAACCCCTATTCGAATGTATGTTCGAATGAATGTCAAGGCGTTCGCATTGGCGTCGCCCCACATCCGGGCAGCGGCCTCCGCGGCGCCGTCGGGTCCCCGGCGAATCACCACTGTGCCGTTCTACTAGACTGTGGGGTAGTGCCCGCCGTACCCGGTGAGCGCTACCTTTTCGTTTTGCAGGCTGGCTTGCCGGCCGCTCCCTACTCGTAGCTAAGAACAGTAGATGACTGACACTTTGCCAGGCGCTGCCAGCCCCAATCCGCTGGACGAAGCCGCCATCACCGCCGCCGTCGAGGATGCCGTCGCAGCTATTGCCGCCGCGTCCTCCCTTGAAGAACTCAAGGCCGTCCGCCTCGCGCACACGGGTGAGAAGTCGCCCCTCAGCCTGGCCAACCGTGAAATTGGCTCGCTGGCCAAGGAGCACAAGGCAGCCGCAGGCAAGCTCATGGGCTCCTCCCGTGGGCGTGTCAACCAAGCGCTCGCAACCCGGACCCAGGTGCTCGAAGCGGAGAATGATGCCCGCATCCTGGTGGAGGAAACCGTCGACGTCACGGCAGCGCCTCGTCGTCGTCGTGCCGGTGCCCGGCACCCGTTGTCCACCTTGCAGGACCGTGTCTCGGACATCTTCGTCGGGATGGGATGGGAAATTGCCGAAGGTCCCGAGGTGGAATCCGAGTGGTTCAACTTCGACGCGCTGAACTTCAAGCCTGACCACCCGGCGCGCGAAATGCAGGACACATTCTTCGTGGAGCCGCCTGAGGCGCATCTGGTGATGCGCACGCACACCTCCCCGGTGCAGGTTCGCTCGATGTTGGAGCGGGACGTGCCCATTTACGTGCTGTGCCCAGGCAAGGTGTTCCGCACCGATGAGCTCGATGCAACCCACACTCCGGTGTTCCACCAGTTCGAGGGACTCGCGATCGACAAGAACCTCAGCATGGCTGATCTACGCGGCACGCTGGAGCACTTCGCACGCCAGATGTTCGGTGACGAAGCTTCTATTCGGCTTCGCCCCAACTACTTCCCGTTCACAGAACCCTCCGCCGAGCTGGACATCTGGCACCCGGGCGCCAAGGGCGGCCCGCGCTGGATCGAGTGGGGTGGCTGCGGCATGGTCAACTCCAACGTCCTGCGGGCGGCAGGTATTGATCCGGATATCTATTCAGGTTTTGCCTTCGGCATGGGCATTGAGCGGACGCTTATGTTCCGCAATGAAGTCGGCGACATGCGCGACATGATCGAAGGCGATGTACGTTTCAGCGAGCACTTCGGGATGGAGATCTAACAGTGCGTATCCCACTTTCCTGGTTGCGTGAATTCGCGCAGGTTCCGGCAGATGCAACGGCCGAAGACGTCATGGCGGACCTGGTAAGGGTCGGTTTCGAAGAGGAGGACGTCCACCGCCCCACGAACGAACTCAGCGGTCCGATCGTCGTCGGCCAGGTCTTGAGCTTGGTTAAGGAACCACAGTCCAATGGCAAGACCATCAACTGGTGCCAAGTACGCGTCGTGCCTGAAGGACAGGAGCAGACGCTCAGCGGTAAGGGCATCGATCCTTCCGGCGTGCAGGGCATCATCTGCGGTGCGCACAACTTTGTTGAAGGTGACAAAGTTGTGGTCACCCTTCCCGGAGCAGTCCTGCCTGGAAACTTCCAGATCTCGGCTCGGAAGACGTACGGCCACCTGTCCGCCGGCATGATCGCCTCCGTCCGCGAACTCGGTATCGGCGATGACCATGATGGCATTTTGGTGCTTTCACGCATTGGTCTCGATCCCGAGGTGGGCACCGACGCGATGGAACTCCTGGGCTTGTATGACCAGGCCGCAGAGATCAACGTCACCCCTGACCGGGGATACGCGTTCTCCATCCGTGGCGTGGCGCGTGAGTACGCCCACGCCACCGGAACGTCGTTCGTGGATCCCGCATCGCGGGTCACCGCACCTGCTTCACTGCACGGTGGTTACGGCGTGAAGCTCAACGACGACGCCCCGATCTACGGCAAGCAGGGTTGTGACCGCTTCGTGGCGCGAACCGTGCGTGGTGTGGACCCTTCACGCCCCACCCCGCCATGGATGGCCGCGCGGCTGCGTCTTGCCGGCGTGCGGTCGATTTCATTGCCCGTGGACATCTCCAACTACGTCATGCTTGAGCTCGGACAACCGAACCACTGCTACGACCTCGACAAGCTGACCGGCGACATCGTGGTCCGCCGCGCCGTCGCGGGTGAGAAGATCACCACCCTCGATGACAAGGAACGCAAGCTCGACGCCGAGGACCTGCTGATCACGGACGACTCCGGAGCCATCGGCATCGCTGGCGTCATGGGCGGCGCGCACACTGAAGTCTCGGACTCCACCACGAACATCCTGGTGGAAGCGGCACACTTCGACGAGGTATCCATTGCCCGTTCCCGCCGGCGCCACAAGCTCCCCTCGGAGGCCTCCAAGCGCTTCGAACGGGGCGTGGACTGGCACATCGCCGGGATCGCGGCCCAGCGCGTCGTCGACCTTTTGGTGGAGCTCGCTGGTGGCACCGCAGACGAGAACGGGACGGACGTCGGGACCGCGCCGGATGCCGTCACCATTGAGCTGCCGGCTGATTACCCGTCCGCGCGGATCGGCATCGACTTCAGCGAGGAGCAGATCACCACCTCGCTCCAGGACCTGGGTGCAGTGGTTGAGAAGGGTGCCTCCGGCTACCTGGTCACGGCTCCGAGCTGGCGCAATGACCTCGAGACCAAGGACGACCTCTCCGAGGAGATCGCCCGCTTGGTCGGTTATGACATGATCCCCGCGACGTTGCCGGTGGCCCCACCCGGGCGCGGGCTTAGCCGCACCCAGCAGCAAAAGCGGCGGGTCGTCCAGGCGCTCGCGGACGCCGGCCTGACCGAGGTGCTGTCGTACCCCTTCGTTACGAAGGCGGCAAACGACACCTTCGGTGTTGCCGTGGAGGGCCAGGCCCGCCCGGCCCTGAAGCTGGCCAACCCGATCAGCGAGGAGCACGGATACCTTCGGACCTCCATCCTGCCCGGGCTCATCGAGGTTGCCCGCCGAAACCACTCGCGTGGTTTCCGGGACCTCGCGCTGTATGAGGCCGGTTCGGTCTTTCTCCCCGGCGAGAAGCTCGGTACCGGGTCCATCCCGCCGCTGGGCGTCAAGCCCACCGATGAGGTTCTTGATGAACTGTACGACGGCGTCCCCCACCAGCCGCTTCACATCGGCGCCCTCCTGACCGGCCATGATTCCCCGGCAGCGGCGACCCACAAGCCGCGTGCGTGGGACTGGGCCGATGCCATCGACGTTGCCCGCATCATGGCCGACGTCCTGGGCGTCGAGCTGGTTGTAAGCCAAGGCAGCCATCAAGCGTTCCACCCCGGACGTGCCGCCCAGCTTGCCCTGCGAAACGGTGACGTGGTGGGTTACGCGGGCGAGCTTCACCCGAAGCTCCTCGCATCCCATGACATGCCGGCACGCTCCGTGGCTCTTGAGGTCAATGCAGAGGCTCTGTTCGAGGCGGCCGCTGACGTGATCGTTGCCAAGCACATCTCCGGGTTCCCCGTTGCGACGCAGGACGTCGCCTTGGTGGTTCCCGAAGGTGTGCCAGCGGATGAGGTCCTGGCCGCGCTGCGTGAAGGCGCTGGGGAACTCCTCGAGGACGTTGCACTGTTCGACGTGTACGTTGGACCGGGCATTGAGGACGGGAAGAAATCGCTCGCTTTCGGGCTGCGTTTCCGTGCCGAGGACCGCACGTTGACAGCTGACGAGGCTTCCGACGCCCGCGCGGCAGCAGTGGCCGTCGCCTCGGAGCGCTTTGGAGCGGTTCAGCGCTGATATTTCTTGAGTAGGGCAGGGATCCCCGGGACCATTGGTTCCGGGGATCTGAGGGAGGGTGTTGTGCCGGTGTTTGCGCTGCGCCGCCTCGGTGGCGTGCCCCTTCCAGATGACATCCTGAAGGCGCTGGGGGAGCCGGCATACCAGCGTGCGTCCCGGTTCGCCAACCCTGCGGACCGGGATGAGTTTGTCGCCGGCCGGATCTCCCTCCAAGAATTTGCCGGTTCGCTCCTCGATGTGGAACCCACAAGGCTGGTCCCGGCTTACGACTGTCCGCAGTGCGGTCCCGGCCAAGACCACGGCCGCCCCGGTTTCACGCTCGACGGCGGCCCCGCACCTCTTGCGCTCAGCGCCTCCCGGGCGTCGGGCTGGGTGCTGCTCGCCGGCGTCGTGCATCCGCCCGAGGGCCTGCGCTTGGGAGTGGACCTTGAAACGGTAGCCAGGGTTGACTTCGACGGCTTCGATAACGTTGCCCTGACCGAAAACGAGCAACGGTATCTGCTGACGGTGCCTGACGTGCGGCGGGCCGCGGAGCGTGCACGCTTGTGGGCGCGTAAGGAAGCGTGGCTGAAAATGACCGGGGAAGGGCTGCGGCATAACCCCGCAGGAGTGGATGTCCTGGACCTCGCAGGCCTGTCCGACCTAGGCGGCGTGGACCTACCGGGCGGACTGGTGGCCGCAGTCGCACTGGGTTGAGCACTTAGCGCAGGGGTGGCAGCGCGGCTTCGTAAAGCCATGGCCGCAGCACCGCAGCAGCATCGAATCCCGGGATAAACGCATCCGCAGCTTCCACCAGCATTTCGCTTGAAATCGAGCCATGGCGGTTGGCGCCGGTCCAGTACTGAAGGAAACTGAAGAAGGCTACATCGCCGGCAGCAACCCGCAGGGCATGGACAGCCAAAGCCCCGCGCTTGTAGACGCGATCATCAAACATCAGCTCCGGACCGGGGTCGCCCACCAGAAGGTCCTGGGGTCCGGCGTCGAGCTTCTTCCACGCCGCCGACGCGCGGTCGGCCACTGTCATGGTCCTGGATTCCTCGGACCACAACCATTCCGCGTAGCAGGCAAACCCTTCGTGGAGCCAGATGTCCTTCCAATTGGTGACAGTCAGCGAGTTTCCAAACCATTGGTGGGAGAGTTCATGGGCGATCAGGCGCTGCGCCTCCCACGCCTCACTCAGGTGGTTGCGGCCAAAGATGGACAACGTTTGTGCTTCGAGTGGAATTTCGAGCTCATCCTCGGTCACCACTGACGTGTAATCGGCGAAAGGGTATGGTCCAAAGCAGTCCTCAAACGTCCGCATCATGTCCGGCTGGCGGCCTAAGACCCTTCGCGCGGCGTCTGCGAGGTCGGGCGTGACGGCCGCGAATTGGGGAACACGGTGATGGTGATCGTCGGGATTGAGCGAAACCATGAGGTAGCGGCCGATCTGGACTGTTGCCAGGTAGGTGGCCATGGGCTCGGCGTGCTCATAAACCCAGGTCTCGCGACTGGACTTGCGGGACCTGGACACAAGCCGCCCATTGCACACAGGGCGGTAGTTCTCATCCGTGGTAACCGAAATCAGGAAGCTCGACTTGCTACGGGGATGGTCGTTGCAGGGAAACCACGAGGCGGCGCCATTGGGCTGTCCGGCCACTAGCACGCCGTCGGTCAATTCTTCCCAGCCCACATCTCCCCACAGCCCCCTTCGCGGTTTCGGGTTACCCTCATAGCGGATCTCGAGCGTGAACTGCTGGCCCGGCTTCAAGGTGGACGCCGGGGTGAGTACCAGGTGTTCGGCGCGGTGGGTGAACTTCTGGAGCTTCTTGCCGTCCAGTTGAATTTTGCTGGCCCGCAATCCCACCAGATCCAAGACGACCTGCCGCAGAGGCTCCAGGGCAGTGCACAGCAGGACCGCCTTGCCGATCAACCTGTTGGAGCCCAGCCTCACATCGAGATCCAGTTCGTACCGATCGACGCGATAACCGGTACTGCCATGGTTCAAAGTGTAGGGGTCCGCTGGGTTCGGGGGAGAGCTGGTGGGGTGGGTCATGGTCTGCCCAATCTACTTGAGACGGGGAGCCTGTGCAGACGGACCCACCCAAGGGCTCACCGGATTCCCCATCCAGTAGGTTCCGGCGGGAACCGTTTCGCCCCGCATCACCAACGACGCCGGACCCACGGTGCCGCCGTCGCCGATACTGGCCGCAGGGAGGATCACGCCATGCGGGCCCATCGTGGCACCCTTACCGAGCGTGACGGAGTCCAGGCTCATCACGCGGTCGTGGAACAGGTGGGTCTGGACGACGCACCCCCTGTTAACGGTGGAGTTTTCACCTAATTCAACGAGGTCAGCCTCAGGGAGCCAATAGCTTTCGCACCAGGTACCGCGTCCAATCTTGGCCCCGAGACCACGCAGCCACCACACCAATGCCGGAGTTCCTGCCGCCGAGCGGGCAAACCAGGGTGCGCTGACCATCTCGATGAACGTGTCCACGACTTCGTTGCGCCAAATGAACGAGCTCCACAACGGGTGTTCACCGGCGCGGATAGTGCCCACCAAAACCCACTTCGCCACGATGGAACTCAGGGCCGCCACGGCGCCAGCGGCGAGCAACACGACCCCGCCCAAGAGTGCTGCCGCCCAGTACCCCCACCCGCGGGCTATCCAGTCCAGGACGAGCATGACGCCGACCGCGATGCCCACCGTGAGGATCACCGGCACCAAACGGCACAGTTCCCAAAGCGCCCTTGCCAACTTGAGCTTCAGCGGCGGTTGGAAGGTGCGCGCCTGGTCGGCGCCGACGACGGTGCGGCGCAACCTGACCGGCGGGCTGCCCAGCCATGAGGTGCCGGACTTTGCCTTCGCAGGAGTCGCGGACAGTACTGCCACAAGGGAGTTTTTGGGAACATTGCGGCCGCCGGCGATCATCCCCGAATTGCCGAGGAATGAGCGTTTCCCGATCTTTGCCGGTGCGATTTTCATCCAGCCGCCACCAAGTTCATAGGACGCCACCATGGTGTCATCGGCGAGGAACGCGCCGTCGCCGATTGTGGTCATGCGGGGGACCAACAGCACAGTGGAGGCCTCGACGTTCTTTCCGACCTTGGCACCCAGCATGCGCAACCATAAGGGCGTGAACAAGCTGGCGTAGATCGGAAAGAGCAGGTCCCGGGCCATGTCCAAGAGCCGTTCGGTTGCCCACACTTGCCAACCGATACGGCTCCTGACCCGGTGGTAACCCTCCGTTAGCCCAAGCCCGAGGAGCCTGGCGGTTGCGAGGATCAGGAGCAAGTTGCCCAAGAACCACACCACTGCAGCCAGGGGGGTGGACATGATGATCTGGGGAATCGCTGATTCCAAAGAGTCGTTGTTCCGGATGAACGCCAAGACCAAAAGAGCCGCGAGGCATGCAGAGAGGTAGGGAATCAGGGCAAGGAGCGCCGAGGCGGCTGCGAAGGCGGTTAGCCACAGGCGGTTCACGGCGCTGCTGTGGGAGGTGGTCTCAGGCCAATCGTGCTTCGCTTTCCCGCGCCTGACAGCAGGAGAGCCGGCCACCAGGTGACCCGCCTTGACCTTTCCCAGCACCGCAGAGCCTGGTTCAACGTGGGCACCTGCGCCGATGGTTGCCCCTGGCATCAGGGTGCTCCTGGAACCCACAACTGCACCGGCTCCTACATGTATTTGGCCGATGTGGACAGAGTCTCCGTCCACCCACCAGCCGGAGAGGTCCACCTCCGGCTCGATGTTGGCACCGGTTCCCAGGGATAGCAGGCCTGTCACCGGTGGGAGGGAGTGCAGATGCACGTCCTTGCCGATTTTCGAGCCGAGTGCGCGGGCGTAGTACGGGACGAACGGCGCGCTCGCCAATCCGATGGCACCAGCGAGATCCTGGATCTGCTCCGCCAGCCATAGCCGCAAGTGCATCCTGCCCGACCTCGGATAAGTGCCGGGCTTGACCCTGTTGCCCAACAACGCCCTGGCAGCGAGGACGGAGATGCCCATGCGTCCCAAGGGACTCACGAACACGAGCCATGAGGCCGCGATCCACCACCAGGAAACAGTCGGCGCCACCGTAAAGCCGGCGTAGTCCGCCAGCAGTTTGTTGATGGCCATGAGGAAGGTCAGCCAGCGCATCCCGACCAGGATGTGGAGGGGGACGCCCATGAGGACTTGGAAGATTTGCGACTTCAGAGCAGTGGGCTGGACGGTGCGTTCCGGCGCGGGACCGGCCGTGCCGCCGTCGGGAAGTGATTGGCGGGCAGTGTCTATCAGTGCCCCAATGCGCGGGGTCGCGTAAATGTCCGCCACTGTGATGGTGGGATAGCGGAGCCGGAGCGCGGAAACCAGCTGGGCGGCGGCCAATGATCCGCCACCGTAGGCGAAGAAGTCCGCGTCCAAGGATCCCACGGGACTCCCTAGGACGGACTCCCATTGCTCCACTACCCAGGCAGCATCCGGGGGAAGGTTCAGCGGGGCGTCGCGGGCTTGCTGGGCACCGGCGCCTGCCAGCGGCCAGGGCAATGCATGGCGGTCCACTTTGCCGCTGGTCTTGGTGGGCAGCGAATCAACGATCGTGAGCAGGGGAACCAGCGCTGCAGGTAGGCTGCCGCCCAGCTGTGCCCGCGCGATATCCAGGTCAAGCTCGACTCCCTCGGCCGGAGCCAAGTAACCGACCAGGATCTGGTTCCCCGCCGCCGTCGTTTGGACCGCGGCAGCAGCGCCGGCCACGCCGGGGAGGGACTGCAATGCTGCATCCACCTCACCGAGTTCAATACGCCGGCCACCCAGTTTGACCTGCTCATCCGCCCGGCCCATGAAGATCAGGCCGTTAACCTCGAAGCGCACGAGGTCGCCCGAACGGTAGGCCCGGTCCCAACCGAGGGTGGGCATGGGCGCGTACTTTTCCGCGTCTTTGGCCGGATCCAGGTACCGGGCCAGCCCGACGCCGCCGATAATGAGCTCGCCAACCTCACCTTCGGCCACCGGCAAGCCGTCGGAATTGACGACGGCGAGGTCCCATCCGTCCAGTGGCAGCCCGATCCGAACGGGGCCTGGTCCGCCCAAGGGCGCAGCGCACGCCACAACCGTCGCTTCCGTGGGCCCGTACGTGTTCCACACTTCGCGGCCGTCCACCGCAAGCCGCTGCGCAAGTTCGGGAGGGCACGTTTCCCCGCCGAAGATGAGGAGCCGCACATTCTCGAGCGCCTCAATGGGCCAGAGGGCGGCAAGAGTGGGAACAGTGGACACTACGGTGATGCCGTGGTTGATGAGCCACGGCCCCAGATCCATGCCTGTTCGCACCAAAGCACGTGGGGCAGGGACCAGGCAGGCACCGTGCCGCCACGCCAGCCACATTTCTTCGCACGAAGCATCGAAGGCTACCGACAGGCCGGCAAGGACCCGGTCCTGTGGCCCTATCGGATCGGATTGGAGGAAGATGCGGGCTTCAGCGTCGACGAACGCCGCCGCGGAGCGGTGCTTCACGGCCACGCCCTTGGGTGTTCCGGTGGAACCTGAGGTGAAGATGATCCACGAGTCGTCCTCCAATCCGGGTGCACTGGGTACCGGAACGTCGGGCAGGGGTTCCCTCGGTTCACCGCGCAGTTGGACATCCAGTCCCGCGGTGACCACTGCCGCAACCTTCGCTTCCCCGAAGACCAACCGCGCGCGGTCGTCGGGATCGTCGGCGTCGACCGGAACGTAGGCGGCGCCCGCTGTAAGGGTCCCCAAGATAGCGATGTACAGCTCATTGGTCCCGGACGGGATCCTGACGCCGATCTTGTCACCGCGGCCAAGGCCCAGGGAGTTCAACATGCCGGCAAAGGTGCGCACTGCCAGGATTAGTTCGTGATAGCTCAGCGATTCCTGGCCGTCGTCCAAGGCCGAAGACTCCGGAAAAGACGCAGCTGTCTGCTCCAGGATGTCCACCAACGTACGTTCGTCAGGGGCGGCGCCGCTTCCCGGAAGTTGGGGACGTGACGTGGTCAGGGCAGCGGCGGGCCCGGCTGCCACCGGATGGTCAGTGCTCACGGCCTCAGCTTTCCCCAGGTAGGTGAACGGCAGGTGTCGGACGGATGCGGGGCATCACCCCGCGTTGTGCAGGTGTTCGCCTGCCATGCCTATCAGGGGAGCAGGAGGACTTTTCCGGTGGTGAGGCGTCCTTCCAAGTCCTTATGCGCTTGGGCTGCTTCCGCGAGCGGATAGGTTGCACCAACCCGCACGGCGAGGGTGCCATGGGCCGCGGCGTCGAAAATATCAGCTGAGCGCCACCGGCGCTCTTGGGAATTCTGCACGAAGTGGGCCATGGTGGGCCTGGTCAGTGTCAGGGAACCGCCTGCGTTCAAGCGCTGGGGGTCAACAGGTGGCACTGGGCCTGATGCGGCACCGAAGAGCACCATGGCTCCGCGGATTCGGAGGCTCTTCAACGAGTCGTCGAACGTGTCTTTGCCGACGCCGTCGTAGACCACGTGCACGCCCTCGCCGTCGGTAAGTTCGCGGACTTTATCGGCGAATCCCTCGTAGCGGAGTACGTCGTCGGCGCCGGCGAGCTTGGAAAGATCGGCCTTCTCATCCGAGGACACCGTGGTGATGACGCGGGCTCCCCGCTCTTTCAAGAGCTGGGTCAGCAGCAAGCCAACTCCGCCGGCTCCTGCGTGCAGAAGCACGTTGTGTCCTGGTTCAACGCGGAAAGAGGAATTCATCAGATAGTGGGCCGTAATTCCCTGGAGCGGGAGTGCCGCCGCTGTATGGTCGTCGACGCCGTCCGGTACAGGCAGTGCCTTGCTGGCATCGACGAGGGCGTATTCCGCGTAGGTTCGGATGCCCTCGGCCGTGGCCACGCGGTCACCTACGGAGAATTCTTCGACACCTTCTCCCACAGCGTCCACAGTGCCGGCGGCCTCGGCCCCCGGGGTGAAGGGGTACTCCACCTTGTAAAGTCCGCTGCGCTGGTAGGTGTCAATAAAGTTCACGCCCGCCGCTGCCACTTTGATCAGCAGCTGGCCCGGCCCGGGAACGGGGGGCTCAACCTCTGTGTAGGTGAGGACGTCAGGTCCTCCGGCTTGGCCTGCAACGATCGCGTGCGTCATAGTGGCTCCTCCCGGCCGGGCGGTCTCTCCTCCCGGTTCCTCCATCCATCCTAGGGATGTTGGCGGCCCCGGTGTCGAAAAACTAGAAGCGTCCGTGCGTCGAGGCCACCGGACAGTCGAAACCGCGGCCCGCAGCCAAGCCGACCTCGTTGAGGTAGCTGACAACAATCCCGTAGGACTTCACCAAAGTGGTTTCGGTGTACGGAATGGAGTGCGCCGCGCAGAATTCGCGGACGATTCCCGACGCCCGATGAAGTTGGGGTCTGGCCATATCGGGAAAAAGGTGGTGCTCCACCTGCCGGTTCAGGCCGCCCAGGAGGAAGTCCATGAACCGGCCTCCTGAGATGTTGCGGGAGGTGAGGACTTGGCGGCTAAGGAAGTCCACGCGGCTGTCCTTCGGGAGGACCGGCATTCCTTTGTGGTTGGGCGCGAACGAGGCCCCCATGTAAAAGCCGTAAACCATGATCTGCACGCCAAGGAAGGCAAAGGCCATGCCGAGGGGCAGGAATGAGAAGGCCAGCAGCGGCAAAGCCACAAGCCGGGCAACCAGGATTGGAGACTCCACCCAGCGATAGCGCATGGTTTGCTTTCCAAAGACGAAGCGGAGGGAGTCGAACTGCAAACTCAACCCCAGCAGCGTCAGCAGCGGGAAAAAGAACCAACCCTGCTTCTTGGTAAGGAACGCCAGCCGGCCTTTGCGTTCGGCCGCAGCATCCGCATGGAAGACCAAGAGGTTGTTCTTGATATCAGGATCTTTGGAGATCACGTTGGGGTTGTTGTGGTGGGCGCCGTGTTTTTGTTCCCACCAGGAGTAACTGATCCCCGCAACGGCAGTTGCCAGGAGCCTGGCGGCCCAATCGTTGGCGCGGCGGGAAGCGAAGATCTGCTTGTGGCCCGCCTCGTGTGCCAGGAAGCTGAGTTGGGTGCAAAGAATGCCGACGGCGGCCGCTATGAGGAGTTGGTACCACGATTCCCCCAAGAGGGAGAAACCAATCCAGGTACCGGCCATGAGCAGGACGAGCGCCACGAATACCCAGATGTAGAATCCGCTTCGGCGTTCAAGAAGGCCCGCTGATTTTACGCTTTTGAGGAGTTCGGAATAGCTTTTGACCACAGGATTTGGCTGAATGCCGCGGGGTGGAGTTCGCTCGGAGGTGGAAGTGGGTGGCAAGAGTTGCCCCGTATCGCTAACGGGCAACGTTGCAGCCGACGTTCGGACTGCACGGTCTTGATTACCCTTCACTAAGCATACGTGCTATCCCGTCACATAGGCAGCCAAAGGTGCATGCATAATTATCGGATGGAATGAATATGTTTGCTGTATAGTGAAGTCATGACTATTTCTGTTGCCGTTTCCGGCGCCAGCGGCTACGCCGGTGGGGAAGTGCTGCGTCTGCTGGCCGGGCACCCGGATGTCACCATCGGTGCGATTACAGCGCACAGCAACGCTGGTTCCAGACTAGGTGAGTTGCAGCCGCATCTCCACGGTTTGTCGAGCCGGATCCTGGAAGACACCACGGTTGAGAACCTCTCCGGTCATGATGTGGTGTTCCTTGCACTCCCGCACGGCACCTCAGCGGAGATCGCGGCCCAGTTGCCGGAAGGCACACTGGTTATCGACGCCGGCGCGGACCACCGCTTGCAGAATCCCGCAGCGTGGGAAAAGTTCTATGGTTCCGCCCACGCGGGCACATGGCCCTATGGCTTGCCGGAGCTCCCCGGGCAGCGCGATGCGCTCAAGGGCGCCAATCGCATCGCTGTTCCGGGTTGCTACCCGACGTCGGCCTTGTTGGCCTTGGCGCCGGGATTCGCCACGGGGATCCTTCAACCGGATGACGTCGTCATTGTTTCTGCCTCGGGTACCTCAGGCGCCGGCAAGGCCGCGAAAGTCAACCTGATCGGATCCGAAGTCATGGGTTCCATGAGCCCGTACGGAGTGGGCGGCGGACACCGGCACACTCCGGAGATAGAACAGGGCCTTTCCAATGCGGCAGGGGAGCAGGTCACCGTCTCGTTCACCCCCACACTGGCTCCGATGAGCCGGGGTATCCTCACCACGGCGACGGCCAAAGTGCGGTCCAGGGCAGGACGCAGTGTCACGGACGCCGAACTTCGCCAAGCGTGGGCAGATGCTTACGACGACGAGCCGTTCGTGCACCTTTTGCCCGAGGGCCAGTGGCCCACCACCAAGTCGGTGCAGGGGTCAAACCATGCGGTCATGCAGTTGGCGTTCGATCAGCACACCGGCCGCGTGATCGTGACGTGCGCTATCGACAATCTCACCAAGGGGACCGCCGGCGGCGCCGTGCAGTCCATGAACATTGCCCTCGGCCTGGATGAAACCGCCGGCCTGAACCTGCAGGGAGTTGCACCGTGACCATTACCGCCCCCAAAGGATTCCGTGCCGCAGGCATCAAAGCCGGCATCAAAGCCTCCGGCAACCCCGATCTGGCCCTGGTGGTCAACGACGGACCCTCGAAGGCCGCTGCCGCAGTCTTCACGTCCAACCGCGTAGCCGCCGCTCCCGTGCATTGGTCGAGGCAAGTGGTCAGCGATGGCCGGGTGGACGCTGTGGTCCTGAACTCCGGCGGCGCTAACGCCTGCACCGGTCCGCAGGGTTTCCAGAACACCCACGCCACTGCGGAGAAGGTGGCGGAGGTGCTGGGAGTCTCAGCTTCCGACGTCGTGGTGTGCTCCACCGGCCTGATCGGCGAGCAACTGCCCATGGACAAGATTCTTCCGGGCGTGGAGGCCGCGTTCGGTGAGCTGTCCGACGACGGCGGTTCTGCTGCGGCGACTGCGATCATGACCACGGACAGCGTCTCAAAGGAAGCCGTCTTCACGGGAACCGATGCTGAAGGTAAGCAGTTCACCGTTGGTGGCATCGCCAAGGGTGCCGGCATGTTGGCGCCGGGCCTGGCAACGATGCTGGTGGTCCTCACCACCGATGCGCAGGTCCCGGCTGACGAGCTCGACGTCGTGCTCCGCGATGCCACGCGCGTCACGTTCGATCGCGCTGACTCCGATGGCTGTATGTCCACCAATGACACAGTGGTGCTCCTGTCTTCGGGCGCCTCCGAGGCACTGCCGTCCACGGAGAAGCTGGGCGAAGGAATCACGCAGGTGTGCGCCGAACTGGCTCGCAAGCTGATCGGCGACGCAGAAGGGGCCAGCCACGATATCGCTATCCGCACTTTCAACGCGGCGAGTGAACGCGACGCGGAAATCGTCAGCCGAGCCGTGGCCCGTTCAAACCTCTTCAAGGCAGCCATCTTCGGCAAGGATCCCAACTGGGGTCGCGTTCTCTCGGCAGTGGGCACCACGGACGCCGTCTTTGAGGCCGATCAGCTCAACGTCGCCATGAACGGCGTACAGATCTGCCGCAACGGCGCGATCGGAGATGATCGCGACCTGGTGGACCTCGAACCCCGTGAAGTGCTGGTGGAAATCGACCTTAGCGCCGGTGACGCCGAGGCCACGATCTGGACCAATGACCTCACGCACGATTACGTGCATGAGAACAGCGCGTACTCGAGCTGAGCGGAATGACGATGACTGCGCAAACCCGCAACACTGCATCCATCGGCGGGGATTCGGCAAAGACCGCCCAGGACAAGGCCGGCACGTTGATCGAAGCCCTGCCGTGGATCCAGCGCTTTGCCGGCACCACCATGGTGATCAAGTACGGTGGCAACGCCATGGTCAACGAGGACCTTCGCAGGGCCTTCGCCGAAGACATCGTGTTCCTCCACCATGTGGGCATCCACCCTGTGGTGGTGCACGGCGGAGGACCACAAATCAACTCGATGCTGAGCCGTTTGGGTATCGAGTCCGAGTTCAAGGGCGGCCTCCGCGTCACCACTCCGGAGGCCATGGACGTGGTCCGGATGGTGCTGACCGGACAGGTGGGCCGGGAGCTGGTCGGATTGATCAACTCCCACGGACCCTACGCTGTGGGTATGTCCGGTGAGGACGGCGGACTGCTGCGCGCGGTCCGAACTGGCACTGTTGTGGACGGCGAAGAAGTGGACCTCGGCCTGGTGGGCGAGGTGGTCGGCGTTGATCCCGCCGGAATCAAGGACATCCTTGACGCCGGCCGCATTCCAGTCATCTCGACGGTCGCCCCGGAGATTGTCGACGGCGACCCCCGGGCTGACGGCTCGCGCGGCTTCCAGACCACGGGCCAAGTGCTCAACGTCAACGCCGATACCGCTGCTGCAGCTGTCGCTTCGGCCTTGGGCGCCACGAAGCTGGTCATCCTCACGGACGTGGAAGGTCTTTACGCCGACTGGCCGGACAAGTCGTCCCTGATTTCTTCGCTGACTGCCTCGGAACTGCGCGACATGCTGCCAACGCTCGAATCCGGAATGATTCCCAAGATGGCCGCGTGCCTCAAAGCCATCGACGAGGGCGTGGAACGGGCACACATCGTGGACGGCCGCCTCGCCCACTCGATGCTGTTGGAGACATTCACGACGGCGGGTATTGGCACCCAAGTAGTACCGGACGAGGAAGTGAACGCATGAGCGAAACTGTTGGCCTCAATCCCACCGGCGATGGCGCCCCCCTCGCTACGGAGGACGCCGCAACCACGCTCGTTACCCAGAGCTCGGGCGCTGACTGGCTGGCCCGCTACTCGTCCTCGCTCATGGGCGTGTTCGGCACCCCGCAGCGCGTCCTGGTCCGGGGTGCAGGCTGCCTGGTGTGGGACGCCGACGGCAAGGAATACCTTGACCTCCTGGGCGGCATCGCGGTGAATGCCTTGGGCCACGCCCACCCGTTCGTGACCTCGGTGATCTCCAGCCAGCTCGCCACGCTGGGGCACGTCTCCAATTTCTTCACCAGCCCCACACAGATCGCGCTCGCCGAAAAACTGCTGGCGATCAGCAACGCACCGGAGGGCTCCAAGGTATTTTTTGCCAACTCCGGCACTGAAGCGAATGAGGCCGCCTTCAAGCTGGCCCGCCGCAACAACACCACCAACCGCACCAACACCACCAACCCAGGCGGGAAGCGCACCAAGATCATCGCCCTCGAAGGCGCCTTCCATGGCCGCACCATGGGTGCCCTCGCGCTCACGGCCAAGGAAGCCTATAGGGAGCCCTTCGAACCACTGCCCGGTGGCGTGGTCCACATACCGTTCGGTGACATCGAAGCCTTGCGTGCCGCCGTCGACGATTCCACCGCGGCCGTTTTCCTCGAACCCATCCAGGGCGAAGCGGGTGTGCGGCCGCTCAGCGTCGAATACTTGCAGGCGGCCCGCGAAGCCACCAGCAAGGCCGGTGCGCTGTTGATCCTGGACGAGGTCCAGACGGGTATCGGGCGCACCGGAAAATGGCTCGCCAGCGAGGACGCCGGCATCGTCCCCGACGCCGTGACGCTCGCCAAGGGACTGGGCGGCGGCTTCCCGGTGGGTGCCTTGATCACTTTCGGAAGTACGACGTCGGCCCTGCTCACCGCAGGCCAGCACGGCACCACTTTCGGCGGCAACCCGGTGGCTACGGCGGCGTCGCTTGCCACGCTCCACGCCATCGAAAGCCAGGGCGTCCTGCAGAATGTGCAGGCTGTCGGAGCCCATCTACGCCAAGGCCTTGCAGGCGTCGAGGGCGTGACCGAAGTCCGCGGCGACGGCCTGCTGATTGGCTTCGACCTGGACGCGGACATCGCACCTGCAATGGTGACCGCAGGCCTGGACGCCGGGTTCATCGTCAACAGCCCCGGCCCGCGAACCATCCGCCTCGCCCCGCCACTGATCCTCACCACCGAGCAGGCCGACTCCTTCTTGGCGGCACTGCCGGACCTGATTGCCACGGCCAAAGACACGACTTCAAAGGACTCCCAGTGACTACTTCCACCACCACACGTCACTTCCTCAAGGACACCGACCTCAGCCCGGCCGAGCAGCGCGAGGTCCTCGAACTCGCGGCGCGGATGAAGGCGGCGCCCTACAGTGTGCAGCCGTTCGCTGCCGACGGCCAGGGACGCAAGACCGTTGCGGTGATCTTCGATAAGACCTCAACCCGTACGCGGGTCTCCTTTGCCACCGGCATCGCGGACATGGGCGGCAACGCCCTGATCATCAACCCCGGCGAGGCGCAGATCGGCCACAAGGAATCCGTGGAGGACACAGCGAAGGTCCTGGAGCGCATGGTCTCCACCATTGTGTGGCGGACCGGCGCCCACGCAGGGCTGGTGGCCATGGCGGAAAACTCCAAGGTCCCGGTGATTAACGCCCTGTGCGACGACTACCACCCCTGCCAACTCCTTGCGGACCTCCTGACGGTCAAGGAACACAAGGGCGAACTTGCCGGATTGACCATGGCCTACCTGGGCGATGCTGCCAACAACATGGCAAACTCCTACCTCTTGGCCGGGGTCACGGCCGGCATGCACGTCCGCATTTCCGGTCCTGACGGATACCTGCCAGCGGCAGAGATCGTCGCGGCCGCAGAAGAACGGGCCGCCGAAACAGGCGGGTCCGTGCTGGTCACCAGCGATGCGGCGGAGGCCCTGAAGGGTGCCGACGTCGTGGCAACGGATACCTGGGTTTCCATGGGGCAGGAATCCGAAAAGGAAGCCCGGATGCAGTTGTTCCGTGAGTACTCCGTGGACGAGGCGGCCATGGCACAAGCGGCGCCGGACGCCGTCGTGCTTCACTGCCTCCCGGCCTACCGCGGTTATGAGATCTCGGCAGGCGTCATTGACGGTCCGCAGTCCATTGTGTGGGATGAGGCAGAGAACAGGCTCCACGCCCAGAAGGCGCTCATGGCCTGGCTGATGCACCGCTCGGGCCTGGCTTTCGTCGAGGGGCTTGCTCCGGTAGAGGGAACCGGGGAGAGCACGTTCTAGTGTCCGCCAACCCGTCCGTGCCACCGGTCAGCCCGGCCACCAAGACAGCCCGCCAGGCGCGTATCACCGCGATCCTGACGGGTGAGTCCGTGCGCTCGCAAGCAGAGCTTGCAGCTTTGCTGGCGGACGACGGCGTCCAGGTCACCCAGGCGACCCTGTCCCGGGACTTGGTGGAACTGGGCGCGGTGAGGGTCCGCGGCAAGGAGGGAGTCCTGGTCTACGCCGTTCCGGGCGAAGGCGGGGACCGGAACGCCAAGAGCGGTGTCACGCAGGAAATCCTGGATGCCCGGCTGAGCAGGCTTTGCGGCGAACTGCTGGTGACGGCGGAAGCTTCGGGCAACATCGTGGTGTTGCGTACACCTCCGGGGGCTGCAAACTTCTTGGCATTGGCCATCGACCACTCGGTGATGCCGTCCATTTTGGGTACGATCGCAGGCGATGACACGTTGCTCTTGGTGGCCCGGGATCCCGACGGCGGAGCGGACCTCGCAGCGCGCTTCCTCCATATGGCCGAGGAAGCCGGTCCCGGCAACTAAAAGCTTCACACAGCATTGATTCGAATGAAACCAAGCAACAACAAAGGAGCACTCTCGTGACTGAGCGCATTGTTCTGGCCTACTCCGGTGGCCTTGATACGTCCGTAGCCATCGGCTGGATCGGTGAAGCCACCGGTGCCGAGGTCATCGCCGTGGCGGTCGACGTCGGACAGGGCGGCGAGTCCCTGGAGACCATCCGCCAGCGCGCGCTCGGTTGCGGCGCCGTCGAGGCCTACGTCGCTGACGCCCGTGATGAATTCGCCAACGAGTACGCCATGCCGACGCTGAAGGCCAACGCACTCTACCAAGGCCACTACCCGTTGGTTTCGGCCATTTCGCGTCCCGTCATCGTGAAGCACCTCGTGAAGGCTGCCCGCGAGTTCGGCGCCACCACGGTTGCCCACGGTTGCACCGGCAAGGGTAACGACCAGGTCCGCTTCGAAGTTGGCATCCAGACCCTCGGTCCGGACCTGAAGTGCATCGCACCGGTCCGCGACCTCGCGCTCACCCGTGACAAGGCCATTGCCTTCGCGGAGGAAAAGGGCCTCCCGATCGAGACCACCAAGAAGAACCCGTACTCGATCGACCAGAACGTCTGGGGACGCGCCGTCGAGACCGGCTACCTTGAGGACATTTGGAACGCTCCCACCAAGGACATCTACGACTACACCGCCACCCCGGAGTTCCCGCCGGCCCCGGACGAGGTCACCATTTCCTTCCAGGCCGGCGTGCCGGTAGCGATCGACGGCGTGAAGGTCACCCCGCTGCAGGCCATCCAGGAACTGAACCGCCGTGCCGGCGCCCAAGGCGTTGGCCGTATCGACGTCGTCGAGGACCGCTTGGTGGGTATCAAGTCCCGCGAGATCTACGAAGCACCCGGAGCCATGGCTCTGATCACCGCGCACAAGCACCTTGAGGACATCACCATCGAGCGTGAGCAGGCCCGGTTCAAGGCCACTGTTGGCCAGCGCTGGTCCGAGCTCGTGTACGACGGCCAGTGGTTCTCCCCGTTGAAGCGCTCCCTGGACGCCTTCATCGAGGACACCCAGCAGTACGTCTCCGGCGACATCCGCATGGTCCTTCACGGCGGCCAGGCAATCGTCAACGGTCGTCGCTCCGAGACCTCGCTCTACGACTTCGACCTCGCCACCTACGACACCGGCGACACCTTTGACCAGTCCATGGCCCGCGGCTTCATCGAGCTGTGGGGCATGTCCTCCAAGGTTGCTTCCGGCCGCGACCTCCGGGTTGCGGGCGAATGACAAGCGGTACAAATGAAGGTGCCCTGTGGGGTGGCCGGTTCGCCGGCGGCCCCGCGGATGCGCTGGCCGCCTTGAGCAAGTCCACCCACTTTGACTGGCGGCTTGCCCGGTACGATATTGCCGGTTCCAAGGCGCACGCCCGGGTGCTGGCCAAGGCCGGACTGCTGGACGACGCCGAGCTCGAAGGCATGCTCGCAGCCCTCGAGCAGTTGGACGAGGACGTTGCCAGCGGCGCCTACGCCCCGGCTGAGAGTGATGAGGACGTGCACGGTTCGCTGGAACGCGGCCTGATCGAGCGTGCCGGAACCCAGCTGGGTGGCAAGCTCCGCGCAGGCCGTTCCCGGAATGACCAAGTGGCAACCCTTGGCCGGATGTTCCTGCGTGACCATGCCCGGATCATAGCCCGCGATGTCCTTGCCACCATCGATGCTCTGGTCGAGCAGGCCAAGGCCCACCACGGTGTAGCCATGCCTGGCCGGACGCATCTTCAACACGCCCAGCCGGTGCTGCTGAGCCATCACCTGCTTGCCCATGCCTGGGCGCTGCTTCGTGATGTGCAGCGCCTCCAGGACTGGGATAAGCGGGCCGGAGTCTCGCCCTACGGCTCCGGTGCCTTGGCAGGTTCTTCGCTGGGGCTGGATCCTGAGGCTGTTGCCGCGGACTTGGGCTTCTTCTCGGCCGTCCACAACTCGATCGATGGCACCGCATCCCGCGATGTCTTCGCCGAGTTCGCTTGGGTGTGTTCCATGATCGGTGTGGACCTGTCCCGCATTTCCGAGGAGGTCATCTTGTGGGCAACCAAGGAGTTCTCCTTCGTGACGCTGCATGATTCCTACTCCACG
Organism: Arthrobacter sp. efr-133-TYG-104; assembly: GCF_030208915.1. Taxonomy (NCBI): domain Bacteria; kingdom Bacillati; phylum Actinomycetota; class Actinomycetes; order Micrococcales; family Micrococcaceae; genus Arthrobacter; species Arthrobacter sp. efr-133-TYG-104. The sequence continues at coordinate 142,234 of NZ_JARVTA010000018.1, forward strand.
GGATCTTCCATCATGCCGCAGAAGAAGAACCCGGACGTTGCCGAGCTCGCCCGCGGCAAGGCAGGGCGCCTCATTGGCAATCTGACGGGTCTCCTGGCGACTCTCAAGGGCCTGCCGCTCGCGTACAACCGCGATCTGCAGGAAGACAAGGAACCGGTGTTCGACGCCGCCGACACGCTGGAAGTGCTGCTTCCGGCTGTCTCGGGCATGATTGCCACGCTCACGTTCAACACAGAGCGTATGGAGTCGCTTGCGCCGCAGGGCTTCGCGTTGGCAACGGACATCGCCGAGTGGTTGGTCCGCCAAGGAGTCCCGTTCCGGGAGGCCCACGAGCTCTCCGGTGCCGCCGTCAAGCAGGCCGAAAGCCGTGGCGTGGAGCTGTGGGACCTAACGGACGCGGAATACGCGGCGATCTCGGAGCACCTGACTCCTGAAGTCCGCACCGTCCTCAGCACCAAGGGTTCGCTGGACAGCCGCAACTCGCAGGGCGGAACGGCACCGGCCGCCGTCGAACGCCAACTGGCGGCTCTCGAAGCGGAACTGGACGCAGTCCGTTCCTACGCGGGCTAACGACGCAAAAGAAGCTGTGGGACGGCACGTCAAGTGCTGTCCCACAGCTGTTTAACTGGTGCGTTAGCATGGCGCTATGACCCCGATCACCCCTGAGACGCTGCCCGCAGAGCTTCACAAAGCCGCCGACGTCGTCACCCGCCTCCTAGCCACCATGGACGATTCCTCCGTCGCTGAACCGTCGGAGCTTCCAGGCTGGACACGTGGACACGTCCTTGCGCACATCGGCGGGATCTGCCGGGCTATGGCCCGCCAGGTCGACTACGCCCTCCGCGGCGAGACCGTGGAACTCTACGACGGCGGCATGGAGGCCCGCAACAAGGCGATCGACCTGGCCGCCGGGCACAGCCTCGCGCAGCACACAGAAGCTGTTTCTGCCGCCTTGGGAGCAGCCACAGCTGCGTTCGACCATGTGAAGGGGGGCGGCTGGAACGCCCGCATCGCGTACAGGGACGGAACAGTGCTCGACGGCGGTTTAGCGCTTTGGCGCGAACTCACCATCCATGCCTCGGACCTCGGCCTGGGTTACGGGCCCGAGACGTGGAGCCGCCCCTTCTGCGAACATCTCATCGACTTCCTGGCGGCGCGTGTGCCTGAGAAGTATAAGTTCATCCTGCAGCCCACGGGTCTTCCCCAACTGGCTATCGGCACCGGCGGCACGTCCGTTGCCATCACCGGCATGCTGACAGACATCGCTGCGTGGCTCGCCGGACGGGAACCGAGCTTAGGAAGCCTGCGCGCAACCGCCGCTGCCGATGGAATCGAGCTACCCGGGCTCCTTCCATGGCCTGCCGCGCTGCCGGCAACCCGCTAAGCCGGTTGCTCCCTCACGCTCCGCTTCTTTGCCGCCGTCCGCCACAGGTGCATGGTGGCGTAGGAGCGCCACGGGCTGACCTCCTGGAACGTGGCACTCAAGCCCTCCCGGGGAGGCAGTAACTTCAACCCGTTGCGGACGGCGGCATCGTTGGCCAGGAAGATATCCGGGGCGCCAAGCACGCGCATGGCGACGTACCCGACTGTCCAGGGTCCAACACCGGGCAGCGGGAGCAGTTTGCGTTCCAGGCTCGGCACGTCATCCCCGTAGCCGAAGTCCAATGCCCCGCTCGCCATCGCTTCGGCTGCGGCCACGATGGAATCGATGCGGCGCTGGGGACCCCGGAGCAGGGCGCGGCCCTGGTGGGCGAGTTCTGTCGCCGTCGGGAAGAAGCGGTCCAAGCCAGGGGCACCCGGCCCGGCAGGGGAGCCGGCAACTGACAGCTGCGTCAGGGCTGTTCTGGCAGCCGCCACGGTGATCTGCTGGCCGATCATGGCCCGGATCAACAGTTCCTGCGGATCGACGGCACCAGGCATTCTCATTCCGGGAATGGCCGCGACCCGGTCTGCAAGCCTCGAGTCCGCCGCCAAGGCTTCATCGATTGCCTGCGGATCAGCGTCCAAGTCGAACAACCTCCGGACGCGGCTCAACAGTGCGGGGAGGTCATGAAGATCGGCCACCGTAGCCGTGAGCTGTAACGAGGCGCCGGACTTCGACGGACCGTAGGTCACAGGACTGTATGTCACAGAGAAGGAGGCGTTGCCGCGTGGTAGGCGCAGGGTTCGGGCGTACGTTGCCATTCCGTTCGGCCCGGTGCTGGCCACCTCGATCCCGGGAATAGCACGGACCGCCAGGAAGTCGAATATGCCGGGATCGAAGGGTTCCCGGTACGGCAAATTCAACGTCAAGGGCACCGGGCCCGCGGCGGAAGGTGCAGCAGCCCCGCCATGGTGGGGCTTGGCAGCAGTGGCGCGCAACGCCGTCGGCGTCATCGCGAAGACCTCACCGATGGTGTCGTTGAACTGCCGCACGCTGTTGAACCCTGATGCAAACGCAACATCGGCAAGGAGCATATCCGTGGAGGCGAGCAGCGTCCTCGCTATTTGGGACCGGCACGCCCTCGCCAGGGAGAGAGGTCCCGCGCCGAGTTCTTGGCTGAGGATCCGGTTGAGTTGCCGCGGCGAGTAGCCCAAACGTTGCGCCAGGCCATCGACGCCTTCGCGAGTGATGACGCCGTCGTTGATGAGTCGCATGGCGCGGCCCGCCACGTCGGAGCGGACGTTCCACGCGGGAGTTCCCGGAACGGCCTCAGGGAGGCAGCGTTTGCAAGCGCGGTAACCGGCCTCGTGCGCCGCGGCGGAGGTTTCGTAAAACGTCACGTTCTCCGCCTTCGGTGTGCGGGCGGGGCACGACGGGCGACAGTAAATGCCGGTGGAGCTGACAGCGGTGAAGAATTGGCCATCGAACCGGGTGTCGCGGGCGTCGATTGCCCTGTAGCGCTGCCAGAAGTCCATCTCCCCATCCTGCCAGTCGCCGGGGGAGACTCCTAGCGGGAATCGGACATGGCCGTTGCAGGCCTTTTGCTAGTGTCTGGGCATGAGCCCGTCCATGGAAACCTTCATGACAGAACCAGCGGACGTCCGTGCATTCCTCGCTGGCGACCCTCGCGTCATCGCCCCGTTGATACTCGGAGCGGTGCTGACCCACCACTCTGACGCGGGTCCGGTGTCCGTCAGGCTCACCGAGGTGGAAGCGTACATGGGCCCACGTGATTCCCAGCACCCCGACCCCGGCTCCCACACCTTTGGCGGACGCACAGCCAGAAACGCCCCGATGTTCGGGGCGCCAGGATTCCTCTACGTTTACTTCACCTACGGCATGCATTACTGCGCCAACCTCGTCTGCGGTCCGGAGGACGCACCATCCGCCCTCTTGCTGCGGGCAGGTGAGATTGTCGACGGCGAAGGACTTGCCGCGGCCCGCCGCCCCGCCGCCAAAACGCCAAAGGATCTGGCGAGCGGACCTGCCCGGCTGGCTTCCGCGCTGGGACTTACGACGGCGGACACAGGCCGTGACGCGCTCGCGGAACCTTTCAGTCTGTGGTTGCCGCGCTCGCCGGCCGAAGCGGTGTCCAGCGGACCCAGAGTCGGGGTGGCAGGACCGGGCGGAACGAGCGAATACCCATGGCGCTTTTGGGTCGACAACGATCCCACCGTCTCGCGCTACAAAGCGGCACGTCCGCGGAAGCGCGCCGTCACGATCTAACGCCGTCCGGCATGTGACCGCCACCCCACCGCGTTTACCAAAATCACTGTAGAATGGACGGTCTGTCTTTTGCGATAGGGGTACGGTTCGATGCACGACGCTGATTTGGTCCACGAGCAGGAATATGTGGCCGGGCTGTATGCCCGGCTCGATGAGCTGCGTGAAGAAAAGCGTGCCCAGTTGGCGCAGGTACGCAGGGCCGGTGCTGTGGGAACCATGCAGAATGTGTCCGAACGTGACGCTTTCGCGGCCCTGTACGAGGACCGCCTTGCCCAGCTCGACGCCGTCGATGACCGGCTGGTGTTCGGCCGCCTGGACCTCGACTCGGGCGAGGAGCAGTACATCGGCCGCATTGGCTTGACCACGGCTGACCTCCAGCGGCTCATGGTTGACTGGCGGGCGCCTGAAGCCGGCCACTTTTACCAGGCGACTGCCTTCGACCGGCAAGGTGTCCGTCGTCGTCGTCACCTGATCCTCCAGGGACGTGAGGTCAAGGCCATCGAGGACGATGTCCTGGACGCTGGCTTGTTGGCCGATGACGAGCCACTCCAAGGTGAGGGTGCGCTGCTTGCTGCCCTTAACTCCAAGCGCACGGGCCGCATGTCCGACATCGTGGGCACCATCCAGTCCGAGCAGGACCGGATCATCCGTTCCTCCATCTCCGGCGCCCTGGTGGTCCAAGGTGGTCCCGGTACGGGAAAGACCGCTGTCGCCCTGCACCGGGCAGCCTACTTGCTGTACACCCACCGGGACCGGCTCAAGAGCGCCGGCGTCCTCTTGGTGGGGCCGTCGTCCTCCTTCATGCACTACATCGAACGCGTCCTTCCATCGCTCGGCGAAACCGGCGTGGTCATGGCGAGCCTCGGCCGCCTCATGCCCGGAATCCATGCCGTGCCGGAGGAGGACAGCAACGTAGCGGCCCTCAAGGGCAAGCTCGACATGGCCAAGGTGGTGGCCAACGCCGTCGCCAACCGCCAACGGACCCCTGCCCAGGACCTGATCCTCGAAGTGGACTCGCGCAAGCTGACCCTTTCAGTCAGGCAGGTACGCCGTGCCCGCGAAAAGGCGCGGGCCACCGGCAAACCCCACAATGAGGCGCGCTTGACGTTCGTGAAGATCCTCCTGCGTGAGCTCACAGAGCAGTTGACCGATCTGGTGGAGGAGTCGAATATCGGCAACAATGCCGATCGCGCCTACCTGGCAGAGGACGTCCGGTCTGCCCGGGATGTCCGCATTGCGCTGAACCTTTGCTGGATGCCGATGACACCGGAGAAGTTGATTTCCGAGCTCTTCAGCAAACCCGCCATCCTCGAGGTCTGCACGCCACACCTGACGCCGGAGCAGCGCGACTTGCTGCAGCGTCCCGCGGACGCGCCGTGGACTGAGGCGGATGTGCCGTTGTTGGACGAGGCTGCCGAGTTGCTCGGTGAACTCGATCCGGCCGCAGGCAGGGGATTGGCCCAGCAGGAAGCGGACCGTGCCCGGGATCTCGCCAACGCCAAGCAGACCTTGGCCAACATGGAATCGATGGGCGTCGATGTCCTGGTCACGGCCGAAGAGCTCGCCGACCAGAACCAGGAACGTGAAAGCCGACTCACCGCGGCCGAAAGAGCCACAAGCGATCGCTCGTGGGCTTTTGGACACATTATTGTTGACGAGGCCCAGGAACTTTCGCCCATGCAGTGGCGCCTCTTGGTCCGTCGTTGCCCGTTGAAGTCCTTCACGATCGTGGGGGATATCGCGCAGACCAGTGCAGCGGCCGGTGCCAATTCGTGGAAGAGCGCCCTGGCGCCGTCGTTCGGTGACCGGTGGTCATTGGAAGAACTGACGGTGAACTACCGGACGCCGTCGCAAATCGCCGAGGCGGCGGTCCGCATGGCCAACCGCGCGGGTTTGGTGGTCTCGGCCCCCAAGGCTGTGCGGGAAGGCAAATGGTCGCCGATCGTGGACCGTGTCGATGCGGAGGGGATCGTGCCGCGCCTCCTTGAGGTCCTGCCCGAGGAAATCACAGCGCTCGACGGCGGATTGCTCGCCGTGATTGCCGACGGACCGCTGCTGCCGCAGGCCGCTGCCGCGCTCCGGAAGGTGTACGGACGGCGTGTCGGTGGTGGTGCGGGTAGTTACGAGCAGGACATCGTGGTGATGAGTCCCAAGGAAGCCAAGGGCCTCGAGTTCGACGGCGTGGTGGTTTTGGAGCCTGCAGCCATGCTGAACCACGAGCACGGAAAGGTGGGCGACCTTTACGTTGCCATGACGCGGGCCACGCAACGTCTTCGCCTCATCGCCGCCGCCCCGCTTCCTGCCGGCATCGAACGCTAGGAAAATGGCGCGTCAATCCTGCTAACTTAGATCTCGTGCCACACGTAAACAACATTGAGTCCCAACACAACGATCCCGCTTTTGCCAACATCTGGCAGGAGCTTAAATGGCGGGGTCTTGTACACGTTTCCACGGACGAAACGGAACTGGAAAAGCTTCTCGCCGGGGACCCGATCACCTATTACTGTGGCTTCGATCCCACCGCGCCTTCGCTGCATTTGGGCAACTTGGTGCAGTTGCTTTTGATGCGCCGCCTGCAACTTGCCGGCCACAAGCCACTCGGCTTGGTAGGTGGCTCTACCGGACTCATTGGGGATCCGCGTCCGACGGCGGAACGCACCTTGAACACCAAAGACACGGTGGCGGAGTGGGTCGGCTACCTCCAGGGGCAGGTACGCCGCTTCCTGAGTTTCGACGGTGAGAACCCGGCCCGGATGGTCAACAACCTGGACTGGACCGCGCCACTGAGCGCCATCGATTTCCTCCGGGAAATCGGGAAGCATTTCCGCGTGGGCACCATGCTCCGCAAGGATGCAGTTGCCTCCCGCCTGAACTCGGACGAGGGCATCAGCTACACCGAGTTCAGCTACCAGATTCTGCAGGGAATGGACTACCTCCAGCTTTTCCGTGAATATGGCTGCGCCCTGCAGACGGGCGGCTCGGACCAATGGGGCAACCTCACCAGTGGCACGGAGCTCATTCGCAAGGTCGAAGGCAAGAGCGTGCATGCCCTGGGCACGCCCCTCATCACCAACTCCGACGGCACCAAGTTCGGCAAGAGCGAAGGCAACGCCATCTGGCTTGATCCGGACATGTGCAGCCCCTACGCGTTCTACCAGTTCTGGCTCAACACCGCCGATGCCGATGTGGTGGACCGCCTTAAGGTGTTCACTTTCCTTTCACGGGCTGAGATCGAGGAACTCGGACAAGCGGTGGCCGAACGCCCGTTTGCCCGCGAGGGCCAGAAGAAGCTTGCCTTCGAGGTCACCTCGCTCGTGCATGGAGTCGACGCGACCGAGAAAGTCATCACCGCTTCGGCGGCGTTGTTCGGCAACGGAGACCTGACTGTGCTGGACGAACAGACTTTGGAAGCAGCCACTGCAGAACTTCCTTCGGCGAAGGTCGGAGCTGACGGCCTGGGGATCATCGATCTCTTGGTCGCCTCGGGACTGTCGGACAGTAAGTCTGCAGCCCGCCGTACTGTCGGCGAGGGCGGTGCCTACGTGAACAACACCAAGGTGTCTGATCCCGATGCCGTCATTGCTGAGGATGACTTGCTTCACGGCCGGTACCTGCTCCTTCGCCGTGGCAAGAAGAATCTCGCCACGATCGAAGTGTCGGCCTAGAGTCCTAACACGGAGAAGTCCTGGCATGGAGAAGTCCCTGCACGGAGAGGGCCGGCAACCGCTACGGTTGCCGGCTCTCTCCGCCTTAAACCCGGCGTTTCCACCACCACGCCCCGCGTGGTTTGACCCGGTTCGACGGCGGTGCGGGGCCCGATTTGTGCCGAGGTCATGGAGCGTGTAATGTCTTCTGAGTCGCCGCGAGTGAGGCAGCCTAGGGCTGGTAACTGCGGGGGCCGACCCCCTTCAATATGAGCCTGAAATTGGCGCGCTTGCCAGTGCGCCGGCGACGGGTGGGGGCTGATCGGACGGGATGGGAATCGCGGAAACGCTGATTTGCCAAGGCCAGGTTGATCAGGTAAGTTTGAAAAGTTGCTCCGGAGCGATCCTGGACCCTGTGGGGTGTGGGTGGTGCCGGTTAGTGTCTGTTGTTTGAGAACTCAATAGTGTGCCAAGTTTGTTGATGCCGATTGTTTTTTGATTGGTTGAAATTATGGCTGGGCTGTTGCGCACGTGTGTGTGTGGTGGTCTGGTTTTCAGCTGGTTTCGAATTTTGTGCAGCCGTGCCGGCCGTTATTTCCGGTGGGTGTGGTTGTGTCTGTTTGATTTTTTGTTTTCAACGGA